>CALHWD010000001.1 GCA_938036825.1 uncultured Candidatus Saccharibacteria bacterium
ACTGGTCACCTCTTCGCTGCCAGCGAAGCGCTCTAGCCAAATGAGCTAATGCCCCGTCTGCTATAGACTATAGCAAAAAATCACCTCTTTGGCTAGAGGTGATTTGCCGGTAGCTGCTACGCGCCCACCCTGGGGCACAATGTTTGTTTTGGCACGATGTTTGTGTTTGGACGCAACGGTACCCCTTTTTGCGTACCAGCTTGTCTTTATTATGCACCACCCTTTTACAAAACACAAGCAGTTCGCCGATTAATTATCGCACTTTTATGGTTCAGGCACTCTATGACTCTTACGCTTCATCTGGAGAAATGTCCAGTTAATGCAAGCGTCAAAGCATCCAAGCAAAGTGCTCGTACAAGTATCTTAATACAAGATCTCCCCCCTATTGTTATTTACAAAAGCAAAACACCACCGTCTTGGTGGTGCTCATGTGTCGCGAAGCATCATATCTGGTGCGGACGAGAAGACTTGAACTTCCACGAGCGCAATGCTCACCAGCCCCTCAAGCTGACGCGTCTACCAATTCCGCCACGTCCGCATATCTCGCGACACTGTTGATTATACCGCATGTTAGGGGGTTTTGTAAACATCTCGCGTGGTAACTGTCCAGCGAAGGATATCTGCGTAGCGATCTGCGCCCGAAACGAGCGTATCGCCCTGTTGGATAGCCTGTACACCGGGGCCTGTCGCATACACACTAGCCGACCGATAGAGGCCAATCGCCGGCACATCGCTATACCACTGCTCGGCAAACGCTTTGTACTTGGCAGCACGCAACTTGGGCTCGAGACGCGTGCGGGCGCTAGCCAATGCGGCATCTGCGGTGCGGCTCGTGTAATTGACGAAGTTATAACCCTGGTAGCCAGTCTGAGAGGAGTGCCAGTAGGCATAGACATCGGGGTCGGCACCAATCGCTAGCTCATAGAGCAAAACATCGTAGCTTCGCCCCTGCAATGTCCCTTGGACAAAGGTTGATGATGCTGCCGAGCGGTCGATCACCTGCTGCGTCACTGCCACACCAAGCTGCTGCCACTGCTCCATTACCTTGGCAAGGACTGCTTCGTACTCCGCACCCTTCGTGGTAGTGATCATAATCTCCAACTTTTGGCCATCTTTGCTGCGAACTTTGCTGCCATCGGCGAGCTTCCAGCCTGCTTCATCCAGCATCGCAGCGGCCTTCGCTTTGTCATGCTTATCTGCAGATGGCGTATCGATACCGCCAAGCTGACTGGGGATAAACGGCCCATCGAGGCGCTGCACGCCATCACCCAGCGAGGTGCGAATCGCAGCAGTGTTGGTGCCCAGTTGGAGAGCTTTGCGTACAGCGCGATCTTTCAGAATGGGATTGGTATTGTTCATGAGCAAGTACACCCCACGGTCGGTTGGTACAGTGGTTGTCGTGTATTGGTTGCGTGGAATATCTTTGCGCATCACAACGGAGAGGTCGGTTGCGCCACTCAGTTCACCAGCTTGCAAAGCCGAGACAATATCTTGCTGCGTGCTATAAGCTTGGAGCTCGAAGCGATCAAGCTTGGGTCGGCCACCATAATAGCCATCAAAGGCAACGACATGCACGGTTTTTGGCCGGCGAGCATTGTTGGTCGATTGCAAAATCTGAAACTTAAACGGCCCGCTACCAACTGGTGAATGATTAAACGGCACCTGGCGCATCGAGCTTGGCGTTGCTGAACTCAGCATATGTTCAGGTAAAATTGGGAAGGTCAATGCATGTGGGAAGGCGGCATACGTGGCAGGTAGCACAAACTGCACAGTAGTATCATTGACTGCCTTGGCCTGGACGTCGACCCAATTGACGCGCAACGGCGAGCGCACCGCCGGGTTCTTGATGAGGTTGATCGTGAAGACAACATCCTTGGCGGTGAGCTTGTGCCCATCGTGCCAGCGGACGTCATCACGCAATTGAGCGGTGTAGGTTTTGCTCGCTTCGTTATAGGCAAGACTCGTTGCAACATCTGTGTGGAGCGAACCCTTGGCGTCGTAATGATAGAGCGAGGAAAACATAAGCTGGCTAGCCGAAAGCTCGGCACTAGTGGTCGCAAAGAGTGGATTAAGCGTCTCAATCGGGCCAAGCGCCCCCTCAATATACGTCCCGCCGGTCCCACCAGTTGCCGTTGTTGCGTCGCGGCGGATAAAGATCTGAGCAATAATACCAAGCAAAATCACTGCAATGAGGACAAGCCACAGCACAACCCGCCGCCGGGCTCGACGCAAACTCTCGAAGCGGCTCCCTAAGAACTTGCCAACGTGGCGCGTCGCGCTATCTTCGAGCTGCTTGAAGTCACGGCGTGGTTTCTTGCGGCGAGATGGCACCGATTTCGCTGCTTTGGCTGCCCGCAGCGATTCATCCTCCTGAGGCACAACTGCCGACGAGGTTTCACGGCGCTGGAGGTGCTTCTCCTGCCGATTCGCCATACCCTACCCCGCAGACGGCAACAAGAGTGCCGCCAAAATAGACCCAACAAAGGTAACAGCCAAAAAGATCGTTGCCTCGAAGAGGTTCTTGTCTAGACCACGCCGCGTGGTATAGAGCTCGCCCGAGGCACCAAAGCCTGCACCAAGCGTCGCCCCGCGTTGCTGAAGCAAAATAGCTAGAACCATCAAGATGGCCGAGCCAATCATTATTGTTTGTAGAATACTATCAAGATTCATGTTGTTCCTCCTGCGTGCGCCCATAATTTAGCTCGAGCGCGCTGCTTACTATATAGTTTACCAGACTCATAATCAGGCCTGTCAAGATGGAGTGAAGAAACGTCATCTTGAGACCTGGTGCCAGTATCAGTGAAATATAGACCATAAAGCCGTTGACAACGACGGTAAAGAGACCGAGTGTGACGAGAATAGCGGGAAGTGATAGGATGATGGCAATCGGCTTAAAGACTGCATTAACAACCGAGAAGATGAGCCCAGCCAGCAAAAACACGGCAATGCTCATATCGGGTTGAACACCGATATAGCCTGTACCAAAGATACGTACGGCAATCCACAGCCCAAGTGAATTTAGCACCCAGCGGATAATAAAGGCAAAAAATTGTCGTTTCATTTGCTCTAGTATAGCGGTTTTTTACCATTTTGTCGATAAGCTGGCGCTGAGATTATCGTGGCCGCTTGGCGTAATGAGGATGTCATCTTCAATCCGGACACCAATGCCCTCCTCTGGAATGTAAATTCCTGGCTCGACGGTAAGCACCATACCAGCGCGTAGTACCCGCGGCGCGCCCAGGCTGTCGTGTGTATCGACGCCAAGCCCGTGGCTGGTGGCATGTGGATAGTAACGCCGGAAGGTGGCTTGGTCGTGACGATCGCGTAGGAAACCAAGCTGCTGCAAGGCATCACGCATAATGTCGTCGCTCTGTTGGATGTAATCAGCCACAGGGAGATTTGGCTCGAGCAGCTCTATGATGTGTTGCTGCGCCTGCACCACCGCAGCGTGGACATCCTGCTGGCGCTGCGTCGGTTTGATACCATAGGTGCGAGTGATATCCGCACAATATCCGTTGACCCGCGCCCCGACATCGATCAGCACCATATTCTCAGCATTCAGCGGCCCTGCATTATGGCTGTAGTGCAAAGTGCAGGCGTTAGCACCACCAGCAACGATTGGGCTATATGCATGGCGAGCATTGCGGTGCCGGAATAAGTAATCAAACTCTGCCTCGCACTCATACTCATGCTGACAGTGCGGCAAGCGCTGCTTGGCTACCTCAAACGCTTCGATCGTCAGCGCAATTGCCTGGCGCAGCGCAGCAATCTCCTCCGGCTGCTTGATAGCCCGCAATTCACGCAACTGACGGAGGCACGATTGTACTGAAGGAAAGATCCGCTGCAGTACTTTGCTCAGGTCGCGTGAGGCGGGATTGAGCATAAAACCATAGTCAGCGCGGTCGTTTACTTCGTATACAACCGTATGGCGCTTGGCAAGCTGGCGCAGCTCTGCCTCAAAATCGTGGGCGTCAATCACTGCATCAGCACCACTGATCCGCTTGGCTTCCTCACTGCTGAGTTCACCAACGAAGGTCTGCTGCACCGCATCGAGATGAGGCCGCACGAGTGTTGTGCGGCTCCGTCGTCCATCGATAATCAACTTCCAACCTGGTCGCTCAATTCCACTGAGCCACCAAAAGTTCGACTCTTGCTGAAATGGTGCTGGTTCATCGCCACTGCCCTGCACTTCGTCATACGCAGTCAATACTGCCAGCCCACCCGCAAGCGCATCAATGCAACGCGCTCGATTCTGACGAAAGTCGATCATGACCGCTTAATACCTCGCAGCACCTCTGTTAATTCTGCTGGGAAGAGGATCATCGTCTTCTGGCTTGGTTCGGCACTAATGCGCTCAAGTGTCGTGAGCGTACGCAAGTTGATTGCCCCTGGGGTGTTAGCAAGAATCTGAGCAGCCTCTGCAAGGGTCTCTGCAGCGGCTTTTTCACCATCGGCATTGATGATGTTGGCCCGGCGCTCACGCTCGGCTTCGGCTTGCTTAGCCATAGCGCGCTTCATATCGCCTGGCAGCTCGATGTTCTGAATCTTCACGTTCTCAACGTCAATCCCCCACTTGTCAGTCTCAGCATCGACAATCTCTTTGATCTGCTGGCTGAGCTCTTCTCGCTTGGCAAGCAGGTCGTCCATGTCAATGTTACCCGTCACATCACGTAGCGCAGCCTGAGCAAACTGGCTGGTAGCGTAGATGTAGTTCGTCGTCTCGAGGACGGCCTTTGGCGCATTAATGACACGAAAGTACACCACAGCGTCCACACCAACTGTCACGTTGTCTTTCGTAATAACCTCTTGCTTCGGCACATCGATCGGTGTCGAGCGGACATCGACCATCATAATCGTCTGAAAGATTGGCACTACCACACGCAAGCCTGGCGCGCGCTGGCCTGAGAAGCGCCCAAGCGTTAGCACCACACCGCGCTGGTATTGATTCACCACCCGAATCCCGCTCAGCATGAAGACAATCGTCGCCACGATGATGCCGATAATGATATATTCCATATTCCTCCTTTGGACTAGCTTATTGCTTTTATCATACCACATTGTGGCAAAATAGCGAGACAGCAACAGTCTTGGGCGTCCTTACAGCATTATGAGAACCCCTTCTCGCACCGCTTTTGTCTGGTAGAGTGTAAAAACAAATTACAATAAGCTACTTTAGTACCTATCCTATTGCCAGATCAGATATAGTTCGATTACCGAAACCGACAGCCCTTCGACGCGCAAGCCCATTTCCGGTATACTAGACGTAGCTATGCCTGAGCCAGATTCGTCACCATCATCGCGCCAACCGCTGGCCGAGCGGCTGCGCCCACAGTCGCTCGATGCCGTGATAGGCCAGACACACTTGCTGGGCGATGCCGAGATTTTGCGCCAGATTGTTACGAAAAAGCAACCCGTGAGCCTCATCTTTTGGGGACCACCCGGTACGGGCAAGACGACGCTGGCGCGGATTATTGCTCGCGAGGTGGAGGCTGAGTTTATCGAGCTCAGTGCCGTCACCAGTGGCAAGAAGGACGTCGAGCGAGTCATCCAGCATGCCCGACAGAACTGGAATCTTGGCCTGCGCACTGTTCTCTTTGTCGATGAGATCCACCGCTTTAATAAGGCGCAGCAGGATGCCTTTTTGCCTCATGTCGAGTCGGGGCTGATTACGTTGATCGGTGCGACGACTGAGAATCCAAGCTTCGAGGTTATTACACCACTACTGAGTCGGATGCGCGTACTCGTCTTGCAACCACTGAGCAAAGACGAAATTCGCGCTATTCTCCAGCGAGCCATCGTTACTTTGGGTAAGACAGAGCACGTCACGCCAGAGGCGCTCGATTATCTCGCCGAGCTATCAGGCGGCGATGCCCGAGTGGCGCTCGGTAACCTTGAGCTTGCCCTGAATCTCGCTGAGACAGTGACGCCCGATACCGTCACAGCTGCCGCCCAAAAGAAACTCCCGGGCTACGACAAGCAAGGCGAGATGCATTATGATGTGATCTCGGCCTTCATCAAGTCGATGCGGGGTAGCGATGTCCGCGCTACCCTTTATTACCTGGGCCGAATGATCGACGCTGGCGAAGACCCGAAGTTCATTGCTCGGCGCATGGTGGTATTCGCTAGTGAGGATATCGGGCTGGCAGGTAATGGTGCGTTATCTCTAGCGGTCGCGACCTTTCAAGCGGTGGAACGGGTTGGCTTGCCTGAGGCCCGCTACAATCTCTACCACTGTGCCACAGCGCTTGCCCGCTCGGCTAAATCGCGCGAGATCACCGACCTTATGCACGAGGCAGAGGCTCTTGCTAGCCGCTACGCCGATGCACCAGTGCCACTTCATCTGCGCAATGCTCCCACCAGACTCATGAAGGAGCTCGGCTATGGCAAAGGCTATCAGTGGCAGGCAAACTTCCAACATGAGAAGGGATTTTTGCCAGATGAGGTAGCCCAGCAATATAACAGCACCACGTAGCAACGTGAGACTCGGAGCGCCTTACCTCTTCCAGGGCTACTGCTGCGCTACTCCGAGCTGCTCATCCTTGAGTGCTGCGTACACCCCATTCGTCCAGCCAAAGCCATCTTGCAAGGGGTACTCCCCGCCACCGCCCGCACTGGCAGTGACAACATCATACTTCTCGACCATTTTGCGCTTGTTGGCAAAGACAGCTTCATTGGTGGCAAGCCAGCGATCGCGAATGGTTGCCGCCAGTGTGTCATAGCCGTAATTGCGCAGCCCCACAATAGCAAACCACTGCAGTGGTGCCCAGCCGTTGGGGGCATCCCACTGCTGGCCATTAGTGATGAGGGTTGAAAGAAGTCCACCTAGCTGCAAAAAGTCTTTCTCGAGCCGTTGCGCTACCGCTGCAGCTTGCTCATCGGTTGCAATTCCCACATATAGTGGCATCACCGCGGCAAGCGTTAGTCGCCCCGTGGTCTGACCAGTGGTGATGGCATAATCCTCAAAGAATTGCGTGGTAGGTTGCCAGCAGTAGCGGCGAATTGCCCGAGCTCGGCGCTCGGCCGCTGCCTCGAAACGCCGCGCCAGGCGACGTTGCTTGATGAGTCGGTAAGCCTCGGCGATCGTCATTTCGAGCTGATAGAGGAAGCAATTGAGGTCGACTGGCACATACTTTGTCGTCTCGATGGTCTGAATCTGACAGGGGTCGGCAAACCACCGGCTACTAAAGTCCCACCCGCTCTCGGCTGCCGCCCGCAGATCAAGGAATGTCCGCGTCGTATGCGCTGAGGCTGCGTGATGCGCCGTATGGACATCTTCGCGATGCGACTCAGGGCGCGGTGTGGTGCGGTTGTCATAGTAACGATTGAGCGGCGTGCCATCAGGCATGACAGCGACGCGGAGATACGCTGGGTACTCAACGGCCTTGGCTTTCGCAATCTGGCGACGACCCTTCATCCAAAAGCGATACTCAGCAAGAAGGCTTGGCAAAAACTCTGCATAGACCCGCTTGCCTCGGTGACGTGCCAATAGCTGCACCATCGCCGCAAACATGGGTGGCTGCGACCGACTCAAGAAGTATGTCCGGTTAGCCGTGGGGATCATCCCAAATTTACGTAACATATAGGTGTAGTTTCGTATCATGTGCTCGATAGAGCGCCAGCGCCCATCCGCCGCTAGGCCAAGCATAATGAAATACGTATCCCAATAAAACAACTCATCAAAGCGTCCACCTGGCGTCATATATGGATATGGTAGCGCAAGGAGCGAACCCCGATTCTTGCGATTGCGCCGCTCGAGCTGCCGCCAGAGCTGACTCACATGTTGGCGCGCAGTAGTGGTGTCGGTCGGTTGATAGCTCGAGGCGGGGTATACTGTGGTAGAAAAATGCTGCCCAACGAAGGTCGCGAGGTCGAAACCGGGCTGGCGACGCTGCCGACGATACCGCGCCATAATCGTCCGGGCTGGCTTGGTGGGTGTCATATCGACAAACGCCTTGCCGTCACCATAAATTTGCTGTGTCTGCACCTCATCAAAGAGCTCGCTGAGCGTCTTGTCAGGTGAGTTTGGCGTCGGGCGCACTAGCTCAACCGTCTGCACGGCAGCGGCTTTGGCGCTCTCTTTGGTGTCTTTGGTAAGAGCAATGATTTTCGCAGCAAAAGCGCGGCGGACGTTGTGCATGATAGGCGGTTTCTCCCTATGATGTTATGGTTGCTGTTTGGCGGCGCGTTTGCGCTCGTTGGCGTCGAGATATTTCTTGCGGAGGCGAAGGGCGTGCGGCGTGACCTCAAGGAGTTCATCATCTTCGATAAAGTCAATCGATTGTTCAAGGCTCAGCTGGGTGTGAGGCGTCAGTTGGACAGTGCCGTCACTTGATTTGCTGCGCATATTGGTAAGGTGCTTGGCCTTACAGACATTGATCTCAAGATCGTCTGGGCGGTTATTAAGGCCAACGATCATCCCAGCATAGACATCAGTTCCCGCTCCGACGAAGAGCTCACCGCGCGCTTCGGACGCTTGCAAGGCATATGGTGTGGTCGTGCCTGGCTCAAAGGCGATCAAAACACCATTGCGCGTCCGCGGCAATGCACCACCAACCGGCTGATAGCCGTGCGGCAGGCTATACATAATCACTGTCCCCTTTGTATCTGTCAGAAGGCGGTTGCGCAGGCCAATCAATGCTCGGGTCGTAATGGTATAGGTCATCCGCGCTGCACCGCTGGTGGTTTGTTCTTGTTTGCGGAGCTCCGCTTTACGCTTACCAAGCTCTTGGCTGACAACACCGACAAACTCAGGGCCAACCTCAACCAGCAGCTCTTCAACTGGCTCTTGTTCGCTGCCATCCTTGGTGATCGTCACAACTTCTGGCCGTCCAACCTCAAATTCGTAGCCTTCGCGGCGCATCGTCTCGATCAATACACTGAGGTGAAGCTCGCCTCGCCCCGATACTACAAAGCCAATACCAGACTCTGCCACTCGCAGCGCCACATTAGTCTCGAGTTCGCGCTTGAGGCGATCACCAATCTGCCGGCTGGTAGTGAATTCACCCTCGCGGCCCTTCATCGGGCTAGTATTCGGTCCAAGATACATGCTAATAGTAGGGGCCTCGACTGCCATGACAGGTAGTGCCTCTGGCTGGTCGCGGCTCGCGAGCGTCTCGCCAATGTGCGCTTCGGCTGCACCAACGATGTAGACAATGTCACCCGCGCCTGCCTCGCTCACCTCTTCTTTAGCGAGACCGCGGCTGATGAAGAGCTTATCGATCTTGGCATTGGTAGTCGTACCATCTGTCTTGATAAGAGTCAGCGCTTGGCCACGCTGAGCTACCCCGCGATGGATTCGGCCAATCGCATATTTGCCAAGGAAGGTATCGTACTGGAGGGCCGTCACGAGCATTTGAAAAGACCCATCTGCCACCTGCGGCGCTGGGATATGCGAGATGATCGCTTGAAAGATCGGTGCCAGGTTGGCTGGCTGGCTCGCATCACTTGGCAGTACCGCCCAGGCTTTGCCTTCGCGTGCTACAGCATAGTACACCGGGTATTTGAGCTGCGACTCGTCGGTAGCAAGCTCGAGGAAGAGATCGGCCAGCTCGTCCTCCACCTCGGCAATGCGCCGCGCAGGCTTATCGATCTTGTTGATAATCACGACCGGCGTTAGACCAAGCTCAAGTGCTTTGCTCAGGACAAACTTTGTCTGTGGCATCGGGCCTTCCTGCGCATCTACCACGAGGAGTACACCATCAGCCATGTTAAGCGTGCGCTCCACCTCGCCACTAAAGTCGGCGTGACCAGGTGTGTCGATGATGTTGATCTTGTAGTCGACTGCTGACTCAGCATCGACAGGCTGGTAGTAGACCGTCGTCTGCTTGGCAGTGATGGTAATGCCACGCTCACGCTCCTGCTCGCCACTGTCCATGATGAGCGTCTGAGCCATTTCGGCTTGGTTGCTGCGGAATGTATTACTCTGCTTGAGCAAGCCATCAAGCAGCGTTGTTTTGCCGTGGTCGACGTGGGCAATAATTGCAATATTACGAATATACTGTGGATCTGTCATGACATAAAATAACGGCCCGAATTATATCAGACCTTCCTTACTGCTTATAGTATCATACTAGCAGTTGGTTTGCCTAGGGTAATGTGCATAATCGCGGTGCATAGTGTAGAGCCTCTACCGCGTCGTATCTCATCACTGTGCAACCACTGTTATTGTCAGGCGATCGAGCAGGTCATCCACTGTCTCCGCTGTCGCAATTCGACGCCAGCCACGTGCCCCGACAATCATCTGTAGGTCATCGATCATGCTGACGATGGAGGGTGCAGACTGTTCTCGATAGTCAACCGTCTGCAAGCGCTCTAAGAGGCGCTGCCAGCCACCCTGGGCTCGAATCATCCGAATCATAAGCTCATACAAGTTATAGACCTGGGCCGAATGATCCTCACGGCCGGTTACGAGCAAATATTGCCGCTCGGTATGGTGCCCAGCCGTGCACTCCCTATCATACCCGTGGTTATAATACCCATACGTTCGCTGCAGTAGCGCAGCGGTATTGGCTTGGATCGCATGCGTGAGCTCAATGAAGACGGCCGCTCGCGGGTCGCCCGGCTCGAGATCGATCGATATATCAATCGTATACTCCATGACGTCTGCTTCCCACTCCTCGCGCTGAGCAATGATGCCACGTGGCGCTGTTTCGCCCAAGCATTGCAATACGTCGATGTCCTGAGCATCATACCATGGCTCAGTATCAAGCTGGTGCAGCGCCTCGTGGAGAGCGAGCCGGTCGTGATAGGTGAGCGGATAGCCCTTCTCGGCAATGATTTGCCGGAGCGCACAGTCGATCATCGTATCATCGTACTCCGCCACTGGCTGGCGCAGCTGCGCCACAAAGCGCTCGGCCTGCATGGTATAGAGCGTCACATCGATCCCCATCACCCCAGCATCAAAATAGACGACTCCATAAGCCTGGTAGTCAATCGCCTGAAACAACCCCGCCTCAAACAGTTGCCGATGCATCGTCTGCATCACCAAATGCTCATACAGGTGTGCCACGAGATGATCGCCGCACGGCTTGAAGAGATGAAACGACTCCATATCTGTATTATACCCTACTACTCCACATTCCAGTTGATTATGCTATACTAGCCATATGATGTTACAAAATGATACACAATGTTCGTCAAGTGATCGCCCCGCAGTACCCCCCCCCACGGCCACTACGAGTGGCAGTTGTTGCCCCGCCGTGGCTCGCTCTACCCATCAAAGGCTATGGCGGTATCGAGCTCGTTGTCGAAAGCCTGGTGCGTGCACTGCAGCAGCGCGATGATGTCGAGGTAGAGCTTTTCGCTAATGGCGCACGACGGATGCGCAACGGCACGCCAACCCACTCATACTACAAGCGCGAGCTCTTCGATACCATCGACGACCCCTACTACGACGCACCACTCCAAGCCCTCCAGACTCATCTCAATTTTACCCTCCACGCCATCGAAGCCGATGGTCATTTTGATATTATTCACGACCACAACCCCTACATTGGGCCAGCTTTTTTCTCACCAGTGAGCCGTATACCAGGATTGCCACCAGTATTGCACACCTTTCATGGACCACCATTTTCTACGCCGCAGACTATTGAGGCGGGGCAGATGGATAATCGCCCACAGCTCAAATATATGAATCCTGGTCGCCTCTACATGACGTGTATCTCAGAGGCAATGGCGCGCAAAGCCCCGCGCGAGATCCGTCCCCATTTGCTACCAGCCGTACACAACGCCATCGATTGTAGTGCCTTCCCCTTCGTCTCGCACAAGCAAAATTACTACATCACCCTCGCCCGCTTCACCCAAGACAAAGGCCAAGCTACTGCTGTAGCCTATGCTGCTCAGTATAAGAAGCGCCTCCGCATGGCGGGTACTGTGGCAGGAATCGGCAGCAACCGCAAGCTGCTCCTCGAGCTCTCTAACCCGCTCACCAACTACCGACGCAACGAAGAATTCCGTTACTATAGCGACCACATCCTCCCGGCCGTCCTCAAGCATCGGCGCATCACTTATGCAGGCAACCTCAGTGGCAAGAAAAAACTCGACTTCGTGGCTAATGCCAAGGCATTGCTCTTCCCTATCGAGTGGGATGAGCCCTTTGGTATGGCAGTCATTGAGGCGCTGGCCTGCGGCACGCCCGTTGTGGCGATGAAGCGCGGTGCCATGCCCGAGATTATTACTCACGGTGTCAATGGCTTCCTTGCGAGCAACCAAGATGAGTTCTTTGCCTACGCCAACCGGGTAGACGAGATCGACCCAGCCGCGTGCCGCGCTAGCATTGAGCAAAAATTCTCTGCCAATATTATGGCGCAAAATTATGTCGAGCGATATCAGGAGGTGATTGCTAGAGCACGGTGGTGAGCATCCTAATATTTCAATTGCCTGTAGTATACTACCTATACTACTGAAAATTTTCCTCGCAAGCTTCCGGTAATAACTATGTGCGCGTTAAATTGTTGGCAAAACAAGTAATTTATGTTTGCATGAAATTTAGATAAAACATCACGAGGTTGACCATTCCCGTGAATCTGCGGAATGGAAGTCCGGTGTATATGCTTCTAACGATTTCAAATATGATAACGTCTATTCATACCGAAATATGTATGGTTGCGGTCGCCGCACTATCCCCAGGTTTTGGGTTATCGCTGCTAGAATTGCTTTCGTTGATTTTTGTTGCTACAAGAGTTAATGAGTATCGACCAAATACTTCAGTTTGACCAACTGACATGCTAACAGTGTCCGTATTTTCATCCGATGTAAACCATACGATAGCACCGTCGGAAGAAATAGATGAAACCGAAATTTCATAGTCTTGCTTTCTGGCTACAGTTGTTTCAGCTAAAATTATGTCCTCTTCCGGTAGAATCATTGTTGCACTTTCGAAGATCTGTGACAATTGAATATTATCTGAATGTAATTATACGGGGCAATATGACATAGAGTCAAGTTAGCGCGCATCTTGATAGAAGACAGGCAACTGTCTTCGACTGAGACAGCTACAGAAGCTATTTCTTAGAGTGAGGGCTTATATAGCAACTATGGTGCTTATGGTGCAGGATAAGTAAAGTGAGATCATGCACAGTTTCTGTAGTCAAGTCGTTACCACCCTTTCCAACGCTATGCATCACTTCTTCAAGCTCATATCTTTATAGCGGCAGTATATAGCCGCCAGTATAAGTGCCATTACTATAAAGAATATGACGATATGAACTGCAACGTCTGGTGTCTTACCAGAAATACCATCACCAAATGCAGTATTGATGGAATTATTGATTAATAGCAGCGCTGCAAGCAAGCATACATTGTAGACTATTTTATATCTGTATTCCACGAGCGTTGTTGCTTTCGTTGTATGTCGCATATTTAATATGTATACCCTTATTGTACATTATTAATAGAACCAATTTTAAAGGGTGTTTGCTACTAACTGGTAGATGATACACTGTAAGCTATCCAGCTATGTCAATTCAGGCTATTCACCTAGTTGCATTTTTGCAATAAAAAAGCACCTGGTAAAGGTGCATTTGCGAAGATCAGAACCGCTTTTATGTACGACAGAAATAAGCGCTCCAACATTGTTTGCACGCCCGCTTTGTGTTTAAATAGAAGTATGACAAATGAAGAACTCTCGCAACAAATTGCAGCACTCACAACAACCGTAACCGAGAAATTCAACGAGATCGACAAGCGATTCGAGCAGATAGACAAACACCTCAAACAGATTGACACGAGGTTTGAAGGAATCGATGGACGCCTCGACAAGCTGCAGGCAGGACAAGACGACCTGGCTACTAAATACGACAACCTCAAGGCCGGCCAAGACAATTTAGTCGCCAAACATGCCGATCTGCAAGTTGGCTTAGATGATCTGCGCACCAAGTACAGCGAGATGAACGAGAAGCAAGGTCACATCGTCAATGCTCAGCAGACCATCGCCAAGACGCAGGACGAGCTGCAACGCGCCCTGGAGGAGCACGGTGCCAAACTGGAGGAGGACTTTACCGACATGAAAGCGACGCAGGCGAGCATCCAGCACGACATTTCACGGATCAACCGCAAGATGATTATCGAAGCCGGCGTGCGCGACACGATGCACGAGAGTGTCTTCTCCACCCAAGACAGCCACTACCGCGAGCTCGACCGTCGCCTCCGCCTGGTGGAAGCCCACTTCCCCGAACTAGGGCAGCAGGGAGCGTAGGTATGGCTGGCACGGCGCACGACCCGAGCGCATCCCCACGACTACTTGGATTACGCGCCGCCCAGGCTGCTATCGGCCTAGTCGAGCTTGAAGGCGTTGCCGTCGCTCCGGCGGTACGACGCTGGCTTACCCAGTACGCCCAGCAGCAGATCTCACAGCGTGAACTCATTGCCAAGATAGAGGCGGAGGCTGTAGCGGCTTAGCGGAAAGACACGTCCAGCCTGTCTCTAACGGCAGTTGCGCTCAGCTTCACTATACGTGTACCTCATTAGACAAAACTATACCGGACAACAGTGCTAATTCAGTGATGCATGAAGCAAAGTCATAGAGAGCCTTATGCCACAGTTTCTGTTATCCATGCGAGGTAGTCATGCGATCCATCTGTAATATCTAAACATATTATTTCAGGAACATCGTAGTCATGGAGGCGCTGCACTGCCTCTTCGATCTCTGGAAACTTGCTTTTTTCAGTTTTTATCAGCAAGAGAAACTCGTCGTCCTCTTGGCATTCTCCGTCCCAGACATAAACGGAATTTATTTTCGTTATCTGAACGCAGGCTGCAAGTCGGTTTGCGACGAGGTGCTTGGAAATAGTGGATGCTTGCTCCTTGGTTGCGACTGCAACTGTTATCATGCAGTACTTGTTATTAGACATACACACTCACTCCTCTTTAGTTAGCTATTGGGTAGTCGTATGAGTTAATTATATCATCGTTATAATATGGTCGTTTCTAGGTGTCATATGGAGTACGGCGGTAGATAAACGCTATCTCCGCATAGCAGACTTCTCAGTTATACCAATACGAGTAATCCGTTCGGTTGTGTCGAATTCAAAGCGCATAGCAATGTCGGCGGTGTTGACATTATCGTAACGAATCCAGGTATTATTGAACCAATTTCCGGTTTTGCTGGGACTACCAAGATATTCTTCTACAGTATTCTTATGCGCCATGTTAGAGAAAGTTGAGAATAGTTGGTCAGTGTAGGGTAGATACCCTTCTTTGTCTGATTGCTGGGTATATACTGCGATAGAACGTAGCCTACCTAGTCCCCACAGCAGTTCTACCCCATCATCAAAGTACTGCCAGTAATCTGAGAATTCATTTAGTTCATCGTCAGCTGCACTAATTTTGGGCTAGCGTGAACTATTTGCCAGTACTTTGTTAAGTTGTGCCTCAACTTTATCTTGCGATAAACTCAGGATTTTGAAGAATTGATTGATGTTTCCTGGTATAAACAATGTCTTCCTTACCTTGTTCTATATTTCTTGATGTTTGTAGTTTTGTAGTCAAGCATTACGGCCACGATGTATCATGACATAACCGACACTGTACTAATTATCGATAAGCATCTACCGTGCATTCTTGTCTGCATCATCATTTTCCTGCTGTACTGCCCGAGTAGACTCTTCTTGGATTTGCGCCTTCCGCTTTGCTAAAATCCGAGCTTTGGCGTCGCCTTGCTTAAGCAAAATTACTGGCCCTGGCTCCACTGTTTGATAAGCAACTTCATTCAACAGTCCTTTAGCGCTCCGCATACCAGGTGGCATAAGACGCCATGCATACGGCTTGAGGCGTTCCTTACCCCACTCATCGCTTTCTTTTCCGTAGAGCAATTTTTTTAACTTCGCAGAGATTGGTATCTTTGGTTCTTCCGACGTCTCGACCGACACCCTACCTAGTGCCCTGGCTATCATCTCTCCAGGGCCGTGCTCATACCATCTCTTTTTTTCATCAGAAGGCTTATCTATAGGTGGCTGTTCTGTCATATACTCTCTAAGATGGCAAATTACTATATACAGCACAAGATGTTATACACTAATATCACGCATAAGCCTTATATTCCGTATCCTGCTAAGTTCTCAGAAGTGTATGTATAAGTAAGTACGCACCGCGAAAGTTTATTATCAGAGCGATAAATACTAATAAAAACTACCTCAATAGGATAGTATATTTGTTGCATGTTGTATTGTATGTTCCAACAAGCTTGATACAAACAAATGGAAGTCACCACCGCCTTTCATAAACGACGGCTGGAGCTTGATTTCGGGCGGAATATGGTGAGCAAGCATCTGGCGGCGGCACAGGTCTGACTTATGGCTGGGGAGCGGAGATAGACAGAATCGTTACGCCGCTACTAGCCTTCTTTCGTTGCCGCTGCCGGTTGTATCCAGCAACCACTCTTGCGCTGTCAGTGGTCTTGATTCCCATAGAAGGTGAAATCGGCACGAGCTCGAATACACCACAATATCCGTCTGTGTTCCCTGTCAGCAATGATCAGCATTTGACATAAATTCTGAAATTCACTATTGATATTGCTGGCGAAAAGCATATAATATTAATCAGACACAGTTGATCGCCGTGTCACCCGAAATCTCCGGCAGGTAGTTTCTAGGCT
>CALHWD010000002.1 GCA_938036825.1 uncultured Candidatus Saccharibacteria bacterium
CCAGCGGCGATTATACTGCTTTTAGTGGGAAACTAGCACGGTGCCGAATTATATAAGAGCCATCCGAATAGGGTGGCTTTTATCTTTGGAAATAATTATTACTTAGCTATGGGCGTTTGAGAATATTTGATAGTCAGCCATTAGCCAAGCCCCTTGCAAATCTGAACCATAACAAGTATTATAGTAGAATCTATAAAACCATATAACAGTAAAGGCAAAAAGAATGAGAGAAGCACAGGCAGACGTTCGGCATAATAGTGTCAAAGATCTGGATGTATTTCTGCAACAGATAGATGGACATTTGCGTAATAATCAAGACTTTGTGACTCCAGCGGCAGGTATGGTGCATGGGCATAATTGTGCACAACTTGTTTTGGAGCCTCTAGGCATGGAGGATAAGATATGTATCATTGCGGGTGATGTACCAGAAGGTCATCCATTGCATGATAAGACATATGTTGGTATGAGTCGCCGAGTGCAGCGAGAAGAAAACTCAGGAGTAAAAACGGTAACAGACTACTATCTTATTAACCGTGCAAGTGGTGAGGTGATGCATGGTGATTTTGCTATGCCTGCACAGTATGGTGATATACCAAGTGCACGAACAATTGATGCCGTTTTGGCAAGTAATGAACCATCAGCGGGCTACAAGGTAAGAGGGGCAGCGCCAACAGTTAACGTACGATACCAACGAAGTGCAACACTTGAGGAAATACACGATTTGGAAGATAGCCTTGCTGGTGATGATCTAAAGCCAGTTGCTACACCTGAAATTGTTGCAAGGCAACGATATCGAGTAGAGACAAAAGAGGGTGTGACGAGTACATTACTTGAGAAGAACCCAATGGCGGGGTATGTTATTGGTCGAGCACTGCGTCGAGCAGATAAGGCTGAGGCAGCTGGCCGTACACAAGAAGCTGGTCTCTATCGAGCAGAGGCCACACTTGGCCTGTCGCGAGCTGGTCTGACGCTAGCAGAGTATAGTAGTTCCGGCTCTGCTCATATCGATGAGGAATAGACTGCTCTTAACTACATAAAGAAATTTACCATTAAACCAGACCATTCAAAAATACAGCTTAAGAGAGGCTGTATTTTTTGTGGACGATTGTCGTTGAATATATAAAATCCAGAACGTTATTGGTACAAACGTACCATTCTATTGTATAATCGCTAGAGAGGGGTGCTTGCTCTGCGATTTGGCGCAACTTAGGCAAGTGGAGTGCCGCAGGTGGGTAATTATTATCTGAATAGTAATGTAGTGATGATGTGATAACCATAATCAAAAAGGAGTGTTCTCATGACAGAGCGACAACCACCATCAATCAAGTACCGCTATGGTGAGCCACCAATTCATTCGGCGGGCGACATATTGTATTATGACAAGGTGATCACTCGGCAGCAGAGAGTATTTGCTGCGCCAGCTGGCAGTAACCCGTATGGCCAAGAGGCGCTCGTTACTGGCTCAGATGGAATGCAAATTGATATAGAGCGAGAAGCTCGACTGTTGCCACAAGACGGGCATAATAGGCTCTATACGCTATATGCACCGGAGGTTGGGGCGGCGCTGACAATTAGCCATGAGCATGGTATTGGCTTGCTTTACCCCTGTACTCCAGATGAGGATGGCCAGCCAGTCGTCCAGAGAACAGCGAGCAATGCAATAAAGACCCATGTAGTTGATATGACACAGCTTCCTGATGCGCGGTTTATTACGCTTGGAGAGCCGTATATCTCGCTCACAGATCCACAGCATCACCGTGCTGCGCTGAGCATTGTGCCGGAGCAAGTAGGTGTCTTTGGTATTGGCACGGCAGGAGGTGTTGGGAGTAAGATGCGTATGATTCAAAATGATGCGTCACCTGGTGCGAAGAACGTTATGAATGTACTATACCCACAACTTGTAAAAGGGCATGAGGCCCTCCAACAGCGCCATAGCAGTGAGCGACAGCGTAATGATGAGTCGCGTCCTCGGAGTATTAGCCAGATTGGTCGTATTGCGACAGCCCAAAGGTATAGGTCTGGCTGGTTCTAAACCCAACAAATAGCAAAGCACTTTCAATATCAAAAACAACCCTGTATGCACAGGGTTGTTTTTTCATTCTCGAATCTCGCAGCAAACGAGAATTGTTGTGGTGGACCTTGGTGGAAACGACCCAAACCAAAGCTAATACTTAGTATATAGCATAGGCGTCTTAAATGCAATACCAATAATGCAATCTGAAGATGCTCATGTAAACGTTGACAAAACATATACAGTATGCTATATTTAAATCATGATACATATCATATATGGTATGTAGCGAGGATTTGCTGGCCTACACTGGCAACGTACCTCTGATAAATATATAAATAAGGAGTAACCCTATGGCGGGAACAAAAGCTGGCGGCCTGAAGGCTGCGCAAAAAAACATCTCTAAAGACCCTAACTTCTACGCCAAGATTGGCGCCAAGGGCGGCAAGAATGGCCGCACTGGCGGCTTTGCGGCCAACCCGCAACTCGCTCGTGTGGCTGGCGCCAAGGGCGGCCGGATCTCTCGCCGCACCAAAAAGGCCGATGATGCTACCGCGGCTGCTCCACAAGCGGACGTTGCGCTCGCCGCCTAAGGGTGCGCGCGAACCTCATGTCAAAAAACACCTCCCATGCATGTGGGAGGTGTTTTGATGCGATAGGTTTAGCGTGTGAGGTTCGAAGCTTTTTGTGGTATGTAGCGATCTGCTGTGGAGCTGCTCTGTCTGTTGGTATGTAGGGGGGTGATGACCATTAGTAAAGTCTTTTTTGGAATGGAGAGAATTATTGCGATAATCAAGCTTGAGGCGAAGCCAACGTGTTTTTTACAACATAACGTCGGAGTTGGCAGGTGGTGGCGCTGTTGGCGTGCCAGTGGGTGAAGCAGGCGAGGCAGGTGTATGTGCCGTCGCTGCGCTGCAAACCAGTCGCGTTGCAGTGTGGGCAGCGCGAGCGGGCGTGGAGCCAGTCGCGGTAGGTGTCGAGGGCGGACTCAATAAGATCATCGTCGACCGTCAGCTGCCAGTCAGCTCCAACACGGCAGCCAGTGTTCCATGCAGCGCGCTCCATTGCAACGAGCTGCACATCGTGCGCATAGCCGCGGTGTCCTAGAAGTGCATGACCATACTCGTGGAGGAGGTAGATAGAGGCCTGGGCATCGTGTGGATCGTAATAAACTGTGCGGCTTGGGTGATGCCAATGAAAATGGCCACCTGGGCGAAAGGTGAGTGGCACAATACCCGACGTGCGAGCGTGCTGGGTGAGGTGAAAGATAAGCTGATCGAGTGGCATGTGTGGTTGGTATAGCCACGTCTATCGGCATGCGAACCTGCGAGCGAAACAATGATTACTTCGCATGATTTGACAGAGGTGGAGATTATGATTTGTTCGTGTATTGTACGTGTCAAGATCAGTGTAGCACAACCTGCTTACAATGCCTAGTGGGCGGTGCGAAGTATCGATGTGTGGTGGGCTCCAGAGAGAGGCAAGGTGAGATGCATAATTATATAGCGTGTGCGTTGCGTTTTGCGATCGATTACGGTATAATAGAAAGAGTAACGTAAACGAAGGTTTGGCAATGAAGCAGCAAGGATCAATTATCGGATACGTCGTCGTCGGGACAGTGCTAACGCTCGCACTGGTTGGCGGGGTTTTAATCGTCAAGAATAGTCACAACAACACTGCTCGGCAAGTGGCAAGCACCACCACTACCGACACCAAGAAAAAGGAATCAACGCAGAGCAGCAAGAGTGCCAACGACAAACTGGTCGATAGCCTCAATAACAAATCAACAGAGACCAGCAAGAGTAAAGAGACAAAAGAAACTCAGTCGCAAGACAAGAAAAACACCACATCGACCGCAACGAATGGTGCAACCAGTGGCGCATCGAGCACGACTACGCAAAACCAAAGCCAATCTACTCAGTCTACTCAATCTCAAACCTCAAGCACGCCTACCACAACACCATCGACCAACTCCAGCACTCCTTCGCAGACCCGATCTACCCAGCAAGTGAGCGCTTTGCCGCAAACCGGCCCAGCTGAGAGCCTAGTAGCCGTTGTGGCGGTGAGTAGCCTGGCTGGCGTAGTACTGGCCTACCGCAAATCACGTACACCTGCGTTGTAAAACATACAACATTGATACTATTTCATTGCGTAACACGACACCTACTCCTGTACAATACAGAGGTAGGTGTTTTTGAGGGAGGACAATGTATGTTGTGCTTATAGCATTGTTGTATACATGATGGTGTAATAGTTTTGAGTATCATCTCACAAGAAAATATCTGAAGGTCAGCGATTGTGAGAGCGAGTAGGCTCTGTGATTTATCTGGCCAGAACATTTTTAGAGTGATGGATTGGCTGTGCCAATTATCCGCTTAAGCCAACTATTCATAGAGATGAGACCTAAATGCGTGGGTTTTGACGCTCGAAGCGACTTTGTGTATAATACAGAGGAATGGTGCGTCGCTTGGCCGGCGTGTCTCAATAATATAATTAATAAGAGGAGTCTGTATCAAGACTTATGGCAACACAAGCCTTAACAATGGATGATTTGCTCGCTGGCGACGGCGTTAAGCAACTAGCAACCGGCGAGGTCGTGACTGGCCACGTATTATCAGTGCGCAAACGAGACGTATTAATAGACCTAGGTCCGCAAGGGGTTGGCTATGTGCCACGGCACGAGATTGGCACAGCCAAGGCGCTGGCGGTTGGTGATGAAGTAACAGCCAGTGTGGTGGATAGCGAACTTAATAATGGCTATAGCTTGCTGAGCCTACGCAAAGCAGCTCGGGACCGTGGCTGGGAAGAAGCGATAGCTAAGCTGGATGCTGGCGAGATCATCGAAGTGGTGCCATACAACGCTAACCGTGGTGGTATGTTGGTTGAGTATGAAGGCGTGCGAGGTTTTTTGCCAGTATCGCAACTATCAGCAGAGCACTACCCACGGGTGGGTGGTGCTGATAAGGATGAGATCTTGGCACGACTCAATACACTGGTAGGCCAGACACTCAAGGTGCGTATCCTTGACTGCGACCGCAAGGCCAAAAAGCTGATCTTTAGTGAAAAGGAAGCCATCAAGGATGGCCTGGCTGCTCACTTTGAGAAACTTAAAGTTGGCGATACCGTCAAGGGTGTCGTGACTGGTGTGGTAGACTTTGGTGTCTTCGTGAATGTCGAAGGGATTGAGGGGCTTATCCATATCTCAGAGATTAGCTGGGAGCGTGTCAACAACCCAGCCGACTACGTGAAGGTGGGCCAGAGTGTTGAGGCGAAGATTATCAGCATCGACAAAGATCGTCTAAGCCTGAGCATGAAGCAGCTCACCAAGGATCCATGGCTTGATGAGGTGGATCAATTCACCAAGGGTCAGACCATCGAGGGCACAGTCACGCGCATTACCCCATATGGTGCCTTTGTCCAGATTAGTCCAGCAGTTGAAGCGCTGGTGCACGTGAGCGAGCTGGGTAGCGGCGGTGCCGACCCCGAGAAGGTCTTTACCCTCAATGAGCGCAAGAGTTTTGTCATTCTCGACATCGACAAAGATGCGCACAAAGTGAGCTTGAGTCTCGCCGACAAGAAAAAATAACCAGTAAATTACAAGAGATGACCGGCTTCGACCGGCAGAAAGGAGTGTGTGTATGAGTCAGTCTGAAAAAGTGTTAGTCATTGCCGATTCGATCACCGTTGGTGAGCTGGCCCAAACCCTGAATCTGCCGGTCACAAAGCTGATTGGCGAGCTCTTTAAGAATGGCTTTACCGTAACGATCAATCAGCGGATTGATTTTGAGATTGCTGAGATTATCGTAGAGGAGCTGGGTCTAGCAGTGACACTGCAGCGCAAAGCCGCCGAGCAGCATACTATGCAGCATCTGCATAAACCGTCAAGCAATGCTGTACCACGCCCGCCAATTGTGGCGGTGATGGGGCATGTCGACCACGGCAAGACAACGCTGCTCGATACTATCCTCGAGATGAAGACGGTTGCTGGCGAGGCTGGTGGTATTACTCAGCACATCAGTGCCTATCAAGCCCAAAAGGGTGGTCGGACGATGACGCTGCTTGACACCCCTGGCCATGAGGCCTTTGCGGCGCTACGCCAGCACGGTGCAGCACTGACCGATGTGGTGGTGATCGTTGTGGCGGCCGATGACGGCGTGAAGCCACAGACGGTGGAGGCGATCCGTTTTGCGCGCGATGCTAATGCCAAGATCATCGTTGCTATCAACAAGATTGACAAAGATACGGCCAATCCTGATATGGTCAAGGCTCAGCTTGCGAGCGAGCACCACCTCAACCCTGAGGAGTGGGGTGGCGATACCATTATGGTACCAATTAGCGCTAAGACTGGCCAGAATATTGATAAGTTGCTCGATACCATCCTACTTGTGGCCGACATGGAAGAGCTCCGCGCCGATACGGATGTGCCAGCTGAGGGGCTCGTTATTGAGGCGCATATGGAGAAGGGTCGCGGCTCGGTGGTGAACTTGCTCATCGAGCAGGGCCGCTTGGCACCGGGGCATTTCCTCGTGGCAGGGCAGGCCTATGGCAAGGTGCGTACTTTGCTCGATTACACTGGCACGCCTATCAAGGCAGCTACGCCTGCTACGCCAGTAACAGTGACAGGTTTTAAGGAATTACCGCAGTTTGGTGATATCTTCACGGTGGTCAAAAACGAGAAAGAAGCTCGCCTGGCGGTGCAAAAGGCTAAGCTTGATCAAGCGCGCAATGCCGCCACCACTAATGTGACTGGTGCTGACCTACTCAAGCTGATGACGCAGAAACACGATGCTCAGGAATTCGACGTCATCGTCAAGGCCGATGTACAGGGGTCGCTTACCTCGGTGATGGATAGCTTGCGCCTGGTGGAGACGGGCGGGGCGATCACGCTGCGGATTATTGGCCATGGCGTGGGCAATATTACCGAGAGTGATGTGCGCCTGGCTGGTAGTAGCAATGCAATTATCTACGGCTTTAATGTCGACCTGCCGCCAGCCGTCAAGCGCCTGGCAATGCGCGATAAGGTGACGGTGCGCCGCTACCAAGTGATCTATGAGCTGCTCGACGATGCACGTAGCAGCATGGAAGCACTGCTCGCACCAGAGGTGGTGGAGACGGAGATTGGCCAGCTGGAGATTAAGGGCGTCTTCCGGACGATGCGCGATGCGGTGATCGCCGGCGGGCAAGTGACAAAGGGTAAGGTGACGGCAGGGCTATTGGCCCGTGTGATGCGCGGCGAGGAGCAAATCGCCGAAGTCACCGTGGCCAGCGTGCAGCGCCAGCAGCAAGAAGCCAAGGAAGTCTTTGAGGGCGAGCTCTGTGGCCTCAACCTCACGACCAGCAAGAAGCTCCAGCTCGAGATTGGCGACACCCTCGAGTTCTTCACCCGCGAGCTGGTGAAGCGCACGCTGCAGTAGTGGGCTGGGTAGTACTTTATAGTGCAGAATCTCGGTGTATTTATATTGAGTGATAACTCTGTTTTTACTAATGGTGTATAAAACTCGCTATGGGGTGATGGCGGTTTTTTGAGATTGGGGTATCTCCCTCATTGACACATCACCTCTGTTGTGGTAGGATGTGGGCAGAATATATAAGGAAAGAAATTAGGACGGGTAGTATGGCACAGAGATATGATGAGTATAGTGTATCGCTCGCAGGAGATGCTAAGCTGCAACTTAAGTCACCAAGTGGCGACACACTTCCTGTTGAAAGAACTAAAAAACCAGCAAAAAAAGATCAACACACCATGCATGACAGTGTTATGCTGTTGCCGATCGATGAGACGATCAAAAATATGACGCATGGAACATTTGAGTATTCACAGTCATCGAAGCAAGAAACAGGTCCTTCTCGACTGAAGAGTTTCTATGATCGTCAAAGCGATCGGATAGTCGAGTCTCTAGATAGGCGTAGGAGAGAGATAAAAGGATTACAAATAATAGAGCAAGATGATATTGAAAAAGGCAAGCTCTCTAAGGCGTATGAGCACGCAAAGATTCGAAGACGCAAACAGGCTATTAATCATTTTGTAGCCTCTGTAGCAGCACCAGTTTTTGCTTTTGATATGGTAACAAAGATTCCTCGGCCAATAGATCGAGGAGAGTTAGAAGCAGAACAGAAGCGCCACACACTCACTCTTCCTGAGGCTGTAATACCAGAAACAAAAGATCTTGCAGTGGAGATGCCAAATACCATACTTACTACAGTAGGTAATAAGCAGGAGCCATCTCCTGCTCTACCGGTTGTAGAAAGCTCCACGCGAAATGAAGCCGAAGCACAGCAAAACCAATCACCAACTCCCGAGCAAACCTCACTAGCTGAACAAGAGCAACATACTAGTGAGGACGCAGCCATCGCTCGCGTGCAAGCAGAGGTCGCAGCGCTGACTGATGAGAAGATTCAGGAGATTAACGCAGCAGAGTCGGCGACGGATGCGGTGTTTGCCAAAGGTATGGCAGACATTGCGGTGCAGAGCAAAATTGCGCATGAGGTGATCTTGCCGTATTCGGCGGAGGGGATTGCCCAGCTGGAGACGATGCGCAGCGACGCACTTGCCACCTTGCAGCAGGCCCTCGACACGCGCAATCGGGGTGCACAGCCTGCCGCTGCTCCAAGCCAAGAACTAACCCCAAGCGGAGCTCAGGCAGAGCTTGCTCCTGTACCAATCTCGACGAGTGAGCAAGCGCCACAACCAACCGGCTTCGAAGCGCAGGTGAGTGAGCTGACAGATCGTACCGCTCAGGAGATTATGGCTAGCGGCTCAGCCATGGATGCAATCCGCATGAAGGGCGAGGCGGCAAGCACAGTGCTGAGCATGGCAGCGCACGAGCTGATGCAGCCATACCTCTCGCGCGAAGATGCAGCGCAGCTCAAAGGCATGCGCAACCAAGCACTCGCAGCACTTCAGGCAGCGCTTGACGTGCGGCTGGAGTCGCCAGACTCACACCAAGCCACCTCTGTAGCGACAGAGAGTCAGCCTCTCGCAGAAGCAGCACAGGCCCCCGAAGCAGCGCCAGCAGAACAAACACACGAAGCAGTTGATGGCAGTGTTGAGGAGAATCGCGCAGCAGCTATTAAAGCGGCTACAGAAGTAGAGGGGGAGAAAAAAGACCGATTGACACGTCGGGCACAGACTGCTCTACATATGGCCCGAGAAGCAATGCGGGCTGTAAAAGATTGGTTTAGCCAGAAAGTGCCAGATTCAAAGCCAACACCAAATCGCCCTCTCAAAGACCATTCTTTTACCAAAGCGTCTAATGGCGAAGCGCATAAGCAACCAGCAGCAGTTGATACTGAAGCCCAAGCTGTTCAGCCACACGTGCCATCACAAGAGATGTCAGCTGCTAATACGGAAGATCTCTTTGCGCTTGCAGAGGCAGCAGGGATTGTTAGGGGAAATAGCGACCCTGGTGAGCCAGTCGTGACGAGCTACGATGAAGCTACTCATCGTGGTGAAGGCGAGCCAGAAGAGCTAGCTGAGGTCATCAATTTCCCAGCTGGTGCAGAGCAGCCTCCCGCTGACGATGAAGCACCCACCGAAGAACTCGAAACTGTCGCCAAGGCAATCAACACGCAAGAGGATGCCCCGCTTTCGCGCGATAAAATGCGCCAGATGGAGCAAATAGCAAGAAGCAAGATACAGCTTGGTGAGTATGACTTGTGGGCGGAGATGAGAAAGGCTGACCTCAATGGCGTAGAGGTAGATATTGATGGCCTCATCAAAAACACTCGCACAGCGATACAACAAAATGTGCGAGGCTGGCTCCAAGAAGAAGGCCGGCAGCACCAAGCAAGCGGTCTATACCTGAGCACGTTAGAGGCACGAACGATGGAAAGTGCGGATAGTGTCCTTGAGTCGATCAAACAGGCGTATATCAAAGCCAAGCAAGCACGAGAGAGCCGACAGGATAGCGCAGCCTAGCGGTAGAAAATCATGAGTGCAGCACCCCTCCCAATAGATGATGACAACCCTTTCTCATCTCTCATCACCCAGCACGACCTCGATCGCCTTGGGATTACAACGCGCGACTCGGCAGCGCTGCTGCGGGAGGTAAATAACACGCTCTATGAGCGGGTGGGGCTGGAGGTTATTAGCCGCTTGTCGGACGATGACCTCGATGAGCTGGTGCGCCGTCAGGAAACGGACGATAGCGCGGCGCTATTTGCCTGGCTGTCGCAGCGGGTTGCCCACCTCGACGAGATCCTGAGCGACGAGCGCACCCTCATTCTCGGCGACCTAGCCAAGAAGGCTGATGAGCTGAGCGATGCAGCGTGAGTATTGTGTGAGGGTTGCAGTCGTATTGGTGCGAATGTGCTGATTGATGACCACGCGAAGCATCTCAACACCATTCTTGCGATGAATGACGAATGCCCAGCCCCTGCGATGCGCCGCATTGTGCATACCATTCTCTTTGGTGAATATCCATGGCAGCCATGCCCAGACGAGCGTGATAGCCGCATCATTAGTTGCTCCACCTGGCCAGCTGTTGAGCGCACAATAGCGCAAATCGCTCAGGGCGAGGAGGTGTAACAGAGGTAGACAACACTACTAAGGGACATTACACCATATTTTGCCATTTTTATTGTGCGAGAGGTGGATTGTTTGGTATACTAGGGGTAGGAGGAATTGAAAGAAATGATTCTAGATGATGATTTTTTGCAAGAAATTGGTGTAGCAGACTGGCCGTTAGAAGTGCAGCAACGGTTTCGCGAAGGTTATGTAAATGTTCTGCAGCTGTGTGTTGGAACAATCCTGAGTGATGGCTTAAGCGAAGCGCAACTAAGAGAATTTGAGACGTTAATGGAGGATGACGCTGCTGCTATCACTGCATGGATTGACGACCACGCACTAGATTACGAGAATGATAAAGATTATCACAAGGTGCGGAGGAAACAAGAGAGAGAGGCTCGGGAAGAAGGTAGGGAAGTTAGTCAGTTGGCACTCTTCTCTGAGTATGTACAAGGTAAATGGTTAAAGAAAAATCGACCAGATTACGAAAATGTCGTTACGCGGACTGCTGAGAACCTTAAGAAGTTAGCGGCTCAAGACCCAGAGAAATTCCTAACAAAAGAAGGTCTGACAAGTATATTTCAAAGTGTTGACGGTATTGGCGGTGATACGCCAGACGAGCTTGAGGGTGGCCACCCCGACCCTGATGTGGCGCTTGCTGCGTAGTGATGATGACCAAGTAAAAACACGTATGACCCCTGTGAATGCAGGGGTTTTGTGTTTGATTAGCTTCTTTGATTAGTCTCGCAATGCCTTGCCATCGAACAAGAAAATATCTGGAGGCCAGCGGCTGGGCAAGTGAAAAAGGCTGCTTCTATGATCTGGCCGGAACATTTTCGGTGCGATGGCAAGGCATTGTGTTGGCTGCGGGCTAAACTTGCTTTACATTCTCCTTGAGCGCCAAGAGGGGTAGATCCTATGATGATTGTGATACGCGCACGAGATGAAGTGTGGGGAGGGTGAGCTAACGCAAAGAGAGTATAAGACCTTGAGGGCTGAAAGCTTGGTGATTCAAGACTACTATCTACACCATTCACACTCGATACCCGCGCAAAAATGCTGCGGCGCTGAGCTCTTTGCCGCTGGGGGCGATGAGCTGGTCGATGACGAGATAGGCACCGTCGCTGCAGCGTGGATCGAGCGCGGTAGTAGGCGCTGGCGCGGTGTGTGCCTGAGTGATGATATACTGCCGCTTGCCCAGCTGGAGGCGAGCCCGTGGGTAGTGATGGTAGGCACGTACCATTGCTTCGGCCGCTGCGGCGGTGTGCTGGGTGGGGTCGATGATACCACTGGCTTTGGTGAGGAGTTGGCAGTAGCTCGCAGCTGACTCGTCTTGTGGTGTTGGCTGGAGGCTACCACTCACGATGCGGGGTAGGAGCTGCACCAGTGCCTCGCTGCCAAGCTGGCCTAGCATGCTGTAGAGCTCGAGCTGCTGCTCGTCGCCACGCAGGGGGTGGGTGAGCTGCGCATAGACCGGCCCAGCGTCCATTGCGGCGCTGAGCTGCATGATGCTGATGCCAGTGGTGGTATCGCGATTAGCAATGGCACTCTCGATCGGTGAGGGGCCGCGATAACGTGGCAGGAGCGATGGGTGGAGGTTGATAATCCCTGGGGAGAAGCAGTCGATTACTACTTGGGGGATGATCTTGCCAAAGCTCACCAGCACGCCAACGGGCTGGCCGAGCGCTTGGATATCGGGGATGATGTCACGTAGTTTGGTGGGCTGTAACACTGGAATGCTATGCGCCAGAGCAAGCTGCTTGACTGCCGGCTGGCAGAGCTGCTTGCCGCGCCCCCGCCGGCTGTCTGGCTTAGTGATAACCAGCCGGACGGGGAAGTTATGTTCCAGCAATTGCGCGAGGCTAATGGCGCTGAAGTCTTCAGTCCCAAAGAATACGATTGGTCTTGATATGCTCGTCATAATCAACTGGTTGGAGCTCGCCCTTCTCATCGAGCTGATAAAATGCGCTGGTATCATCGCGAATGCGGTCAATAAATACAATGCCATTACAGTGGTCAATCTCGTGCTGTAGCACTCGCGCTAAGAAGCCGTCGGCCTTGAGGCGGATGGTATTGCCATTGATATCGAGCGCCTTGACCCGGACGCGGCTGTAGCGTGGCACTTTGCCATAAATCCGACCCGACACGCTCAGACAACCCTCATAATCACTCACTAGCTGGCCTTCGTATTTGACGATCTCTGGGTTGATGAGGGGGATGAAGGTGCGGTTGTCTTTGTCGTCGAAATCTTCGCGTACAATAACGACTCGCTCTAGCTGATCGATCTGCACTGCCGCCAGTGCTGCACTGATCTCGTGTGGGCGGGAATTCTCCCAGTCGATGCTGGCGCTGGTCATGTCGGCCACCAGCTGGCGTGTCTTGTCGGTAATAACATGCACCCGCTGCGACTTCTGGCGCAAGTGCGAGTTGGGTAGGGTGATAATAGCGTCTTTTTTCATTAGCTTTATTATAGCAGATGGTGGATGGGGCAAGCGAATAGGAATGAGGTGGGTGGATAATCACGAGCTGTCTTAGTGATATCATCGTAACGAGAATGTTCCAGCTAGATGATGCAAAGAGCTTGTTTGCTTACTCAGTCGCTGGTCTCCAGATAATTTCTTATTCGATGCATTCGACGCCACCACCAAGACAGTGCAAATATACAGCCTTTACAATAGCGACTGTGGGTCGATATCCACCTGCCAATGTTTGGTGGGTACGTCGGCAATAACAGCGAGGAGGTCGCGGCGTTGGGCGGCTTTGATGACGAGCTGCCAGCGGTAGGTGCTGCGCAGCCGCTCGTGGAAGGCGGGCGTGGGGCCAAGGATGCTTACTGCGGGGTGGTGCTGGCGAATATGCTGAGCGAGTGCTTGACTATTGCGGATGGCGGCTGCCTCCGTCTTGTATACGCAAGTGAGCTTAAGCAGGTGGACGAAGGGCGGGAACTGCCCACGGCGGCGCTTGGCCAAGGCTTGGTGATAAAACGCGGTATAATCCTGAGCCAGGCCAGCCTGAATCACTGGGTGCTGGGGCTGATATGCCTGCACCACCACTGTAGTGGCGTGAGCAGAGCGCCCCACGCGCCCCACCACTTGGGCAAGCAGCTCGAAGATGCGCTCGTTGGTGGTGTAATCGGGCAAAGCCAGGCCAGCATCGGCCTGCACGACCCCAACGGTGCGCAGCTGCGGCAGGTCGAGCCCCTTGGCTACCACCTGTGTGCCAATGATAATATTGGCTGTGCCATCATAGAGGGCTTGATATTGCTGCTCGAGGCTGCTTGTGCTACTGCTGTCGCCATCAAAGCGAACAATACGCGCCTGGGGCCAGCGCGCTGCTACCTCTGCCTCGATGAGTTTTGTCCCAATCCCACGGTGGACAATATCTGTGCTATGGCAGGTGGGGCACATCGTTGGCACTGTGGTGTGGTAGCCACAGATATGACACTGCAGCTGGTGGCGGTCGGCGTGGAGGGTGAGGGGAATAAAGCAGTGTGGGCACTCGGCTGCCCAGCCGCAGTTGGTGCAGAGCGATACATTGGCGCTGCCACGGCGGTTATGAAACAGCAGCACCTGCTGACCCGCTGCAAGCGTGGTATCGATAGCGGCGATGAGCTGATTCGACAAAAAGCGATGCTGGGTGAGGTTGCTCCGCTGAGTGAGGTCGACCAGCTGAATGGTGGGGGTGGTGGCCTCGGGCCGAGCTTTGCTCGGTAGAGTGGCGATCGGCCGCTGGGCGTTTTGCGCCAGATAATACTCGCTGACCAGTGGTGTGGCCGATCCTTGTACCACGGTCGCACCATGGTGCTGAGCTAGCACACTCGCGGCCCGCAGCGCCGAGTAGCGGGGGGATTTGTCTTGCTTGTAGCTGGCCTCGTGTGCTTCGTCGATGATGATATACCCCAGCCGCTGCAGCGGCAAGAAGAGGGCAGAACGTGGGCCAATTGCCACTCGAGGCTGTGTACTTGTCAGAGCGGTTAGCCAGGCACGGTGGCGCTCGGCCTCTGTCTGGCGTGAGTGAGTGAGGATGATATCGGCAAAGTGTTGTCGAAACTCCGCCACCAGCTGGGGCGTGAGGGCGATCTCTGGCACGAGGACAATCACCGACCGGCCTGCAGCCAAAGCGTGGCGTGCAAGCTCGATATACACTGCTGTTTTGCCACTACCTGTCACACCGTGAAGCAGTACTGTGCCAGGGCTGGCTTGGCGAATGGTGCGAACGGCCTCTTCTTGCTGTAGATTGAGTGAGAAGGTGGGCGTGCGGCGCTGTGGTGGTGAGCTCGCAGGGCGGCGCGGCGCGCGGCGCTGCTTGGCAATGCCAGCTGGTAGCACTGTCTGTAGCACAGTGGCGAAGTGCGTGGCATAATAATCGCTCAGCCACTGGCTCGTCGCTAATAGGGGAGCAGGCAGCGGTGGCAGTGGCACGATGGCATCAAGCGGCTTGGTAGTATATGTCGGCTTTCTGGCGCGCGTCATGATGATGCCCACCACCTGCTGCGCACCAACGCTCACCTGCACCACCTGGCCCAGCGGTAATGCTTCTGGCCAGTGATAGGTGAAGCTCTTGCTGGTGGCGCGGATAATCTTGAGCGGCGCAACTTCGTAATAGTGCATAGGATTCATTATACCCGACAGCACGCGAGAGTGCAGAGGGGCTCGTCTCTCCGTCGCTACTTCATCTGGGCAATGTGCAAAACGTGCACATCAATCTTGCTCGCTTCGCCCAAAGCTGGTATGATAAAAAGCAGACACGTGTGTCGTGTGGATGGTTGATGAGTCGCAGTTGCGAGAGACGAAACGCACAATCAATTGGTGGGTGGTCTTGCCAAATTACCATCAAAAAGTGTAGAATAAAAAGCAACAGTTGAGTAGAGGTAACGGAAGCGAGAATTCGCTAAGGGAAGCATGTTAGAAACGTTTATTACATCACGGGTGCGGCGCAAAATCATTGTGGTCTATGCTAAGTATCCGGAGTTCCACACCCATGTCCGCGGCTTGGCGAAGTTGATCAAAGAAGACCCGGGCAATATCCAGCGCGAGCTTAAGAATCTCGAGAAAGCTGGTTTTTTGATGGCCGAAAAACAGGGTAATACAAAAATGTATTACACGAACAAACAATATATCTTCTTCAAAGAATTGCAGAGCATGGTGATTAAATCCTCGCAGCAGCAAAAGGGCCAGCAAGCGGCGGATACTGTGCAGCTCTGATGAGTTTATTCGCACAGATACTAGCGGCGCGGAGCTTGCAGGGAGCAGCCGCTGAGGAGTTTTTACACCCCGATTATGACGCTAAGCCCGATCCATTCTTGCTCTCCCAGATGCAGACGGCGGTGGATCGCTTGGTGCAGGCGCACCAACGGCGCGAAACAATCGTGATTTATGGCGATTATGATATCGACGGCCTCAGTGCGACGGCACTGCTGCTTGATGCCTTTGCCAGCTTTGGCTTTGCTGCGGTGGAAGCCTTTATTCCTAATCGCTTTGTAGAAGGCTATGGCATGACCAAAGGCGCGGTGGATAAGGTTGCGGCGATGGGAGCACAGCTCATCGTCACGGTGGATTGCGGCAGCCTCTGCCATGAGGAAATTGCCTATGCTAAGGAGCGTTACGACATCGACACAGTGGTGACTGACCACCACAACATAGCACCGACTCGTCCACCGGCCATCGCCACGGTTAATCCAAAGTATGACGATCACCGCTACCCCTTCCGCGACCTGTGCGGGGCGGGCGTGGCCTTTAAGCTTGTCCAGGCGCTGCAGACGGTGCTGCCGGGTTTGCCAGCTGGCTACGAGAAGTGGCTGCTGGACTTGGTAGCGCTGGGTACGGTGTGCGACATAGTGTCGCTACAGAATGAGAACCGCGCCAATGTGTACTGGGGGCTCGAGGTACTGAGAAAGCAGCGCCGCCCTGGCCTCAAGGCGCTGCTGGCGGTGGCTGGTGTGCAGCCAACCCAGATTACCGCTCGGACGCTCGGTTTTGGTCTTGGCCCGCGTATGAATGCGGCAGGGCGATTGGCATCGGCTGAGTATGCCCTCGATATGCTGCGAGCACGCGATGGTTTGGCGGCGCTTGAGGCGGCGCAGCAATTGGATCGCTTCAATACCGAGCGCAAAGCCATCCAACAGGCCATCTACGACGAAGCTTGCCAGCAGGCCAAGCACTATGCCGCCGACCCCGTCCTCGTCGTGAGCCAGCAGGGGTGGAACCATGGCGTGATTGGGATTGTGGCATCCAAGCTGGTAGAGGCGTACCACAAGCCAGTCTTTATCATTGGTGAGCGGGGTGAGACGGCAACAGGTAGTGCGCGTAGCTTTGGCGATTTTTCGGCAGAGCGGGCAGTGCGCGCTGCCGATGATGTCATTCTACGTGGCGGTGGTCATGCGGCAGCGGCTGGTGTGACACTCGAGACGCGGCAGATCGGCGCCTTTCGCCAGCGAGTGAACGACTACTACCGCTCGCTCCATCTCTCCGACCAAACACACTACCTCTTGCCGCAGGCTGATGTGGTGATTGATGATCTATCAGAGGTAACAGAGCAGCTGGTGGCCGATATTGCCCGCCTTGAGCCCTTTGGCAATGGCAACCCAGAGCCTGTTTTGCAGCTGCGCCGCGGCACCGTCTCGCAGGTGCGCCACATGGGCAGCGACGGGCAGCACATTAAACTCACCGTGCAGGATGGGCAAGGCACAGCGCTGCAACTATTGGCCTTCAACGCGCCACCGAACTTCGTACGCCAGCCAGGCGATATCATCTCGGCTTGGTTCCAACCAACCATCAACGACTGGCGTGGCATGCGCAGTGTAGAGGGGCGGCTGCTCCATGTAGAGTTGATGAATGAGTAGTGTTGCACCACAGCATCGACACACGATGCCAAATCAGCTATACTACCACCAGAACTAACCCAGGAGACCGACGCAGTGCCACCCCTCTACCTCGATACCAGCACGCTCGACTTTAGCGCCATTACCGACACTTACACCAAAATTGCCGACCCAGCCAAGGCGGTGCGGCCGGAGTTTGTTACCGAGCGTCGGGCCCTGACTACCAGCTTCCGGCGGGCGGATGGCCAGCAGTATGTAGAGACGGAGAACATTGCCGAGGTGGGCGATGCCATCATCACCGGACCAGAAGGTGAGCGCTATAGCATTGCGGCAGCGGATTTTGCTGCCCTGTACGAGCCGCTGCGTGGTGAGGATGGTGCGGTGGTGCCTGGCGCGTATCTGCCCAAGAATCAGATCAAAGCCATGCCCAACCCCACTGGCCGCGAGATCGTCATCGATGCGCCGTGGGGCGGCCAGCAGCATGGCGAAGCAGATTGCTGGCTGGTGGAAAGCCAGGTCAATGGCAGTCGCTACATCATCGAGGCAGCTGCCTTTGCTCAGACATATCGGCTGAGTGAGTCATAGAGAAGGCGCACTCATTTATCGCTAGGCGAGCCTATTATTAACAGGGGTTGATAGCGATTGACTCCTTTGCTTTGTGTAGCTTTGTTTTTAGTAATAACCGCTTGGTGGAGTTTGGCGCCGTGGGTCGTATAGATCAATATCGGAGTGGTAGCGGCGCTCAAGATCCTCCATACTCTCCCATGTACCAGGGGCCTCAAGCATAAGGGTGATGTCCCAGGTGAACATCGAAAGCGTCACTCGCACACCATCATCAAGGTACCACTCAATGTGTGCCATATCATCATCACGCTCGATCTCCGTTCCTTCACCAAACTGCGCATCAAGAGCTGCCTCGTATACGTCATAAGCGTTTGTTGGTACCATATAATACCACCGTCATATAAGTCATCTCTGCTTGCTGCATCGCCACCTTCGAGAGAGGCAAGGGATAGCTCGACGGATCGCATAAGGTCTCCACTCGGCTCGTAGACGATATCGAGATATATTGACACTTGTGCGTCTAATTCTCTGCAAGGTTGTGGCCACTTACTGGTCAAGTCAGTCACAGCTTGTAGCATCGTCTCAACGGATGCGGCGCGATATATATAGGGGTGCGGTAGAGTTGGTGTGTCATCTGGCATGGTATCTCCTTGCTTTAGATTCTTACCAGCTAGTGTACCAAATGCTCCGATTTGCGCCAACCCGATCATCTGTGCTATAGTAGGGGGCAAACAAACCATACCAACAGAACATCCACCACATAACCACGGGAGATCCCATGGAAAAACTTTGTCCGATAGATACGCCAGAATCGCAAAAACCAAAAGAAGCGCTGCAGCCGCTCGCTGCTGCATTGCTAGAGAGTGCTGAGTGGCAACAGCTGAATAATACCGAGAAAATGACTGCTGAGGATGCCCAAGAGCTGGCGAGCGCCCAGGCCGCCCGAGCAGAGCAATTGGTACCATTCTTACAAGGGTATGGTGATGATGCGGATAATAAACCGCAGCTAGCCAGTGAGCAACTGGCCGACCGAGAGAGTGCGCTCTACCGCGACGCGCTTGCGGCGAGCTACATCCAAAAGCTTGAGGCTCAAGGGATAGAGCTGAGTGATGTCGAATTAGTCGCAAACGATGTACCTCTGTCGGATGAACTCTCTGAGGGTGAGCAGCGCCGCTTGCTATTGCCTATTGAGTACGCTTTGCGGGCAGCGGAGCACGAACAGCACGAGGATGAGAAAAACGAAGAGCCTGAAGTGTCTGAAGAGAATAAAGAAAAAGAAGAGAATGATATGCTCGCACCAGTGGTGGAGATCGGCCGAACAGCTGTTGGGCAGGGTAATCGACATGAAGTCGGTGTGACGAGCTCATCAGACAAGAGTGCATGGGAGGGTGCTAAGGCTGCGGCAGCATAAAACCCTATAAAAGCAAAGAACAAAACCAGCTACAAAGGCTGGTTTTTTACTACTTGTATTATTTGCAGATGGTGTGGCGTTGTACCAAAATTGTGAAAGATAGGAGATGAGAGGCGTAGTTCCACTCCATGTAGCACCTGAATCCCAAAACGATGCACAACGAGAGGTTGACACCAATACACATTAAACAAGAAAATATCTGGAGGCCAGCGACCAAGCAAACGGACCAGCTCTGTGATATATTCTGGCCGGAACATTTTCGGTTTGGTGTGTATTGGTGCTAGCATATTCGTGGGATTGTGGGGTCAGATTTCGCGTACACAATAGGGTATAGACAGGAAAATCTAAGCCAGCAGATACGTCGTGCTATGCTGGTGATGCCACTCTCAGCCAGAATATATCCATACTTCGCACCCTCGTATCATATCTCTACCTCTGTAATTACGCGCACAAATGTACTATGTTCCAAAATTAGACAAAATGGTTGTATAACTTTGGCAAGTACGCTACAATGGAGGCATGATGCAACAGGAAGGACCAAATCGCAATGAGTTTTGAGGCAAGTATTAGGCAACTGCGTGGCAATGCGGGGCTTTCGCAGCAGGCGGTGGCCGATGCAGTTGGGATTGCCCGCGCGACGTATATTAAGCTAGAGAATGGTGGCCGCGAGCCAAAGCTTGGCGAGCTGACGAAGATTAGCCAATACTACGAAGTTGGCGTGCAGGAATTGATTAGCGGCATTGCCATGACGGACACTGTTGCACAGCAAGCTCAGCACAGTCCGTGGCGGGTGGCGGACGATGCAGCACTATATGTGGGCGATACACCAGCCGAATACCGCCACGATGATGCGCAGGGTGCCCAGCCTGCGGCTGCTCAGTCGCGCGATGCTATCCCGCGGCTCCACACGACCAAACTGCGCCAGGTGTTACTCTATACGCTGGGCAAGATTGGTGCCCGGCCCAATGTAGGCGAGGCAGTGCTGCATCGGCTGCTATACTTTATCGATTTTGATTATTACGAGCGCACAGGCAAGAGCATTACTGGCCTGGCGTATCTGCACGAGACCTATGGGCCCGCGCCGGCTGCAGATTTGCAAGCTTTGGTCGATGAGATGCGGGCGCATGATGAGCTGGATGTCATTGAGACGAAGCACTTTAGCCACAAGCAGCGCAAGTTCCTTCCGTTAAGGAATGCCGAGCTGAGCGAGCTCAGTGCCAACGAGATCAAGCACATCGATGCCGAGCTAGAGCGCCTAGGGAGCAAGAGCGCTGCTGAACTGAGCAACCTTGCCTACAAAGATGCGCCATGGGTGATTGCGAAATATGGACAGACGATTGATTACCGCGACACGTTTTATCGGACGGACGTTACCTCTGTAATCGAGTCAGATGATGATCTATAAGCAGGCAACAGAATTTTCAAGTGATCTCCAGACGCTGGCACAGCGCATTCCCACACTGCCAGCTGATATCGAGCGCGTTAAGCCGCGGCTGGTGCGTATCTTTGCTGAGCCAAGCGAGACGATGGTGGCGGATTTTCGCCAGCAGCTCTTTGCGTGCGGCAAGGCGTCCATTATACAGCAAACTGCTCAGTGCACAGTAGTGCAGCTCTGCCTCGATACCGACACAGCAGCCTATCGACGGGCGGTGTGGCTGGTGTTTGCGGTAGTGCGAGCACTGCCTCGTGATGCACCACCGTCGCGGGCTGCTCGAGCTGCCAGCACGATTATCCTTATCGAGGTCTATGCCACCCCTAACAAAGCACATGGGGATGAGCGGCGTATCAAGCGAATTATGAACAAGTTGGAGGAAGCATAATGTAGAGTAACAGGGTACTAACACTGGTCGAAAATAAGCTGCGTAGAAGAGAAGAGAGCCACGCATGGCTGATGGGGTTGACAAACAAGACGTAATTTGCTAGAGTAGTGTCCTTGGGTCTGGGGTATAGACAATACTACTCTTGCTCGGTCTACTGTCTTGTGACTGTGTGATACCACTGTTTTTTGCGCTCCGCTTTCTACCGCTTATGCTTCCTCCGACCAAATACTCGCTCTAGGCTCCCAATATTAGAGCGAGTATTTGGACTGAGGCATCCATACCTCTCGAGATGCGAGAGGCGCTACAACAATAGTGTGCGCCACATAGCTACAAACAGTACCCATCACAAGCTATTCATAACAGTGTAGCATATTTGTTGCAATTCTGTGCAAAAATTATACTATTTTTTCGTAGGGCTCTTGTGAGCTATGTCTCACCAAGCGAGCAATGGCACTCCCAAAAAAATGCAGCTGTGGGTGTTGCTCGTTGACGCTCTCGCAGAAATGAACGATCGACTCTACCTCTGTATTAGGTAGTGGCTGCATAAGACCGTGCTCAGCGAACTTGTCGAGCATGTACGATGTCGCAGTTGTGTTGTATGGTCCACGTGCTTTTTCGTCTGCATAGAGCGACTTGCGTATACGAAGGCCAAGGTAGAACTGATGAACTTCGGACAATTGCTGAGGTAGAGGATGGTTCTTCATATTGACACTCATCTCGACGCCTGACGCCTGGGCGATAGCTGCAAGGTAAAGTGCTCGTGCTGCGAGATCGGTGCGAATTCTGTGAAAGCGTTTGTAGCGGGCGATATCTTCAGGATTGGCTTTGTGAAGCTCCTCTAGCTTGCGAGCAGCATTGATGCGATCGTCGGTTGGCTCAATACAGCGCTGAGCGGCTGCCTCTTGGGCTTGGTCTGTTATGTAGAGTGTGAGCTCACCATTGCCCAAAACAAGCGCTTGATCGATGGAAAAATCCCCAATCTTTGTAAAAAACGATTGGCCATCAACCTGATTGATGGGGATTTCGTCGATGTCGCGAATTGGTTTAGGGATGTTGATTGGGCTTCGAGCAGCGCACTCCGAGCGGCACCACCATAGACGACGTGGTCTGGTGTGCGCCGCGCTTGGATCTCGTGAGCGGTTTTGGGGAATGATAGTTCGTTGATGGCATGAGTTTTGTACATTACATCTACCTATAAGAAACGTTCTATTTTATGAAATTAATTGTAACAAGAAGCCGATTATAGCGCAAATAATATTCTTGCATGTTGTCAATACATTTCAACCTAAATCCCCTCTAGAGAGTCAGCCCCTTATATCCGTTACTTCATTTGATGAAGCAGAGGATCTTTAACGTTGGGAAGACTTCAGCCAAGAATAATTGCAAAAATTGTCGCATCTGCTATAATGAGGAGCGATATGGTACAAGTAACACGAAAAGACGAGCGCGAGGCGAATGAGAACATCATCCGTCGGTTTAACAGCCGAGTGTTGAAGAGCGGTGTGCTAGCAAAGGCACGGGCATCGATGCGGTTTGCCAAGCCGATCAGCAAGACCGATCGCCGCAAGAAGGCGATTACCCGTCGTCAGCGCAAGGCTGACAAGATGGCTAAAGTTCGCCTGGGGATCCGCTAGGTGACGACGCTCAAGCAGCGTATCAAAGACGAAATGAAAGCCGCTTTGCTTAGCGGCGATCGTTTTGTTGGTGACACCTTGCGCAACCTTGGTGCTGCTATCCTCGATGAGGAGGTGAAGCAAGGCGTGCGTGAGACTGGCCTGGACGATGCTGCCGTTGAGCAGGTGATCGTTCGTGAGGTGAAGAAGCGGCGTGATGCCGCAGCAATCTATCGCACCAATGGTCGCCCTGAACTTGCTGAGCCCGAGGAGCGCGAGATGGCAGTACTCCAGCACTACCTGCCGCAGCCACTGAGTGATGAGGAGTTGCAAGCCGTGGTGACCCAGACGATTGCCGAGCTTGGAACAGATAATCCACGGATGACGGGTCAGGTGATTGGCGCTGTCAAGGCCAAGGTGGGTAACCGAGCTGACGGTAGGGCGATCGCTCAACTGGTGCAACGTGCCCTTGCCCCGTAGTTTTATGACAAGAGCAATAATTTTTCTTAATAATAACTATAACCACATAATAACAAGGAGGCACAGATGATTCTTTTGTTTGGCCCAACTGGTGCCGGTAAGAGTATGCAAGGGCAGATGCTGGCAGTACGCCAGGGGTGGAAGTGGCTCTCGACGGGTGAGATGCTGCGCCAGAGCACCGATCCAGCGGTGATCGCTACCCTCAAAGCTGGTGAACTGGTGAGCGACAAGCTGACCTACCAAGTATTCGATCATGCGGTGCAAGAGGCGTACCGCAAGCATTACCAAAATATTATTGTTGATGGATTCCCGCGCACCAAAGAGCAAGCCGCCTGGCTCGATGACCACCTCGCACGTACTGGTGATAACATCGACCTCGTGGTGGTGCTAGAAGTGCCGGAGCAAGAAATCATGCGTCGCTTGGCCAAGCGAGGCCGGATGGAGGACACACCCGAGACAATTGCACGTCGCATGGCCATCTACCGCCAAAAGATGTACCCAGTGCTTGGCATCTTTGCTGAGGCTGGGGTGAAGATCATCCACCTCGACGGGACTGGCACCGCGGGCGAAGTGCACGACCGGATTTATGACGAGGTAATGCACGCATGGCCCAACTAATCACTGGTATCAAGACGCCTGAGCAGCTCGAAGCAATGCGCGAAGGGGGCAAGCGCCTAGCGCAGATCTTTGCAGATATCCGCCAGTTTGTCCATGCTGGGGTGAGCGAGAAGCAGATCGATGCCTTTGCGGCAGAGCGGATCGCTGCCTACGGTGCTGAGCCAACCTACAAAACCCCAGAGGTGAACTTCCCTGGGGTGATTTGTATTAGCACGAACGAAGCAATCGTCCATGGCGTACCAAGCGATTATATCTTACAGCGGGGCGATGTCGTTAGTTTCGATCTCGTCATTACCTACCGCGGGATGAAGACAGACAGCGCCTTTACTATGGTGGTGGATGACGCACCCACTGGGGCTATTAAGCACCTACTCCACACTACCGAGCGCAGTCTCTATGCTGGCATTGACGCGATCAAAGGGCCAGTCCGGACTGGCGATATTGGCGCAGCGGTGGAAGCAGTACTACAAAAGGGCCACCTTGGGATTATCCGCGAGCTGGTGGGGCACGGCGTGGGCCTCGAGATGCACATGCCGCCCGACGTGCCCAACTATGGCCGTAAAGGCACTGGTCCGCTACTCCAACCTGGCGATACCATTGCCATCGAGCCGATGGCTACCCTCGGTGGTAGCGCTATCTACAGTGACACTGCTGGCGATGGCTGGACAATCTACAGCCGCGACGGCAGCCTGGCCGCCCACTTCGAGCACACCGTCCTCATCACTGAGACAGGGGCGGAGATTATGACGAAGCTGTAGAGTGTTGATTTGCCAACACAGTACCAGGTCTAGAAACTCGTCAGGATAATGAATGACGAGTTTATGCTATACTAAGCATACATTAAAGCAACTACAGAGGTATAGATATGGCGACAGACAAGACAACGACACCAACACCGCGCACAGTAAAGATGTGGTTTGATGTAGGAAAAGTCAACACAGAATGTTCGCTCTTTATCGATGGCTTAGATGATAGTGAGTATCTTGTATACGTGCCGTTTACAACAGCGTACGATACGTATAACCTCACATTTGCAAGTGATATGCATCGCCTGTTTGCTAGAGACATTCAATCGTTTTGGTCTCCGTATGGCTTTGCGGCAGGGACATTTGAGCTTATGCAGTGGTATATTCAGATCGCCTTTCGTCCGATCGATAGAACTGTAGATGGAAGCAACTCTCCCTCAGTGGTCTATATGACGGTTGTTGGCGATGGGATTAAGCCTGGTGGTGTCTGGGATGTACCAGTCGATCGCAACCAGGTATACCAAGAATATTGCCGCGCTTTTTGTAAGTTCTATAATGAAAAGCATAAGGAACTAGCAGATGTCATTCAGTTTGGCGAAGACGATTTTGTTATGTGGACTAATGAACATCTAGATGGATATCTAGAAAGACACCGTAGCTAAATTTCAAAACTCTCGCTTTCTTCCGCCTATATTGTACAAGACACAGCATAACCTGTATAATGGTACTATGCATGAAAATTCTCAATACGCAGTAGGAATAGATGTCGGGACGACGACGATTCGATGCGTGGTGGGGCATATGAATCCAGAGACAGGCACGCCGACGATTGTGGGCGTAGGGCAGGCACCGAACAGTGGTATGCGCAAGGGTATGGTGGTCAATCTTAGTGGCCCAGCCCGCACGATCGACGAAGCACTGGGCGAGGCCGAGCGGATGAGTGGCTACGAAGTCAACAGTGCAACGGTGAGCGTCAATGGTGCGCACATCACCAGCACCCGCGCCACGGGGATGATTGCCGTGGGCACGATCGATCATGAAATTAATAATGATGATGTGGCACGTATCGAAGAAGTCGCTACCACGGGCAAAGTGCAGGCTAACCGCGAGATCCTCGAGGTCGTGCCGCATAGCTATACACTTGATGGCCAGGCGGGGATCAAAGACCCGCTGGGTATGACGGGCACACGGCTGGAGATCGATGCCAATGTGGTCTCGGCTTTAGCGCCCTATGTGGCGAATTTGCAAAAAGCGGTGGAGATGGCAACCGTCCACCCGCATGCTATTACACCAGCAGTGCTTGGGGCGGCCAAGGCCGTGCTAAATGAGCGGCAGATCGAGAGTGGTGTGGCAGTGGTCGACCTCGGTGGGGCAACGACTAGCGTGGCAGTCTTCGAAGAGGGGGACTTGCAGTACGTTGGCGTCATCCCAATGGGTGGTGTGAATGTGACAAATGACCTCGCTATTGGCCTCAAAACTGACCCTGATGTTGCGGAATTGGTCAAGGTCAAGCATGCTGCGGCTGGCATCAAGGCAAGCGACGCGGTGGCTAAGGTGCGGCGCGATAAGGAATCGTATGAGTTTGCGACTGAGGAGATTGATGAGATTGTTGATGCCCGGCTGGAGGAGATTTTCGAGGCAGTACAGAAGGAACTCAAGAAGGCAGGTCGCGCTGGCAAGCTGCCCAGTGGTGTTGTGCTGACTGGTGGCATGGCTCAGATGCGTGGCATGGCGAGCTATGCCAGGGAACAGCTGGGAGTAGCCGCTCGGGTAGGCCGACCAACTGGCTTTACAAGCGGTGTAGCCGACCAGATAGAAAAGCCGCAGTTCGCCACTGCAGTCGGCCTGATGCTCGCCGATAGCGAAGGCGGTCAGCAGCCCACCCAGGCCTATACCAACAGTGGTACAGCACACGCCAAAGGTGCACTGAGCTGGCTTCGTCGGCTGCTGGGAGGGCTCAAGGCCTAGAATCATGCCGATGAGGATGATATACTAAATGGTAATGGTAAAGTTGATAGTTGCACAAGGGGAGAAACGTGAATGCCGGAAGTAAAACCAAGCGAGATCCAAACCTTTGCTAGTATCAAAGTCGTTGGCGTCGGAGGCGCTGGCGGGTCTGCTGTCAATCGAATGAAAGACGCTGGCCTAGCTGGCGTGCAGTTCATTGCAATGAACACTGATGCTCAGGCGCTGCATAATTCGCAAGCTGATATTAAAATTCATCTTGGACACAACACCACCAATGGTCTTGGTGCTGGTGCTGACCCTAGTGTAGGTGAGGCTGCGGCACGTGAGTCGCTCGACGAGATCCGTCAGGCGCTTGAGGGGGCAGATATGATCTTCGTGACGATTGGTGCTGGTGGTGGCACAGGCTCGGGGGCTGGCCACGTGGTAGCAGAAGTAGCGCGTGATCTCGGCATTCTTTGTGTGGGCGTGGCCACCAAGCCGTTTACCTTTGAGGGCGAGAAGCGGCGCATCAATGCTGAGTGGGCTATCAAGCAGTTGGGGCGGCAAGTTGATACGCTTATTACTATCCCCAACGATCGCTTACTTGACACGATTGATCGCCGGACGCCACTACTTGAGACCTTTAAGATTGCCGATGATGTGCTGCGCCAGGGTGTGCAGGGGATATCGGAGTTGATTACCGAGCATGGGCTGATTAACTTGGACTTTGCGGACGTTAAAGCGATTATGAGCAGTGCTGGTAGTGCATTGATGGGGATCGGCCGGGCGAGTGGCGAAGACCGAGCGCAGATGGCTGCCCAGCAGGCGATTGATTCACCACTGATTGAGGTGTCGATCAACGGTGCCAAAGGTGTACTCTTTAATGTGACGGGTGGCTACGATATGAGCATGGCCGAGATTCAAGAAGCGGCTGAGATTATCACTGGTGCGGTGTCGTCCGATGCCAACATTATCTTTGGTGCGACGCTCAAGCCCGAGCTGGAGGATGAGTTGATTATTACCGTTATCGCGACTGGCTTTGATAGTGATTCGTTCTTTGATGACGACGAACCAAGCGATACCGAAGATGACGAAGAAGCAGCCGAGACAGTGGACGAAGCGGTCGATAGTGTCGATATGGCCATCGACCCCGAGGCAGCTGCGCACTTTGCCCAGGAGAATGAGACGAATATTTGGGATCAATCGATGGATGACGATGAGGATGACACCCCGGCCTTCTTGCGCCGCCGCCGCAAAAAGGAGGCGGACGCGTGACGACCCACCGCGACAAGATTGGCAACAGCCGCGTGCTGGAGTCGCGTGAGTCGGCCGATGGTGTGACGATCCGCCGCCGCCGCGAGACCCCTGATGGGCACCGCTTTACCACCTATGAGCGGATCGAATACCCGACGATTGCGGTGCTCAAGCGAACAGGCTCGCGCGAGCTCTTTGATCGGGCTAAGCTGCGCGCTTCGGTGCGCCGCTCGGTTGGTAAGTTCTTCAAATCCGAGCTAGAGCTCGAGGCAATTATTGATGCCGTGGAGGATCGGATCCACGATGCGGGCGAGAATGAGATTGAGTCGCGTGTGATTGGCGGCTTCGTGCTCGATGAGCTCGCCGCGCGCAATGAGGTGGCGTATGTGCGCTTTGCGAGCGTGTTTTATAAATTTAAGACGCTGGATGATTTCGTTAAGATATTAGAGCAGCGTCGGAGTGCGAAGCAGCAAGAAAAACAGAGGTAAAACTTATGCGCGTCCTCATTATCTACCGAACAGAGAGCGACTATGCGCGCCGCGTCTTCGATTATCTGCGTGACTTTAGCCGGCGCACAGGTCATGCCATTGAGGAATTTGACCCAGATACACGTGAGGGGCAATCGCTCTGCCGCACGTACGACATTGTGGAGTACCCCACCATCCTTGCCTTGGCGGATAATGGCCAGGTGCTGGGCATGTGGCGCGGCTTGCCACTGCCAACTATCGACGAAGTGGGGTATTATGCCCGCTAAAACGCCTAAAGTACATACTACGACCACTACTATAGCGGACGACGCGAGCCATACACCATGGCTCCGTCGCCCTGGCACAGTGGCCTTACTGGCAGCGGCTTTGGGTAGTGGCCTGGGGCTTGTGGCATCCTTTGTTCTTTCACTCGAGGCGCTGCATTTAGCGCAGCACCCGGGTGGGGCGCTCAATTGCGACGTCAATGCTGTGCTGAGCTGTTCTACAGTGGCGCAGCATTGGTCGGCGACAGTGTTTGGCTTCCCTAACAGCTTCGTTGGTATGATGACCGTGCCAGTGATGATAACGGTAGTGGTAGCACTGCTGGCTGGGGCACGCCTGCCGCGCTGGTTTGTGCGGAGTGCCTGGGGCGGCGCTGTGCTCGGAATGATTTTTGCACTGTGGATGTTTTATATGAGCTTTGTCGTTATTCGCGTGCTGTGCCCGTGGTGCCTAACACTCGATGTGGGTATGCTGCTGATCTTCTTTGGGATGACGCGCTATTGCATTGAGGCTGGGGTGATTGGTGGGGCGCGCACCAAGCGCTTTGCTCGCCATGGCTACGATGTGCTGTGTGGCGTGAGTGTGCTAGTGCTGGCGGTGGCGTTGATTATTGTGAAATTTAGCGCGGAGTTACTATAGATAAAGTCGTTTTTTGTGTGGTAAAATTGTCGAGCTTGTCAGGATTGGCAAGCTTTTTAAAATGAACAGAATGTTATATTATTCAGCACGTTTTTTATGTCTATTGATGTAATGGCGAGTATTTTCTCGCACCAGGGATGCTATGGTATGGTGGCAGCTACCACTATATCGACGCAAGTGAGTTACCTGTTAGCTTGAGCTGCTTGTTTGGTGTAGTAGGAAAACAATACGTGAAGATAATGTATGATGAATTTTAACATAGGTATGAAACCTTTGCGAGACTTAAGCACGACGTGCTGTTAATGCATAGGCTATTGTTGCGTGACGCAGCCGAAGTAGCAAGATAGCGGGAGGAAGATGTCGCCTATTGGTGATCCTGTGTGTATGAATATAGATAGCATTTCGTTCATTATGCGCTATTGATAGCGAGTATGTTGGCAGGCTTGTGCGCATCGTGAATTTGCTAGCAAATATGATGATAGCATGCTAATGCCGCCATGCTGCAGTAGATGAAATTTGTCTGAATATCAATCACAACGTATTCAGTGAGAGGTGAGTGATATGTTTTGCTAAGTGGTGCAATTTTGAATGAAAGAAAAGGTATGTTCAGTTTGGTGGAGATGTGAAAGCAATAGAGTTGTATGGGTTAGTTTGATTTTTATCGGCCAATTGCCAAGCGTGTTTGCGAAGAACAATTCAACATGCTGGAAAATGAAACGATTGATACCTGAAAAATGAGTGAGCTACAACGACACGACTATGATGACAATATGTGTGCGATAGCAGGTGGCTGTTGTAAGCTGTGAAGTGGATGCGTGTGGTGTTATAGATTGGCATGGTAGCGAAGATTCTTTGCAAAGCAAGCGAGCAAGTTGCAGTGCGATGCTAAAAATGCAGTGAGGTTCTTGGCTGGGCGACAGTAGCTGCGCATTGACTGATATTTGTTAAAGAAAACTGATTAGTATAAGGGCGCTATAGAGCGAGAAGCAAGCAAAAATGACGCAGCGCCGCAGCACGTAAATTTCATAGAATTGTGTAGATGAAGTGGTGTATCAAAAAAAATCATTTCGGTTGCATAATGAAAGTAATATGCTATGCGTAAGAGACATAGCGCGTACAATAAAGTGGGCGCTATCATAGCACAATGCAGCGCCCGCAGGCAGATACTATGCGAAGTAAGATGGAAGGTGCAATAATTGGCAATATGCTCATGTCTTTTAAAAATTCTTAAGCGACACTTATTCCTAGCTACTTACTATATCAACTATGTCGAAGTGGCTTGCATCTATTTTTACATACAGTAATAACAGAATATACACATGTTTCTATAGCGCAAAAATGAGGCTATAGGACACGACATAGGGCGGAAGGAAGACGATCAACTGCTATAGCGAAGTATCGTGCAGCGCGGCAGGCTTGTTGCTCTATATTTTATACCAAATAAAAATGCGAAATAGCTAAAGATATGTAAGGTATACAAAATAAATTATATGCAAAATATGAATATGCAGAGCAGAACCATTGCAGAAAAACTGGCTACAAGCGTAAGCGTACCAAATGGGTGCTAGATATGTATAAGAACGTTATATATGTATATTCCGCTCTAGATGGACAGGAATGCCTGTTATAAGCGCTGTAACGCGCTAAAACCCCTTAGGAGAAGAGAAAAGTCTATATAGCACTATCTAGGCGTCTATAGCCTCTTGAAAGGCAGATAGACCATTGTTTGTCGTTGATAGGAGAAAATGAAACTGTGTATATGGTGTATAGAGCACAACATAGATCTGTTGTAAAAAATAGAGTAGTCTGAGAAGAGTAAATTGAGATTATGTTGTATAAAATACACAATATTGTCGACGGTAGGAGATAGAGAGCGAAGTGTGATATATACAACGATATGGGTTAGAAGTAAACATGTCATATGTATATAAAAAAACAACATACAGAATCACAACGAAATAAACTCGAAAACAAGGGAGATAAAGCGACATGCCTACAACGTTGTAGGTAATAGTGTACATTGTACATATAACAACAATTGATTTTGCGGCACCGTAGAAGAGATAACAGGGGTAAATCAGACAATGTTGTTAAAATCATAACGAATAAAAATAAAAGTATGCTAATGAATAGCAGAGGCAGACAATTCTTTGCGGAGCATACTGGTGTATGATGGAGATCATCTCACCAGTGTATTGGTTACTTTGAGATGATGGTTGGGGCAGATGTAGAGCTTGTTGTGCACCATCTATAATAATGGTATGCTAGCGACATGAAGAACAACACAATTTTACGCATTGGTGCTGGCGCGGCGTTTGTGGCGCTGGGTGGAATATTATTAAGTGAGAGCTTTGGCGTGCAATTTCATTACTGGCGGGAGTTTTGGTATGGTTTGTGTGCGCTTGGATTTATCATGGTTGGTGTGCTCACACTGCGCAATCGCAATTGGCTGTGGGGAGCGCTCTGGGTAGCAGTTGGCCTAACAATTGGCGCGAATGCATTTTTGCATAATAACGTTAATATTTGGCGAATGTTTTTGCCACTGGTGCTGATCGCGATTGGCCTGACGATTATTTTTAATTTGTCGCAGCGCCAGCGCCGTATCGCAAAAAAATCGTCGGACGATAATATGGTTGCCTCCTTCTCGGGCAACACGCGCAAGATAAAAGGCGAATTTGCAGGTAACTCGCTTTCGGCAGCGTTTGGTCAGGTGGATCTCGACCTGCGCCAAGCCAAGATAGAGGACGGTGCAGTGATTGATATTTTTGTTGTGTGTGGTGGCATCAATATTATTTTTCCAGACAATGTCATCGTCAAGACGCAGGTCAATAGTATCTTTGGCGGGGTAGAGGACAAAACCAATGCCGCCAAGAGTGCAAAAAAGACTGTCTACATTCGCGGCGACTGCGTCCTTGGTGGGCTCGAAATTAAATAATAGAAAAAACATAGTTCGCTATAACACGCTTCTTGATAACAACGAGAAGCGTGTTTGTTTTTGTGTGAGATAGTGCAGGCAGCGGAATGTGGGTTGAAGCTGATACGATAGTAGGCTACTCGATCTTCAACTTCGCACTTGGCTGAGGAGCTTTACTAACGCTACTGGCAACGAGCCATATGTTTGTTGTATACAATTGATAAAATTTTTTGTTGCTTGATTGCTCATTGTCAAACATTGATTGTGGTATTGCAATGTGAGAGTGGTTTAGTAACATACCATACGTCAGCGTTTTTTGATTTTTGTGTACACTAATCGGCGAGAATTGCGATAGCTTTGTGGTACTTGCATATAATGGATTAATACGCTTCGCTAGTAATAATAAATGTGCGCGATAGCAATGCACACAAAAATGTACTACTTACAAAAATAGTGTGCAGAGTCTTATGGTTTGCTAATTCACTTGCCCTTCTTGCATAAATAAGTAAGATAAGCATAATGCAAAAAGCATTCAAACTTTATACAAGCATGTCTTGCAAGACTATCTTAGCTACGGCACATACGTAAAGCATAAAAATGTGATGGTAAGATTTTTGCGCAAGGTATACTTTGAAGTGGGTGAGCCAGAGCGCCACGAATGCCAGTATACTGTGCCAAGCATTCTTGCTATACTAAAATTATGAACCGCTGCCCCTGGGCTGAATCTGGCGATAACGAGCGCGCCTACCATGACACTGAGTGGGGTGTGCCGCTATACGATGATCAGAAATTATTTGAACTGCTCTGCCTGGAGGGTGCACAGGCTGGTCTGAGTTGGAGTACGATTCTGGCTAAGCGAGTGGGTTACCAGCAGGCTTTTCATCAGTTTGCAATTGCTCGCGTCGCAGCTATGACGGATGCAGAGCTGGAGGCGCTTACTCACGACACGCGCATTGTTCGTAATCGGCGCAAAATTTATGCGGTGCGCACCAATGCCCAGGCGGCATTGCAGGCCACTGGCCAGCATGGTAGTCTGCAGGCGTATCTATGGAGTCTAGCGGGTGGTGAGCCAGTGCAACATCACTGGCAGAGTGCACGTGATGTGCCTGCCGATACGGTTACGTCCCGGGTAATGAGCGCGCAGCTCAAGCGGGATGGCTTCGCCTTCGTCGGTCCAACGATTTGTTATGCCTTTATGCAGGCCGCAGGGATGGTGAATGACCACGTGGTGGGGTGTTTTCGACACAGGGAGTGTGCGGCGCTGGGTGCTCATATAGAGTAATGAAAGTGATGCGCCTCGGTGTGCTGTGTTATTGCAAAGCTCGGTAGCACCAGCATGTAATAATGCGGCCGCTGGGTGCTTTTCAATCGGGCGGGCCTTGGGTATAATAGACCCAGAGGCATTTTTGCGTAGCTTGTGGTGCGCAAAATGAGTGGCTATCACCCACGAAGCCTGCGGGAAGAAATTGGTTTGTTATTTTCATAAAGAGTTGTGAATCTAAGTAGCCAAGAATAGACCCCGCCGCGAATGCTGCGACAAGGCAATAATTAAGTGCTGAAAGAGTATGGCTATTTCTGTCGTTTTGTCGGGAAATGCTAGAATCACTTCTTTTGGAATCGAGATGGTACCGTCCGCGCGAATACCCAGCGGATTCTCGAAGCTAAGAGAGGTGATTTTTAATTATATAAGGAGTAGCCATGCCATTGCCAGCCCACAAGTCAGCCTTGCAGCATGCCATTCGCCATGAATGCGCGGCGCTGTGGCCACTGCTCGAGGCGGTTCTCTACTCTGTATACCAAAAGCGAAAAGAAGTGGAGTACAACCATGCGTGAACATTGGCGACAGCCGCGTACCTACGAGAAAGCACCCGCCTGCATTGCAGCGGCCCTGCCAGGCAGCGAGCAGTTTGCGTTACTCAAGCAAGATATGGGCATTTCTGATCGCTATGAAGCAACGCTTACAGAGCTGGCTATGCAGGGCAAGGCGGTGGTGTTTGCTGCGGTGGCGGACGGCCGTTATGTGGGGCGGGTGACACTGCGGCACGACTGGACTGAGCGGCCAGAGATTGATGAGCCATCAGTGAGGATTGAAGATGAATACCCTGACCTGCCGCAGATTAACGCACTTGAGGTGGCAGAGCAGTATCGTGGCCGTGGTATTGCCACGCAGTTACTCGCTGCAGCGGAGGATGAGGCGTGCCAGCAGGGGTTTGACCGAGTTGGCCTGGCGGTAGATATTACCAACAAGAGGGCGATGGGTATCTACGAGAAGCGCGGCTATATGTATCGATTGGTGGCAGACAAGCCAACCTTCACCAGCGTGTACCACCGGACAGATGGCACTAATGAAGCTGGCGAGTATTACTTAATGACAAAGCAAGTACGAGGTGAGGAGTGATGCATCCTGGGCGAATCCTTATCTACGGTGACTCGAACGTCTGGGGCGACAAGGGCTTTGGCGAGAATGGTGCTCTATTGGGGCGCTATGCTGCCAAACAGCAATGGTCAAATATCCTCCAGCAATTACTCGGCGATGAGTATGACATCATCCAAGCGGGGCTGTGTGGACGGACAGCAGGGGAGTATGCAGAGCAACCGCCATATCTTGGTGGCAAGATTGGTTACGAAATAGCACTGCGAGAGGCTAGTCCGGTGAGCGGGGTGATCATCGCGCTTGGTGTGAATGATGCACAAAATGAAAGTGCTTCTGGCGAGCAAATTGTAGCTGATTTACAGTGGTATAGCGCCTATACCCAGGCCTATGCAGCTGATAGCGAGAATGGCATGGCTAGTAGTGGCAGCGTGTGGTATATTGCGCCTGTTATTGCGCCAGTTCAGCGCTATGCGCCGCTTGCCAGCAAGCTACATTACATCAACGAAAAGCTCCGCGCTACTCATACAACTATTAGCAATCCACTTGATGATCATAACGACTATGCGCCTGATGGCATCCATTTCTCACAGCACGGGCATCAGCGAATGGCGCAGGTAATGTATAAGGCTATAAAGGAGAGTGTAGCGAAATGAATCGACAGTATGCAGCAGAACAATCACCGCAGGTACGTGTTGGCGTAGGTGTCTTTATCTTGCGCGATGGGAAGTTCTTGATGCAGCAACGACAGGGGTCGCATGGTGCTGATACATGGAGTGTCCCTGGTGGTCATATCGAATATGGCGAAACGCCTGAGGAGGCAGCGATCCGTGAAGTACGCGAAGAGACAGGCTGCGAGATTACTAACGTGTGCTTTGCTGCTGTCACGAATGATATCTTTGCTGATGACCACAAGCACTATGTGACGTGGTGGCTGACGAGCGATTGGCGGTGTGGCGAACCTTCTATTACCGAACCAGACAAATGTAAAGAACAGCGCTGGGTAGACTTTGACACGCTGCCGCAACCGTTGTTTTTACCCTGGCAGCAACTGCAGCGCAGCGAATTTATGACGCAGATTCGACATGCAGCATCACAAAGTAAGCAAGGAGGAAATGTATGACAAAAATAACCTATTTCGTCCACGGTACGACGACGGATAATGAAACTGGCAAGGCGACTGGATGGTTGCCTGGTGAGCTGTCAGCAGTGGGGGTTCAGCAAGCGCAGGCGCTGCCAGAGCAAGCGGCCGATACCAGCTTTACTGTGGTATTTTGCTCGGATCTTGGCCGAGCGATCGATTCGGCACGGCTTGCTTTTGGTGCGACGCACCAGATTGTTATTGATAAACGGCTGCGCGAGGTAAATTATGGTGATAATAATGGCAAGGATGGGGCCTTTAAGGCTAGTCTGCTTCCCTTTGTTGATACACCATTTCCACACGGCGAGAGCTACCGCGATGTAGAGGCGCGCATGCGTGACTTTGTGGCGATGCTGCAGCGCGACTATGCTGGCAAGCACATTGCTATCGTGGCGCACGAAGCACCGCAGCTTGCGCTAGACGTCATTCTTGGTGGCAAGACCTGGCCAGAGGCAATAGCAACCAACTGGCGCGAAGTTGGCTCATGGCAGCCTGGGTGGGTGTATGATGCAGAGGCAGTAGCATAAGTACATTACTCATGGAGAAAGATATGACTGATCAACAGCAAGAATGGCTTGATTTTGCAAAAAGTGTAGCGCACGAAGCGGGCGACATTATGCAAAAATATTTTGGTAAAAAACCGGATGCTCACTTTAAAGCCGACAATACGATCGTGACCGTTGCCGATGAGGAAATCAACCAGCTTGTGATCCAGCGAGTAGCCGAGCGATATCCAGACCATGATATTGACGGTGAAGAAGCGAGCGACCGCCGTGGCTCGGACTATGTGTGGGCATGTGACCCGATCGATGGCACGGCACCTTTTGCGATGGAGCTACCAGTATCGGTCTTCTCGTTGGCATTAGTGGTTGATGGTCAGCCGGAAGTTGGAGTGATTTATGCGCCGTTTAGTGACCATTTGTATTGGGCGGTCTGTGGCCAGGGTGCGTTTATGAATGGTAAACAGATTTACGTGAATAAGAAGACTTTTGGTGGAATGACTGGGATGAACGTGGATTGGTGGCCGAATGCCCAGTGGGATGTTATGCGGGTGATTCACAAGTTAGCGTATGAGAAGGGTGCATACGTCACAGCACCAGGAAGTACGACGCACGCGGCAGCCCTAGTAGCGCGTGGTGAATTTGTCGCATCGGTCTTTGCTGGCACGAAGGGCAAGAATGTTGATGTTGCAGCGGCAAAAGTTATCGTTGAGGAAGCTGGCGGCAAGGTGACTGACCTTTTCGGCCGGGAGCAGCGGTATGATCAGGATATTTGCGGAGCGGTACTAAGCAATGGAATTGTTCATGAGGAGATAGTGGAGGCGATGAGGAAACTATGAGTAATGATATGAAGCAGCAACGCGCGAGCTCTGTCGTAAAAATCTGTAACGCTCTCTCAACCAACTGGTCGGGTGAGACATCCTACTGTGATGATTGGTCGCCGAGTAACCCAAGCAGCGGGCAGTGTGCTGTCTCGGCTCTAGTGCTACAGGATTACTGTGGTGGTAAGATTTGCCGCTGCGTGGTGGCGGGCACGCCGCATTATTTCAACCGCATTGATGATCAGGTAGTGGATAGCACGGCCGCGCAGTTTGGCACGGTGGCAATTAATTACGATACCTCTACCGTTCGCAACCGCCAACGGATTCTTCGTCACGCCGACACCTGTCGGCGGTACGAGTTACTGAAGGGGCGAGTCAAAGAAGCGATGTGGGTACGAAACAGAGAGGAGATAAGATGATAAAAGATGTGCAGTGTCAAGATAGCTATGTAACACACGCTTTTATTGATGCTCAAAACATTTATAAGGGTGTTCAGAGTGATGGCTGGTCACTTGATTGGCGTAAATTCCGTGTTTACTTGCGTGATAAATATCACGTTGAAAAGGCATTCATTTTTATTGGATATATGTCTCAGTACCAAAGCTTGTATTCACTTTTACAAGAGTGTGGCTATGTTTTGATATTCAAGCCGGTTATTATGCGAGCGACGGGTGAAGTGAAGGGCAATGTCGATGCAGAGCTTATTGTTGAATGCTGGCGGCGCGAAGGGGAGTATGACAAAGCAGTGATCGTGACGGGCGATGGTGATTTTGCGCCGCTTGTAAGAATTTTACAGGAAAAAGGCACGTTTGAGCATGTTATTGCACCGAATAGGAAATATGCATCAAGTCTGCTGCGGAAGGTGTCTGGCAGTAATATAACCTTTATGAAGGAGATACGTGGAAAGGTGAGGCGTCGATGAATAATATACTATGAAAAGACCCCGCAGGGACAGAACCGCAGCGAGGGATTTTCACTATTGAATACCTACATTGTACGACACAATTGATAATAAATCAAGGAGGAAACCAATGAAATTTACACATGGCACACGCCGCCGAGCGGCAGAATATGAGAAGGATTGGGTGCAGCGCTGGAAGGATGATCAGACGTTTGAGAAGTCGGTGGCGCAGCGGCCGGCGGATAACGCATACGTCTTTTATGACGGGCCACCGTTTATCACCGGGGTGCCGCACCACGGTACATTGCTGAGCTCAATCGTCAAAGATGCAGTGCCGCGCTACTGGACGATGAAAGGCAAGCGCGTGGAGCGCCGCTGGGGCTGGGACTGCCATGGCCTGCCGGCGGAGAATTTCGTCGAAAAGCAGCTGAATATTGTGGATCGGCGGCAGATTGTGACGAGTAGCGACCAGCCAGCACCGCTGGATAAAGATGGTCAGCCACTGCCAACCATCAGCCTGGAGAAATACATCACCAAGGCGCGTGAAAGCATGGTGGCTAATAGTGAAACCTGGCAGGGTGTGATCGACCGGATTGGCCGCTGGGTGGACTTTGAGGGCGCCTACCGCACTATGGACAAGGACTTCATGGAGAGCGTCTGGTGGGCCTTTAAACAGCTGTACGAAGCGGGCAAAATCTACGAAGGCGAAAAGGTGCTGATGTATGACACCAAGTTTGCCACCCCAGTGAGCAAGGCCGAAGTGACCATGGACAACGACGCCTACCAGACAGTGACCGACCCGAGCGTGTATGTGAAGTTTCGGCTGGTGGACATGAATGGCAGACCCATGGCGCAGCGCGACGATATTTCGCAGTACAACTACGTGATTCTCCATGGATACACAGGCAGGAACGACAAGAACTTTATCCCGTGGCTTAAGCACGAATTAGAGCAGCGTGGTACCAAAGTACAGGCGCCGCAGCTCCCCAATACGGACAACCCAACAGAGGTTGAGCAGGTGCAATATGTGCTTGACCATGTGCAATTTGATGAAAACACTGTGTTGATTGGTCATAGTCTTGGTGGATTGGTGGCGATGCGTGTGCTGGAAAAATTGCCGCACAAGATTCATCACCTCATGTTGGTAGCACCAGCAGTCCTAAGACAATTTTATCAAGGAAGTGATGATATCGACACAAAAACTGGTGAGAGAAAGCGGTTTATCGATCACTTTAGTTATGACTTTGATTTCGGCAAAATCAGTAGCCAGGCGGTGCATAAGACAATCTTGCAAGATAATAACGATTCAGAATCGCGCAAGCCGTCCATGCAGTATATTGCTGAGAATATTGGTGCAACACTGTGCAAAACAGTTGCAAACAAAAGGCATTTTGTGGCAGAGCAAGAACCATTTATTCTGGAAACATTGTTGGCGAATGAGGATAGTGATGACGCCTTCCTTCTCGCCTGGACGACCACGCCATGGACACTGCCAGCTAACCTGATGCTGGCCGTCAACCCAGATATGACGTACTGCGAAGTGAAGATATCAAAGGGTGCAAAAAACGTGTTCTTGATCTCGGGTAAGCATGCCTACGCATCGCGTGAGTACTATCCACACCTGAAGCAGCAGCTTGAGCAACAGGGCTATACGGTAACGATCATTGACCACATTAACCCTGATAGCCCAGACTTAACAGAAAATGTAGAGCAGTTGGCGCAATACGACTTTACTCATGCGCATGTGGTGACGCATTCGCTGGGTGCAGCAACGTTCCTGAAATATTTGCAGGATGCTAATGTGACGGTTGCATCGCTGACGATGATTGCACCAGCGTATGGTGTGTCAAACAGTAATGATGAGCAATGGAAGCAAGAATCGGGCTACGTCGATCTCGCGGTTGATCTCTCCCAAGTGCGACGGAAGATCGCTCAGCGGCCGACTATTGTCTATTCGGACGATGCTAATGTGCTTAACAAAGGTTTTGCGCAGCTTGGCAAAGAGCTCGGTGCGGCGACGCAGTATGAGCCAGGTAAGGGGCATTTCTTTACGGCAGAGAAGAGCTTAGCGCCAGAGATTACACTGCCATTAAGCGAAAAACTCATCCTTGCCGAAGAAGCCCTCGAGCGCACTCTACAGGACGAAAAGCACCAGCCACTTGATTACGACGTGCTGCGCACCTTCCCCGGTAGCGAATTGGTGGGTAAAACATACCAGCCGCTTGATACGGGCTCGACCTGGCCAGACAGTGACAAGATTCACACTATCTACGCGGCGGATTTCGTCTCGCACGAGTCCGGTACGGGCATCGTGCACATTGCGCCGGCCTATGGTGAGGACGACTTTGAGCTGGCCAAGCGCTATGGCATTAGCGCCTTCCACGTCATCGATGATAACGGCTACTACACCGATGGCAATTACACAGGCCTGGAGGTGTGGGACAACAACAAATTCATCGCCAAAGACCTGAAGGAAAAGGGCGCGGTGTGGAAGATTGAGTACATTCGTCACGAATATCCGTTCAATCCGAGAAGCAAACAGCGCATCATGTACCGGGCCATCCCAAGCTGGTTCTTCGACATCCAGGGGCAAAAGCAGCTGATGTTGGATGAGAACGAGCATATCAATTGGTTCCCGAGCCACCTGAAGCACGGACGCTTTGCCAAAAATATCAAACAAGCACCCGACTGGAATCTCAGTCGCGATCGCTTTTGGGCCACCGCCATGCCGGTGTGGAAGGGCGATCAAGGCACGGTGAAGGTGGTTGGCAGCTACGCAGAGCTCAAAGAGCTCAGCGGCGTGGAGCTCGAGGATTACCACCGCCCGTGGGTGGATGACATCACCTTTGAAATTGACGGCGAGAAGTTCACGCGCATCGACAAAGTGTTGGACTGCTGGTTCGAATCGGGTTCAATGCCATTCGCGCAGCTGCATTATCCGTTTGAAAATCGCCAGAAGTTTGAGGCGAATTATCCGGCTGATTTCATTGTTGAGTACATCGGCCAGGTGCGAGCGTGGTTTTATTACGTGCATGCCGTCAATACGGCACTGGCCGAGATTGGCGCCTTTGGCCCGGATTGCCAGCACAAGAACGCCTATAGCAATGTCATTACCACCGGTGTGGTGGCGGGCAACGACGGCCGCAAGATGAGCAAGTCCCTCGGTAACTTTACTGACCCGAATGAGCTGATGGATAAGTTCAGTGCCGATTCTTTGCGCTTTTTGCTGCTGAGTAGCCCGCTACTCAATGGCGAGGACTTTGCATTGCACGATAAGGATGTCGGCGATGTGGCGCGCAAACTTGCCATGATTTGGAATATGTACGACTTTTTCACGATGTATGCTGAAGTTGATGGTTGGGAGTTTGACGGCGAGTTGGTTGATCCGCTGAGCGGTCAAGCGATATCTGGTGACGAAGGCTTTGCCTTTCCGGCAAAGCGAGGCCAAGAGCGCCAGCTGGATCAATTGGCGGCCGAGCGGCCTGAGGCAACGGATATCGCGACCGTAGCTAATGTAGTTACGAATCCGCTCGATATCTGGATTATTAGCCGTTTGCACGAGCTGGTGGCTGAGGTCGAGAAGCAGGTGGATGCCTATAACATCCCTGATGCGCTGAGTCCGATTCTGCCATTCCTTGACGATGCATCGAACTGGTATGTGCGCCGCAGTCGCCGCCGCTTCTGGAGATCGTCGAAAGGGGCCGCGGGCGCTGAGGATGATGGTGATAAAAATGATGCGTACCGCACGCTGCACTATGTGCTGGTGCGCCTGAGTTACATCTTGGCACCGTTTACGCCGTTTTTAGCCGAGGAATTGTATCATAATCTGACGGGCGATGATGAATCGATTCACTTGAAGGATTGGTTGCCAGCGGGTGCGGTGAATGAGCAGGCGCTACTTGACATGGCTAGGACGCGAGAGTTGATCAACAACGGCCTTAGTTTGCGGATGAAGCAGGACGAGCACCAAGCATCGATCAAGGTGCGCCAGCCGCTGCAGTTTGCGGCATATGCGGGTGCAAAGCTGGCTGAGTACTACGAGCAAATCATGGCCGAGGAGCTCAATGTCAAGGAAATTCGCTGGATTGAGAATTTAGACGAGCACTTGGCTGATTATGACGTGACCGAGGGCGTGATCAAGCCAGAGAATTGGATCGAAATTAGTAAGCACTTGACGCCCGAACTCAAACGCGAGGGCCTGATGCGTGAGGTCATTCGTCACGTGCAGAGTGCGCGCAAGAAGGCGGGATTGCAAGTGGACGATCGAATTACGCTGCAGCTGACGACGAATGACGAGCAGCTCCGCCAAGCGATTGATGAGTATGCTGAGGCGATTGCTACTGAGACGCTGGCGGTGTTTGGCGAGGTACATGACAATCAGTCGACAGTGACGGTTGAAGGGGCTGAGCTCGAGATTGCCCTTGCTGTTGTAAAATAGTCATCACGATAAAGGTTGCGCCTCAAAACTAATGCGTGGCAAGCGTTTGTTCGGCTGCGCGCTGATCGGACATTCATGACCTTGGCGATCGCCATGCAACGCGGTACAATGGGTTTATGTGTAATCTAGCAGTTCTCAGTCAGTTACTCTTTTTTGCGCGAGCCGGTGGCGGCGGGTCAAGTTCTGGCGGTGGTGGTGGCGTTGTTCTTTTCGGGATACCGATGGTAATTGCAATTTCGGCAAGTGGTTTTGTGAAAAAAGCCACTCAGTCAAAGATGGCCGCCATAGCGGTCGGGTTTTTGGCCGGCCTACTCGCCAGTTTGTTCTACCTACTCGGCGGTGTTGTTATATTTATCCTGGTGGCTATCTCGGCATTGGTCGGTGCGATTATCGGGGCATTTACAGATAAGATCAGCCGTTTTCGCAAAGGCAGTGAGGCTGCGCAGCAAGCCGTCCGGCAAGCGGCGGCTCAGGACAGCGCCTGGAACGAACAGGGTATTGTCAATTATGCAACAACGGTGTTTAATCGGTTTCAATATGACTGGGAGCGAATGGATTTGCCATCAATTCAGCAATACGTCACGCCGAATTATGCGCGGCATATCGGACTAATGTTGTATGCTCTACAACAGATGGGGCGAGTCAATCGCATGAAGAATGTGGCGATCAGTGAAGCGATTATCACCCGGGCGTATGATGATACGAATGATCAGAATGACCGAGTAAGTGTGAGTTTTGTTGCCTCGGCAAATGATGAGCTGGTTGACGTGGCGAGTGATGCGGTGCTACATCGTGATACGGGCGAGTTTGGTGAGCAGTGGAACTTTGTGCGCTCGGGTAATGGCTGGTTACTGGATAGTATTGATCAGGAAACGGAAGATCCCGCCCAGCTTGTTGCCTCTATGCAGCAGTTTGCAGCGCAATACGACATGTACTTCAGTCCGGATTGGGGGCGGTTACTGCTGCCGACCCGCGGTGAATTATTTAAGGGCGGCTTTAAGGGTACTGACATCAACAACCATATCATTGGGTTCTGGACGGGTAATCTATTGGTGCAGCTATACACCTATGTGGCTGACGCCTCAAATACCGATTCGGCGGCTACGTACATCATTGGACAGGTCAATCTGCCAAAGTCGTATGGCGGGATTTTGGTGGAGCGTCGGGATTCGCGCTTCCTGAAGCGGTTCAGGGCGCCGTCGGGTTATAAAAAAGTAGAACTGGAGTGGGGTGACTTTAACAAGCGCTACCAAGTCTACGCCACCGATGAGAACCAGGTGACGAGCTTTGAGCTGCTCAATCCAAGTTTCATGGCCTGGTTGTACGATCAAGACATTAAGGTTAATATTGAGGTGGTAGATAATATTGTTTATCTCTATGCCAAAATTTCCACTGGCGAGATGCGCTACGGGGAGATGATGGATATTTTGCAGAAATCACATAAAGAACTCAAGATGTAAGGAGGAAATATGATTACCAAAGCTATTATTCCGGTCGCTGGTTGGGGTACACGGATGCTGCCAATCACTAAATCGATTGAAAAATGTATGCTGCCGATTGGTAATCGACCGCTGATTGATTATGTGGTGCAGGACTGTTTGGCGGCCGGCGTGCGCGAGCTGATTTTTGTGGTGGGTGAGCAGAGTTCACAGCTGGAGAGCTATTATCGGAGCAACATCTTGCTCAACGATTATTTACGGAGCCGGGGTAAGGATGACAAGTTAGCCCTGGTGGCGCCGATTGATGCGAAGCTTCATTTTGTGACGCAACCGAGCTACGGTAAGTACGGATCAGCGGTACCGGTGGCCTTGGCGGCGGACTATCTCGAGGATGGCGAGTCGGCAGTAGTGCTGATGGGTGACGACTTTATGTATAATGCTGATGGCTCAAGCGAAGTAGCGCGACTCTTAGCAGCGACGCCAGACGGTCAATGTAGCCTGCTGGCTCAGGAAGTACCGGGCGATGACATTAGTCGGT
>CALHWD010000003.1 GCA_938036825.1 uncultured Candidatus Saccharibacteria bacterium
CGATCGCAGGCTGGTGGTCGACCGTTCCTCAAGTCGCGCGTATGCTTTGTGGACCACTATCCAAGGAAGAGCATGCCAGGCGGCGGGCAGCTGTTGTCCAAGCCGCCCGCCGCCTGGCTGCACCGGGAGCGGAGGGACCTGCAAAGCGATAGTCAGGCCACTTGCGCCGAGTACTACGGGTATTGACAGTTAGCTAGTCTTGAGGGGTTATAACAGAGCCCTGCTTTGCAGTTGCCGCATTGATGCTGACCGTCCCAACTGATACCACAGGTATATTGCGCCGAGCGTGATCATGATAATACCCATCAGTACCGCTAGAGGATTGGTAAATGCCATGATATCCTGCTGTGATTGACTCTGTATGAGTGCATTGTATCCTATCTCGACACCCGCGAGCAGTGGATAGAGTAGTGTAACACCTAACCCAAACCCTTCTTCGTGGTAACGCTGCCCCGAGCGACGGGTGTAAGCATTGATCAGTGCGACCGCCTCAATAATGAGGACAATCCCGAGTATCCAGAATAAGCCTACAACGACATATTCTATCCAAATCAAGAATGCAAACGGCCCAATGGCAGAGACTGCTACTGCCCAGCCAAGATAGATGAGCCACCCAGCAGTACCAAGGAGACCGAGTGCTCCACCAACCATCGCACAGCGAACCAGTGGTGAGCAGGACGGTGAGGGTGAAGACGATTCTTTAGTGGTTTGTGTGCGTGATGATGTCGTGTGAGCTGCCATTGCTGCGGGTCCTCCTATGTGTAATAACTATAGCATAGCATTAATCATGCCGCCTGTCGAGACTCATAAAGCGTAGCCGCTCGATGATTCTGCGCTGCCCCAGTGGAGGATGCTTGAGCTGGATCGCTTGCACTGGGGTGGTTTGTGTTTGAGCCGTCATAGTATTATCCTCGCTATATATGTGCAATAATTGCTAATGTGGTACGTCTAAAAACCTAGAAGTCTTTTTCGCGCAGCTTTGCTGTGTATTAGTGCTGAGTATCCCATCGAATACCACATGCATACAGCACTTAGGGTGGTTACCATAATACCGAAGAGACACAAATGTGGACTTGACGAAAACACATGAACTTGCTGCGCAGACAGAACATTATAGATTGCCTCGCCCGCCATCAGCAACGGAAAGAACAGTATCAAGGCAAGCCAAAATCCTTCTTCGCGATAACGCTGGTTGCCATGGCTAGTGTATGTACGAATGATTGCAACTCCTTCGATAATAAGCGCAACACTAAGCCACCAGAAAAGAGTTATTAAGCTAATATGTAACAAAAAATATGGTGTGAAGAGAAAAACTGCGAACATCCAGCCAAGATAGATGAGCCACCCAGCAGTACCAAGGAGACCGAGTGCTCCACCAACCATCGCACAGCGAACCAGTGGTGAGCAGGACGGTGAGGGTGAAGACGATTCTTTAGTGGTTTGTGTGCGTGATGATGTCGTGTGAGCTGCCATCGCTGTAGTTCTCCTATGCTTATAATCTATAGCATAGCATCAATCATGATGCCTGTCGAGGCTCATGAAGCGCAGCCGCTCGGGGTGGAAGTAGAGTTGAATCTTGCCCACTGGGCCATTGCGGTGCTTGGCAATGATGAGGTCGGTGATGTTTTGGAACTCGGGGTTATCTGGTTCGTAGTAGCCAGGCCGGTAAATAAAGGAGACAATATCGGCATCTTGCTCAATCGAGCCCGACTCGCGTAGGTCGGCCAATTGTGGCACCGGCGGCGTGCGCGACTCCACCGAGCGGCTCAGCTGGCTCAGCGCGATGACTGGCACATTGAGCTCACGAGCAATCAGCTTGAGCCCGCGCGATATCTCGCTCACCTCTTGGACGCGGTTGCCATTGTGGTTACCGTTGGCCTGCATCAGCTGCAAGTAGTCAACGATCACTAGCCCAAGCTGCTGGTCGTGCATGGCGCGCCGTGCCTTGGTACGCATCTCGAGGACGCTGAGGCCTGGCGTGTCATCGATGAAGATTGGCGCTTCGGCCATCTCACCCATTGCCTCGGAGAGCTTAGCCCAGTCATCATCACTGAGATTACCGGTGCGGATATTCCAGCTATCTACACCGCTGGCATCAGCGAGCATGCGGTCGGTGAGCTGCTCCTTACTCATCTCGAGTGAGAAGAATAGGACGGGTTTTTTCTCGATCGTCGCGACGTTATACGCGAGGTTTGTCACCAGCGTCGTCTTACCCATGGCGGGGCGAGCTGCAATAATAATAAGATCGGAGCGCTGCAAGCCAGCCGTCATGGTGTCGAGGTCGCGGTAGCCTGTGCGGATGCCGCGCAGCTGTCCTTTGTTGCGGTGCAGCTCCTCAATGCGGTCGAAGCTATCGGTGAGAATACTCTCCAGGCTCACGAGGTCTTGTTTGAGTGATTGGTCAGACACACTAAAGAGCTCTGCCTCGGCCTTTTCGAGCAGCTCTTGGGTGGTGGTATTTTCGTCGAAGCCAAGCTGGCTAATATCGGCACTGGCTTTAATGAGCCGTCGCCGCACTGCTTTTTGGGCGACGATCTCGGCATAGCTACTGGCGTGGGCAGCAGTAGGGACGTAGTTGGTAAGCTCGGTCAGATAGGCCGATCCGCCTACCTCGGCAAGCTGATCTTTTTTTTGTAATTCATCAGTTAGGGTAAGGAGGTCGACTGGCTTGTGTCGCTCGTAGAGGCGCATCATCGCCCCAAAGATCGTCGCGTGGCGTTTGTCATAAAAGTCTTCTGCGCCGACATGCTCGCTAGCATCGGCCAAAACTTCTTCGTCGATAAGTACCGCACCAAGTAAACTCATCTCAGCATCGAGGCTTTGCGGTGGTACTTTGCCTTTTGGTTGGGGTGATTGGTCAGCCATTGATAGTAATTTCTTCTCCTCCCCCCATCATAGCAAGAATGGCGGCTTTTTGGCGATCTTTGGGCGGCTTGCTGGTAGCTACTACCGTGATCTCTGCAGTAATGCCAAGGAGGTGCAGTGCTGCGCTGAGTGTGGGGAGGGCGCGATCGATCTGCATTTTGGCGAATTTTTTGCCAGCGTAGATCGTTAGTGTCTGGCCGTCAAACGCGTGGCCTGCCTTGGCAAGGTATGTGCGCGCCCCGACTGCTCCAACAGCATCGAGAAACTGCTCCCATGGGAAGTCGACTGGGTCTGGACTTACGGTTGGTGTTTCATCGTTTGCTGCAGAAACGCTTGGTTGCTTGACTGGTGTGTGATCAGTAGCGGAAGCACTTGGAGTGGGAGGCTGTTCGGCCGATGCTGCAGCATTTGTTTTCTGACGAGGAGGATCTGAGGGAGGTGTTTGCGATGATGGTGTAGCCGGTGAGTGTGTATATGGCGCAACTGGCTCACTCACGGTGCTGGGTGATGGTTGATGATGGCGCGCTGCAACTGGTAGTGTGGCTCGGCTTGCCAGAGCGGTGAGCAATGCAATGCGCGGCCAACCGGCTCGCGGTACAGCCAGTAGTTTATCAAGCAATGGCAACAGTGCTACATCCTCTACAACGCGCTGGCGCGCGATACCAAGCAGCTGCTCGGCAAGAAGTTCGGCCGGTGTGCCAGCTGCCTCAGCCTCATCGATCAGCTGGGCAGCCTGGCCAATATCTGCCGCAGCATAGGCCGCCAATAACCCTTCTACTAACTCATCCTGCGCAAGGCCCAGCACTTCTGCGACCATCGCGCGGTCGATTGTCTCATCACTTAGTGAGCGCAGTTGGTCGAGCAAACTAATACTGTCGCGGAAGCTCCCCTTCCCCTGCTCAGCAATTAGCTCCAGCGCATCGGGTGTAATGGCAATCTTCTCTTGCTCAGCAATAAATGCCAAATGCTTGGCTGCATCACGCGGGCTAATTGCTCGGAAATTGAAGCGCTGTACTCGGCTGAGGATCGTCGCGGGGAGCTTGTCGGCGTCGGTAGTCGCAAGAATGAAGACGACGTGCTCGGGCGGCTCCTCTAGCGTCTTGAGCAAGGCATTAAAGGCCGACTTGCTGAGCATATGAACTTCATCGATAATGTAGATCTTTTTTGGGCTGCTGGTGGGTGCAATCTGCACCTTATCGCGCAAATCGCGGATATCCTCCACCGAGTTATTGCTTGCTGCGTCGATCTCGATGATGTCAAGATGGGTCGACTCGTCGGTATATGGCAGACCGTTGATCTCATGCGCTAAGATGCGGGCAATCGATGTCTTACCCACCCCACGTGGCCCCGTCAGGAGATAGGCATGGGCAATGCGTCCACTCGCAATTGCTCGCTGCAAAATCCGCGTGATATGCGACTGCCCCACAATCTCATCAAGCGACCGACTCCGATACGTCCGATATAGTGCTCTGCTCATTTGCTATATTATACCGCAGAATGGGTGGAGATGCGATCGAACTTCTATACATGCAATTGTACAAAAACGCTATAGAGTGGTAGTATGTGGTCTGTAATTACTAACCAAGGCGTATAGTAAATGATTGATATGAACAATCTCAACCAACAACTACAACTCGGCCGCGAAGAACTCGCCGCAAACGAAAAAGCAATCCTCTCACTACAGCGCCGTATTGCGATCTGGCGAGCAATGATTGATGAGAGCGATGCTGACCTCTCATATCAAATTCGTATCCGGCTCAATACGATGTGTGTCCGCCACGTACAAGATGTTTGGTATCGCGCTTTCCCTGATGATTCTGGAGTCGAAGATCTTCTCACACTCGCACAGAATGTTGCAGATGGACAGGCTGATCCAGCAGAAGCAGAGGAACGTGCACGCAGCTACTTTGAAGAGCTCCTTTTCGATGTGGAACTCGACAGCATCACCGAGCCAGCAACCTTTGTGGCCGACGCCGCAGCTAGTGCGGTGATGTCAGCCTGCCATCGAGATCTGTACTACGAAGTCGATATGGATAGTAACCTTGAGGATGACGATCTACTGCCAGATTCGCTCGATTTGAGCTATGCCTGCTCGGCTGCTGCCGCCCGCGGGCTGAATTGGCAAGCCGCCAAAGACGTTGATGTTAACGCTCGTCGTGCATTTTGGACATGGTATCTTGATGAGGTAATTCCTGCAGCGATGAATGGCAACTCACAAAAGTAACGCACCATCAAAAGCAGTCAACTTATTTAGACTATACGCTTAGTAAACAAAAGTATAAAAACTACCAAAGCAATAACCGCTACATATAGTAGCGGTTATTACTTTTTTTATGATGCTCTGTATATAGAGGTGTAATATAACTTGAAGGTATACCCAAGCAGTTATACCGCTATAACGGTGCTTCTACCGCTGCCCATGTTGCGTCTGGCTTGTCCTCGGGGATGATGACAGTGACCTGATGGCCAATCTCAATCCGGAAAAATGTCACACTTGCCAGCAGGATCCGGTATTCCCTCCCCTGTGCTTCCACGTAGTACGCGCCATCGTGTTGGGTGAGTGTACCGATAATCTGCTTGCGCTCCACTCGCTTGATTTGTTTGTAGATAAAGCCGCCATCGTCGGCAATTGTCAGCTTGAGCTTGTCGCCCTCAACAAGCTTAGACTTACTGGCGTAATTGGCTGGCACGGGATAATTCTTGCCATCAGCATCGACCATCACTTGCCCGTCAAAGATTCCCTCGACTATCTTACCTGAAACTTCTTCGCGACTATTGCTTGGTACGACAACTTCGCCATCGTCACCAATAATACTCATCAATAATTCCTTTGCAGCGGCCAGGTTTGTCTCTGCCTCTTGAATCAGCGATCGTAATCGCTTCACCTGTTTCTCTGGTAATTCAGACATATTTTCTCGCAATTCCTTGTCTGTTTTCTTAGTTATCAACCCATTATATAGCGATGGGGTGGGGCCTTGTCAAGGCGCTTGGTGGTTATCCACAGCAATAACAGGGGTAGCCAATAGTTCGTTGTAAAAATGGTACGATGCTTAGAGCACTACGCACATGGAGTGACGCACAGCAATCCGGAGCAGTGAGCTCAACAGATTGCTGTGCGTAGGCACCTTCCTTTCGTTATCGGCTACTAATCTCTGACGGGAAACCGCGGAGCTTATCATAGCTGCAGACGGTTTTCTTGAGCAACTGGTCGATGTGAACGTTGCAGAATATTGCTACATGAGAGAGAGTAATTCCCAGTAGTCCAACGATCGACCAGCAGATCGTCCCAGCGATACTAATATGCAAGTTATAGCACACAGTAGCGATGAGACCTACCATCTCGATTATGTAGCCAGAAAAGACTGCCTGGCAGAGGCGTATAATCGCTCTGTTTTTATCTAGCACCTTCCATCGCAATTCTCTACTAGCAATGACTAGCAGAAAATACCACGGCAATGGACCGACAACTACTAGAATGACGGTAGCGATAGTCATGACGCTCATGATATTCTCCCTTCCTCGGAGGTGCAAACCCTCTGCGGTCGCAAAAGGTTAATATATATATCAATACACAGAGAACTTGTCAAATTTTCGTAAATTTAGCTACCTCGCACTACGTTTTCAGTTCTAACTCTTTCGTACTGATTCCATTCTGAACCCTAACCAAAAACACACCCAAGCGGGTGTGCTGATGGTATCAATACGGTCGGTAGGGTGATTACGCCAGTTCGACGGTAGCGCCAGCCTCTTCCAAGGTCTTCTTGGCAGCTTCAGCGTCGTCTTTGCTGACCTTTTCCTTGATTGGGCTTGGTGCGTTGTCGACCAAAGCTTTTGCCTCACCCAGGCCAAGGCCAGTGAGTTCCTTAACAGCCTTGATGACAGCAACCTTTTGGCCACCAACTTCTTTGAGGGTGACGGTGAATTCGGTCTGCTCGTCTTCAGCAGCACCAGCGTCGGCGGCTGGGCCAGCGACAGCAACTGCAGCAGCGGCTGGCTCAATGCCGTATTCGTCCTTGAGGACATTTTTGAGTTCGTTGACTTCCAGAACGGTCAAAGCAACCAGTTCTTCGGCCAGTTTTTTCACATCTGCCATGATGGATTCCTTTCGATAATGTGCGGTAGAATTATCGCACGAATTATTGTCTGCCTAGTGCAAACGTTAGTACAATGCTGCGCTTGGTTACGCAGCTGCTTTGGCGTCTTCGATGCCATCGAGCAACGCATGAAGGTTGCCCGAAAGTGCGTTGGTAGTGTCGTGTACTGGCGAGAGCAGCTGTGCCACCACTTCGGCCACCAGCTGATTCTTGCTTGGCAAGCCAGCCAGTGCAGTGACATCGGCTGTGTTGAGAGCCTCACCTTCGCCACTAAAGCCGGCAACCAACTGAACTGTTGGATGTGTCTTAGCAAACTCGTGCAACACCTTCGCTGCCATCACCTCGTCATCTGGCGAGATTGCATACAGCAATTGCCCAGCCAGGGCCGAAGTGTCGGTATCTTTGTAGGTGTCATGCTGCGCAAAGGCAACACGCACGAGACGGTTCTTCACCACCTTAATGACAACACCAGCTTCGCGAGCTTCGCGGCGCAACGCCTGCAGATCTGCCACACTTGTCCCTTGGTAGGTCGCAACGGCAGTACCCTTTGCTTGTGCGAGAAGCTCGCTCATTTCAGCCACCAAAGCTTGTTTTTTATCTTTGGAAATTGCCATAAGATAAAATCCTTTCTTTGGAGTTGTAATACCTATACACACCGAGAAGGAGTGCAGTATTACTGGTTTGTTGTTGTATCCGACCGTATTGTTAATGTCCGACATATGCCGCAAAAAATCGCCTCTGCACGATTGCAAAGACGAGTCTCAAGTTTCGTACTAAACGCTAGCGCAAGAGGCTCAGGCGTATCCGAAATTCCCTCGGTAGCATACTTATCGGCTGCTTTGTCGTGCATAACAGCCCGCTACGGTCTTTGGCAATGTCTGAGAAAGATTATAGCAGATGGTGGTAGGTGGATGCAAGATGTGGAGGTGGCTTTAAGTAAGTAGGCTTTGCTACAGAACTGAAGAATTGGCATTAAGAAGACCATTAATCGTCCTGTTTATTTTCTTAATGCGGCGGTAGCTTGCTTTGTTGACTGTTCTCTTGCCAAAGTTTTTCTTCCGCCCATTGAGCGCACTCATACTTGCGAGCTGTTTTTTAGTTGGTTCAAGCCGATAGCCAAGCTGTTTACTTAGCTTATACAGGATATGCGCAGCTTCGCCATATCGTGCCGACTGTCGATCCTTCTCAGTGAGAACTTGGATCTCAAATGGTAAAATGCCCGATTTATGGTCCTCATATAGACCTGTTATCTTCGAGACATGGAAACCTTTTTCATTTTCTTCTTTAAACTCTATATATTGCTCGGGATCAATGTTGAAATAGCGTTCTTTAAACTTTGTTTTGATATAATTGATAAATTCTGTGCGCCCCTCAACTTTGAGTATCTCGTCTCGGCTTGGCGCAGCATGTGGCGTGACAGAGTAACCGTTTTCACTGTAACCTTCATCGCCCTGAGCGGGCAGCTGGTTATCTTGAATAAGTTCATCCTGTGAGCGATTAAGGACATTGCTATTATCCACCATTTTAAAGAATATGTCCATTAGATTTGCTCGGTCTCTTGCGATTAATGTCATACCAAGAAGATCAAAAAGTATCTCAAGCGAGTTATCTTCCTTTTTATAGTCGAGAAGAGACACTTCCCTTGGCGTAATGTTGAACCCCTCATAGAGCTCAGCCAGATGCGTATGCATAAGCTTGAGCAAGGAATCTGCTACCTTTTTGTTGTATATATGCGACATCTCATCTCGAATATATTCTCGAGTGATATTCCAATCTTCGTTCTTTTCCTTATCTGTCTGATCGGTTCTCTTCTTGCTGTATGCTTCTAGAGAACTAACAGCAAGAGTAGATTCTTGAATCTTTTGGCGTTCTTCTTCCTGTTGTCTCTCTGCTTTTTCTGCCTGCTCTACAAGCCCGCGTGCTAGAGAGCCAACTGACTTCAAGCGAAACACCAATCGCAGCAGATCAGCAATAATATCACCATTGCCTATCACAATATCATGACCAGACTCTCCACCAAGTACCAGTTCCACACTATAGCCAGCGCCATTATCAATATCGCCAATTACGGACTCGAGTACTCTGTAGACGATAGTACCGTAGTTTTGATTGCGCTCTTCGGCTGTGATGGTCTCTTCAGGACTAGCAGCACTCAATACACCAAGCTCTGATAGTATCTGCTTGGCGAGGTCTACAAAGTGTCCTCTGCCGGTATTGCGCAGCTGGAGGCACGCCACCTTGCTCCGCAATGCCATTGCTACCCCGTCAAAGCCAATAATCTCACACAGTGGTGCAAGCAATGCCTCGCTCTTGTATGCTAGCTCATAGGCTTCCGATGTATCATAGCGAGTGTTGTTAAGTTTATTGAGTGTGTTGACAGACTCCATAAAGATAGTCGATAGCCCAACATTATGACCTGTCCGCAAAAGGTCATCGATATCAAGCATATTCATTGGTTGTTGCCAAAGTTGTTTCATCATTATTTCGGCCTGCATACGATCATGCATTGCGGCTTCGAACAGCTGGTCTTGTTGACCCTCTTCAGTCAGGTACTGATTTTCTGTGCCGCCATATGCAGATTGGCTGCTTGCTATGCCTTTGGATTTTCTAAGTCTGCTTACCCTTCTGATAGCACTATAGAGTGATTCTTTGCTCTGAGCAGTTGGATTTGTCTCAACCTTTTGCGTATTCATGAATTTTTGCCACGAGCTCGATAGTCGTGTTGTGTCCATCATGATTGATACGATCTGATTAAACTTTTCTCTTGCTGCTTTTTTATCGTTGCTGCCAGCGTGATCTTGCTCTATTCTTTGACGGAGAGCAGCAAGATTATTGATGTCAAGAAGCTCATCGCGGTTGCCCGCCGCACAGAGCAAATATGCAGTATAAGCACTGTGGTTGCTATATTTTGCAAATAGCTCCCCAGCAAAGTCTCGCATAAGGCTCAGGCCCGACACGATTTGCTTTGTTTCAGATTCTGGTATGTCAGTGAGATTGAGCGCTTTTTCGTATATATCATATCGATCTTTATCAAAGCACACATTTGTCTCGTGTGCTGCAGTGCTATTTGTTGGTCTGGCGGCTCTACGCTCTCTCGTTAGATTCGACACAGTGCATATAACTGTAGCAAAATTATCAAAAAATCACAAGAGTTGACCTCTGAAGCGTGTGTGTCTCTGTATTATAAAAAATAGGTAACTATACAATTCCAGAAGTGCTCTGTGCTATACAGGCATAATGGTCTCACGCAGGATAAAAGCTATATACTAAAGTCTTTGCTATGTAAAAATAGCCCCATAGAGTATTTTTCACTGAAGTTTTGCATTAATGATCGAGAGGATCTCACGTTGTATCTCATGAGGCGACTTATGTGCGCCGCTATCGTTCATACACTGAATTATAGGCACCTGGTAATCTTTAGCGAGGACACCATAGCCAGCATGGACGCGCTGCTGGAAATCATTACCTTGTGACTCGAACGTGTCTGGCGTCGTGAGTGGGCCTCGCTGCTGGATGCGATGCATACGCTCCTGTTCGTTATTAAGCATAAGAATAATGAGATGATCCGGCGCAAGGTAGCGCTGACTGGTAAATAAAGCAGTAACGTGCCGAATATGTTCTTGGCTCAAACCTTCGCCATACCCCTGATATGCGAGTGTTGAAAAATAATTGCGCGACGCAAGGACGGTCTCGCCGCGCTCCAGTGCTGGTTGGATGATCTGTTGCCATAGTTCGCGTCGGGCAGTGCTGAGCAGCGCAAGGTTGATCTCTGGGTCGCGACGGAGATCGCCGTTTTTGATAACAGTGCGGAGATAGTGAGCAATTGGCGTGGTTTGGGCTGGGTCATCGCTGCTTGGCTCCTCGACAACCGTCACTGAATGGCCTTGGGCTCGATAGTGCTTCGCGAGGAGATCGATCTGGGTGGATTTGCCCGTGCCATCGATCCCTTCAATAACAATGTAGCTCCCTCGCTGCTTTGGCATTAGCGCATTATCCTGAAGTAAGGTTTGCGAAGATATATCATCACGTTCTTTTGCTTGTCATCAATCTTGATGAGATGGGTGTGCTGATGGCCAATTGACTTACTTAGTGCGCTTGGTGCTCGTCCATAGAATGAATAGCCCTTCGCCTCATACTCTGTTATTGCAGCAAGGCAACCCTGCTGCTCTTCAGGTAGAAGTTCGTGAAATGCCGCAACGTGTCGTCGTGGGATAACCATTAGCTGATCAATGACGCCATAATTATCCCAATTATCATATGGATAGCGGTTCTTGATAACAAGACAGTGTTGACGCGTCTCAACGACCTGTGCGCCACCGTCGCGAATGAGTGTACAAAAAGCACAACCTTTGCCGTGCTCTCGTTGGCTGTCGTCGCTATATCGCTTGGCAGTTGCACGGTCACGAAAAAACGATGCGCTAAGCATTAGTATAGCCCCTCCGCCAAGCCCTCAACGGGGACTGGCATCGCAATTGGCGAAGCATAGGCTCGCGGCAGGAGCATGCGTGGGTGCCAGGCTGCCTTGATGGCAGCGAGGTCGTTACTTGTGGTTGTTTGGTAGTTCCCTGACGCATGAGCGTACTCTGTCTCTACTGGTCCAGTCGCACTAAAGACAATCTGGGCAATGCGATACCCAACTGGCAAAACAATATGCTCGCGCTCATTGAGATTATGAATCTCCATCGTCCAGCGATTGATGTAGCCAGGGTCACCCCAACCTGCGCAGTAGCAAGCCGAGATACCAATCCGTCCTGTTGTGCTGCGAGCTTGCATGCTGGTCGTGCCAGGCGGCAAGATGCCAATGAATTCATGAGTGTGTGATAGGATGCGCTCATTTGGCCGCAAGACGATCACTGGATGGTCGTCTGGGATGTTGGCAAGCGCCGTGAGCTGAGCAATCGGCTGGCTCGCAATATGGTTGCGCACACTGTGCCACGGTTTCGCAATTTTGTATTCACCAAAGTAGCGCTCGACATCTGCTTGGTCGAATGGATTAAATAGCTCGTCGTCTTGCTCGTTACCGCCAGCGTGATAAAAATAGTAACCGAGTGTCACATCGACACTACTGCCATTGATGTGGGTTGGCGCAGGGTCACAGATGATATGTCCAGCGCGGAGGGCTGCCTTGATTTCGCTATCACTATAGATACTGGTTGGCATTACTGGGTCCATATGTCTCATTATACGGCTTTTGCTGGCCGACACAAGCAATATGCTATGATATGAATATGACGCTATATAAAAAATCGTTATCCATAGTTGTTGCGTATGATCGTCAGCGTGGTATTGGTATAGATGGTGCCCTGCCCTGGGGGCGAAGTCTTCCGGCTGATCTTGCACACTTCAAACAACTAACGACTGGTGGCAGTATTATCATGGGGCGCACAACATTTGAATCAATTGGCTCCAGGCCATTACCTCAACGTGAAAATATTGTCATATCACGTACTCCAACGCAGGTACACGGCGTGCTAACGGCGGTATCACTTGAAGCAGCGGTAGCCTTGAGTCGATACCAACCTTGGATTATTGGTGGCGGGCGATTGTATCGTTATGCATTGCCGTATGTCACAACCATTTACGCAACAGAGGTTGATGCGACGTTTCCTCGTGCTGATGTATTCTTTCCCTGTTTGGCCCGCGAACAGTGGCGCGAAGTGCATCGGGTACACCACCCTGCCGACAGTGCTAATGCATATGCCTTTGATTTTGTAGAATACAGTCGAATAAACGATTGACAAATAGGTATATAGGGTATTTTGCGTCCAATGTAAGAGTTCTCTATTATACGGCAATCGGTGCCTTGATTGCAGGATGAGAATGATAGTCGTCGAGTCGGATATCGTCGAAGGTAAAGTCGTCAATGCGGGTAATTGCTGGATTGAGCCACAGTGTTGGTAGCGGAAGCGGCTGCCGAGTAAGTTGTTCTTCAACTTGATCAAGATGATTGAGGTATAAGTGGGTATCTGCCATTGTATGAATAAACTCACCTGGCTGGGTCTGTGTCACATGAGCAACCATGCTGAGGAGAAGCGCGTACGAGGCGATATTGAACGGCACCCCGAGAAAAGCATCAGCAGAACGCTGGTAGAGATGAAGGTCGAGAATGTCTTTTTCGCCAGTTGGCGTTGGGCGCACATTGAATTGAAAGAGCGTGTGACAAGGTGGTAGCCCGCCAATCGCGACAATATCATCTATCTCAGCCGCGTTCCAGGCACTGACAATGTTTCTTCGTGATGATGGTTGATGAATAATTGTATCAATTGCCTGCTGAATCTGATCGACCTCTCCGCCCTTGCCATCTGGCCATTTCCGCCATTGAACACCATAGACCGGACCAAGATTACCCCAGCGCATTGCAAAATCGTGATCGGTCGCGATACGCTGAATAAATTCACGCAGCTGCGTTTGCCATGCTGAAGAATTTGCTTCGGGTAGTGGTATATTATTGTGCAGACAATATGCTTTGAAAGGCCATTCGTCCCAAATATGGACATTGTGCTGCGCCAAATATTCAATATTCCCACTCCCCTGAAGAAACCACAAGAGTTCATGTACAACGCTACGAAAATACAGTTTCTTTGTTGTGACAGCCGGAAAACCTTGAGATAGGTTATAACGAACTTGCCGACCAAAGACACTCCGTGTACCAACCCCAGTCCGATCATCCTTTGTTGCCCCGTTATCACGAATATCGCGAAGAAGATCTAGATATTGCTTCATATCACCTCCTGTCTATAATTAGTGCAAAATACCCCTCGCCCTATATATCAATCTTTCGCAAAACGGATTCAGACGGTATAATGCCCTTTGTAATATAGTCTGCAAAGATCTGCCCAGCTTGTTCTCCCGTAAATACCTCTTCCGGATGAATGCGTATCGTAAATGGTTCGCCATCGCGCTGCCAGGTGAGTGGAATGAATCGCTCTTTATCGGCCACTGGTTTTCGGGCAATCACATAGTGGATATATGGATACTGAGCTGTATGATTATCTGGATCTGGCACACGCACTTCTATAGTCATGCCGGTATTCGACCCAGCACATTGCATGTAGTAGCCATCAGCCAAGCTATCCTTTGGCACATTCTTTGGATGATCAATACCATCTGGCAAGGCCCACACGCAGATACTAAAGCAGCGGTTGCCATCGAGGACAGTTGGGTCAGCAATAGCCTGGCTCACCTTTTGTGCAACCTGCTCTGGTGTCTGTGGCTGCAAAAATCGCTCAAGATAACCAACACTACCAACGAGTGAGTAGATATATTTTTTCATATAGCACCTCCGTTACTATGGTGATGAATGAAATAGTATGAGAGTATCACCACTCATTCCATCATATCATGTATAGGTAGGCACATAAATAATACTGCCAGCTTCCCCGACTGGCAGTATTATATAGCGAGTGCAATACTCTTCTCTTAACTAATCGAGTTTGTGCTCAACCTTGATGCCAGGTCCCATCGTCGTTGCAGCTGCGATGGATTTGACATATACACCCTTGAGCGAGCTTGGCTTTTGAGCTTGCAAGCTGGCGAAGAAGGCATTGGCGTTAGCGCGGAGCTTCTCTGTACCAAAGCTTACCTTGCCGATACTGAGGTGAATCGCGGCTTGCTTGTCTACGCGGTACTCCACCTTACCAGCTTTTGCCTCAGTGACGGCAGTTGCAATGTCAGTAGTTACAGTGCCGCTCTTTGGGTTAGGCATTAGACCCTTTGGCCCAAGCAGACGGGCGTACTTACCAAGCTTTGGCATGTACTGCGGGGTGGCGATCAAAACGTCAAAGTCTAACGTACCTTTGTCGAGTAGCTTGATGATAGCCTCTTCGCCAGCAATGTCTGCCCCTGCTTTGGTAGCAGTTGCAATCTCAGCTTCTGGTGCAAAGACGGCAACGCGAACAGTCTTGCCTGTGCCGTGTGGCAAGACAACTGTCGAGCGGATATTTTGATCGGCCTGGCGTGGATCAACACCAAGGCGGACGTGCAACTCAACACTCGCATCAAACTTAGCAGGGTTGGTCTCGGTTGCCAGCTGGAGTGCTTCGTCTAGCGAGTACACCTTATCTTTTTTAACCTTCTCAGTTAGTTTTCGATAGGCCTTGCCGCGGCGCTCAATCAGTGGGCGAACCTTTGGCGCGGGCCCTTTCTTGATAGCTGCATCGACATCACCCTGAGGGGTTGTATCGCCAGCCTCTTTGCGGGCTTCTTTCTCAGCCTTCGCTTCAGCCTCGTCGAGGGCCTTTTGGCTACGCTTACCAGCCTTTGCAACAGTAGCTTCGCGCTGGGCAATGACATCCTTGTCGTTTGCTGCAGCGATGGCCGCCTCAATCTCTGCAATGGTATTTTTTTCTGAAACATCGAGTTTCAGCTCTGCTGCTTTTTCAAGCAGATCGGCTTTTTTTGCCATAGTATCCTTTCTGTGGTGCAAGCGGCTTGGGTGCCTCCCACGATTACTCATTAACCTTTCTAGTATAGCATATATGGGCCCTGCAGCATGAGATAATAAGCTTGTACAATGCGAAAAAACAGAGTAGTTATTTTGAACACGCATCACCAATTGTGCTATAATGAGAGACGTTGTCGGGGTGTGGCGCAGCTGGTAGCGCGTACGGCTGGGGGCCGTGAGGTCGCAAGTTCAAGTCTTGTCACCCCGACCATTGAGTCAACACTCAAACCCACGTCATGGAAGCCCCATGACGTGGGTTTTTGCTTGTTTTTGCTGGGTTTTGGGGCAGGAAGGCCATCATCTGGCAGACCGTGCAAGCCTGGCCCTTCTGGCCCCGAGGCGACGATGTCACTTGGTTGGCTCAATGTGACTTCGTCGTCTCGAGGAGATGCAGGAGTGTCGCTGGCCATAGTCTTCGATTCGCCTGTCCCACTATCCATCGCATCAAGGTCATCATCCATCTCCTCCACAGCACCCGCCGCATTGCCATCCACCCGCTGTAGTCCGTCGCCTGTCGTCGTCACATCTCTCACCCCCAGCACCCCATCAAACGGTGGCTGGTAGCGCACCATCGCAGTGAGCAGCCCAGTCTCGTCGTCTGGTGTGATGTACACCTTGTCGAAGAGCACTTGGTTGAGCATGCGTCGGATGTGCTCAGGAGCTTGCCGGTAGGCGGTGGCCATGTGCTGGGCAATATCTAACGCTTGCCCGACCAAGGCCTGCCGCTCTGTCATCTCACCCTCCAGTCCCGTCATCTGCCGCTCCACACCGCGCAGCTCACGGCTTATCCGGCTTTGCTCACGCTTGAGGACGTCAAGCGGAATGGCGTCGGCGTAGTGAGCTTGGAGGAGCTTGTCTCGCTCTCGTTCGAGCCATCGCTGCACGGTCTTCGCTTCCGTCAGCCGCTGAGTCGACTCCGTTACCAGCATGGCGAGCTGCCGCCGCAGGGCAGTTTCGAGGACAGCTCGCTGCCCAGGCCGCAACGCCACTCGGTCATAGAGCCGGACGATCTCATCCTCAATCTGCTCCGCCAGCGTTGCCCGAAACGAGCACTGCGGCTGCTTCTTAGAGTGTCGCCCCAAGCAGACGAAGTACTCGTACACCACACCGCGGGGCTTCACATTCGTCACGATGAGACGGGAACCACAGATGCCGCAGTAGATCGTCGACTTCAGGTAGTGGGCGTGCTTGACCGTCCGCTCACCGTTGACGCGGGTGGCCAGCAGCGTCTGCACCGACTCGTACGTCGCTCGATCCACCAAGGGCTCATGGCTCCCGGCATAGTGCACCCCTTGATAGACCACCTCGCCGACGTAGAAGGGATTGTGTAGCACCTTGCTGAGTAGCTGCACCGTCACTGGCTTCTCCGGCAGTGAGGCGGTCGGCACGGTGGTCAGGCCACCACTCTTGCATTACCTTCGCTGTCATAAGCGTCACATAGTTTTGCTCGGTTCGCGCCAAAAGGTAGCGGTGTCGCGGATGTCATGACGATTGTGCATCACGCCAGTTACTGGATCGACGTATGGGTCATTGGCTAGCTCGTACGCCATACCCGTTAACGTGCTTGCCGACCTTCCTCGTTGAGGCTAGCCTGCGCCTGCGCTACCAACTCATTAGCCGAGACGTCTCCTCGCGCAAAGGCCTCAAGTAAGCGCTTGGTAGCATTCGTAACTGCCACACCTTCAAGCTCGTGTGAGCCGATAATTGCCCGAATTAACTGCTGGCGTTGCGTTATTTCTGCTGCTGTCATATCTATTAATCAGTATAGCAATATTGCAGAATATTGCCAGGCAATACCGAACCTATATTCCAAGCATGCAGCCTTTACACTCCCCGTCCGTCATGCTTAAATAGAAGTATGACTGAAAAAGACTTCCAACGCATACAAGAATTATTAACCACGAGTCTCAACGCCACAGAGGCGCGGAATGCTGAGCGTTTCGACAAGATCGACAAGCGCTTAGATGGTGTGGAGAGACGGCTCGACAAGCTGGAACACGAGATAAAAGATGTACGCAGCAGAATGGAAGAGAGTTTCGACGCCATTGGTGCTCAGTTCAATGAGATTGACAACCGGTTTGCAGAACTGGATGAGAAGATCGACCGCAACCATCAGGAAGTGACCAAGCGGATCGACACACTCAGCAAAAATATTGAAGCGCAAGGCGAAGAAGCCCTCCGCGCTCAGGGAGCACTCAAGCTGCTCACCACCCAGCACGAGCAGCTTACGGGCCGGGTGGCGATTATCGAGAGCCGGTTGCAGGCGGCGTAGCGGCACAGGCACCTCGATCACTCCGTTGGACGCTGGTTCGCCGGCGTCTATTGCTTTGTCTGCCGCTGCGTCAGCGACGTAGGTGCCGCCTACTTTGCTGGAGGGTAGGTGTTCTAGAACCCAACCTTGGACGTGCCCGGTAGCCCACAAGAATGCTCTGGCTGCCCCCTGGTAGCAGGGCGTGACCTGCATAGCGAGGTGCATCGCGTTTACCCACAATCAGATCACGATTCAGCCACAAACAGCCCGCCAGGACGGGAGACGGCTAACTGGCTCAGCGTCTGGTGATTCAATCATTGTAGCTACGTCAAAGGCCCGTACAGCAACAGTAACTACTGGTACAAAGTGGATGGGTACGGCTCAGGCTGGATAGCTGATTCTATGCTCTCTACGGGAAGCGACCTACCAGTGACCGACGCGTGTTCAGAGGACAATCAAAATTCGACGCCAGCTGTTCCAAATCAGTCACCGACTTCCATGGCCAGAGTGCTCAACGACCCTGAGGTAGAGTATGTAAACGGGAGAATAGGTCCCACCACCAAACACAACACACTCAAGGTTTATCCCGCGAATAGTGGGTTCGCTTTAGAATGTTGGACTAAAGGTGAATCTGTGAACGGCCCCGATGGAAAAGCTTCAGAAAGATGGTATTACACCTCAGACAAAACCTGGGTGTCTGCTGCATACTTGTCAATTGATACGGCTGGTTCGACAATTCCTGACTGTAACTCACCGAAAGGAAATAGCCCAACTGCAGGAGTTAGAGTTAAACACCCACGCACTTGGCCAAAAACGTGGGATGTTCGGTACGATGGAAACGATTCCACCGTCGCAGATTTCCTTTACCAGCACTATCACAAAAATGACTCACTTCCTGGTGTTGATGCAAGGATAGACTGGTCATACTTTAGTAATCGCTCATGGTTCAAGGGGCAGGCATACAAGATCCGTGTCGGCGACTATAGACAAGCTACACGAGAAGTACGCTGCCATTGCAGGCAAAGCGCAAGAATTCAATGTCTACTCGGAGGGCTGCTACGAGTAAATCACTTTACACATGACGTTAGATGATCGATCATAATCGTACAAATCCCCCTACCCCTGCAACATCTCATAAGGAGTTCGCAGGTTTATTCCTAAGTGGATTCTATCATAGTTATAGTAATCTATGAATCGGTTACGTTTACGGCTAATGAAACGAATGTCTTTGTTGCAGTTGTAGGCGCCAATGCATTCTTTGCGCACGGTTCTGTTAAACCGTTCTATGTGGGCATCATCGTGAGGGTGGCGGACTTCTAGTGTGCCTCGTTTTAATGCTGCTATGATGCAATCTGTCTTGAAAGTACCTTTGGAACTCTGCGCCGTTATCGCTTTGCACCATTCGAAACGGAATTCCCGTGTATGCTTGCGCTTCAAAGATTGTTGCTGCGGCATCCTTTTGAGCGAGCCGGGCCGAGGCTTCTGCATACGCCATTCTAGAGTATAGGTCGATTACGGTGTCGATGTATATTTTGGAGCGATCAAGCGGATTGACGTAATGTACGGTATCGATCTGAACCAGTTCGCCTGGAGCGGTTGGCAGCGGTCTCTTTTCGTTCCAGCGGTATTTTCTCTTTTTCGTCTTTTCATCTAGCGCATTCGGATGCGTATGCGGAGCAGAACTGCGCGTTTTAATATCCCACT
>CALHWD010000004.1 GCA_938036825.1 uncultured Candidatus Saccharibacteria bacterium
AGGACGTGTACTACCCGGTGAACAGCCATGACGAGATCGGCGTGCTAGGGCGAAATATTAATGAGCTCTATCAAAACCTGTGGCAAACGATTCGTTCGCTGGAGCATGAAAATAAGCGGATTACCCAGCTGGAGAAAGAAAAAATCGCTTTTTTGCGAGCGGCTTCGCATGAGTTAAAAACGCCGCTGGCGGCGCTACGGATCATGCTCGAAAATATGCAGCTCAACATTGGCGAATATAAAAATCACGATCAATACCTGGCGGAATCGGTGGCGCAGGTTGACCGCTTGGCGGCGATGGTGAATGATGTCTTGCGCTCTGGGAGCGTGGCTGAGCAGGCTTTGCGTCAGGAAAAGCGACTGAGGATCGATAAGCTGGTTGCTGAAGTGATTGACGATTATGTGTTGCTAGCGAAAACGCGCGGCATGACTTTTGCGGTTGACGCCCGTCCGACGACCATTCGTGCTAATCGTGACATGATGCGCCACGTCATCTCGAACCTGGTGTCAAACGCGGTGCGCCATGGCGACGCGGGAAGCGTAATAGCAATCACCTGCGATCAGCACGAACTAGCCATCGAAAACGCCTGCACACCGCTCACCAAGCAACAACTCCAACACGTCTTCGATCCGTTTTATCGGAGCAACAGCGACAAGAAACAGCACGCCGACAGCAGCGGCATCGGCCTCTACACCGTAAAAATGCTACTCGACGCCAAGGGTCTAGACTACGACTTCACGCCACACGGGCGGGGCATGCGGTTTATAGTGAAGTTATAAAGCTATATCATTTTATCAAATATTGCTAAGATACTTTTTTATATTGTAAATAATAAAGTTATAGCAACCGCTGTAACTTCGCTCCTTTGCAGGAAGGATGAGGTTATGCACCTCCAAGACGCCGAGCTTTATCGTTTACGTTCAGCTCGTGATGCTGCAAAACAACGGCAGCAAACAGCCTGGCAAGCTCAGCAATCAGCCTATGAGCGTCGCTCTTCAGCTAATGCTATCATGAATCAAGCCTATGAGGCTCAACAGACTGCCTATGCAAATCAGCAAGCAGCCTGGGATGCTTACATGTCCGTTAAACGGGCCAATGGTCCGCGAATTGACAGTTTGAACGCTCAACAAGAGCGGGCGTATCAGAATATGAAGTCAGCTTTCGAGTCAGCTTCGTTAGCTCGCAACATGCGCGATGGCGCCAGCGCACGTATGTACGCAGATCAGGGGCATGCATACAAGGCAGAGACCCAAGACTGTGTCGCCGAACGGCGGCAGCTCGTCGCTGAAATTCGCGCCGCACGCGAGCGGTTCAATGCCGTCAAACCAGCTTTCCAAGCGGCTAAGAGTGAGTTTGCTTGTGCCCGGCAGGCATTTCAGTCTGCCAAAGCAGAGCACGAACGTACGCAAGCTGAATTTAAGAAGGCAAAGGCTGAGTTTGATGATTGTGCCAAGGCGGTCAAAGATAGGCTCGATGAACTGAATTCGGCACACCGAAAACGGCGTAAAGAAAAAAAGTCGATCGCTGCAAAGGCTGGAGTCCCACTTGAATATCGAGACAACGTCTGGATTTCGAAAGATTCAGATGGCAACACCAATATCTACTTCGGTGGGCTTGGTAAGCCTGATGGTCCTGGGCATGGACACTACGCCATGGATCGAAATGGGAACGTAACATATAGGCGCGATCCGTTTGACCCGCATGGTACGCAGAACTTCACCGATGCACCTGGTGGGATACTGTATGACCGTCGCACGCGGACAGATGTACCTGGTGGAACGCTATATGACCGTCGCGCGCGGACAAATACATTGCCGCTAGGTGTGAGCAATCGCGATAATGACACCAATGATCGCAGTGGGGTCTTCTATGACCGGAGGCGACAGATAGATCTACATGTGACACAGTACTACAAAGATAACTATCGCGTCTCGTGGGACACTAAAGGAAAAGCTGACGAGAATTATCATTGGACAGACCAGAACTTTCCGTCTGGTCATCGCGAGTCCCATATTCCTCCCGAGGATGCCCGATAATTAGAAAGGAGACGACTGTCCCAGATTAATATTATGTTATTAGTCTGGGGCTTTTTTATATTGTATAATAATAAATATGAATAATAGTGATAATCAATACCCTCAAATGACCTACAAACAAGCATTTGAATACTGCAAATACTGGGCGGACAAAATTAGGTATAAAGGAATTGATTTATTAACTACTGGTTACAGTCAAGTTATTGTGATTTATGATCAGTTAGCTTATACACTATATATGCAGATTTGGATTGATCCGCAAAAATATTATCATTTGTATCGAGTTCGTACATATGCTATAAACATTGACACTAATTACACCGACAGAGCTTTGTGGGAGAAGTTATTGGAACTAATTGATGATCTGCCAGAAGAATACGGTAAAAATAATTACCCTCAAATGACCTACAAACAAGCAGTCAAGCACTGCAAATATTGGGCAGATCAAATTAGGCATGATGGGCTTGACCTATTGACCACTGATTATGGTGCGGCTATTGGAGTTTCTGACCAGTTAGCGTATCCACTGGATATGCAGGAATGGATCTCAGCCCCAAGTTATCCAGATATTTATGCAATACGGTATTATGCTGGCGTTGTCGACCGCGGCGACCACACCGATAGGGCTTCGTGGGAAAAGTTACTAGAGTTAATTGATAAATTATAAAACTGGAATAAGATTATGAAGCAAGATAAACAGGCAATTCTAGCACGTGATATGATTCAAATGATTCGTGAAAATGCCGATAATTCAGATGTCCTTGAATATCTTGATAGCTTTGCGTTCTCGTTGGCACGCGGTCTCGAGGACTCGTCTGTCGTATCGTGGGATGATCTCGCTAGCATATGTGACCAGAGGTATTATTCTTTAAATAACAATAATCCAGTACCGCTTAATATCAAACTGCTTGATCAGTGTGAGCGATCTATTCAGAAATTCTTGTCACCACAAAGTTAAACTTTAAACTTTTTTGCCTGGGTTATTCCATGCTATAATTCGACCCATGAACCCGAAACAAAGATTAATCAAATTTCTAGATGAAGAAATATTACCAGCAGAGAAAACTGAATCTAGAGAAACCCTAGCTGCCTACATAGTTGGTGAGCTTGTAGGAGATTGTGACAATGTTTACGAAAAGTTACTAGAGAATGATTCAAGAGTGCAAAGAATATCTGATCTTGCAATTGATCTAGAGTGGTCAAATGGCTATGATGAGCTGGATTTGCAAGATATGTGGCGAGAATTAAAAAATCTTATAGAAGAGCTTAAAAATGAATGATTTTTAGTTTTAGATTCTTGTCGAAATCATGTAAACTTAGTAGCTGATACTAAATAGGAAGGTCAAGATATATTAGAAAATAAACTCTATAATAAATTATTTGATCTATATATTTGTATGGAGGATAGCTTAGAAGATAATAAACAAGCAGAATTGTAGCTTCTAAAGATTGCTTCAGGCATTTGTTCTTATTGAATAAATCAGAATTCATCGGTTGATTACTTAAAACACCATGTTCGCCAGAAGTATTTGATAACTAAAAAAAAGGGGGGCAGTTATCTCAGATTAATCATTAATTATTAGTCTGGGATTTTTTCATGTTATAATCATGAGATATGGATAAAGGCGAGTACCAATACCCCCAAATGACCTACAAACAAGCAGTTGAGCACTGCAAGTACTGGGTGGATCAAATTAGACATGATGGGCTTGATTTATTGACCACTGATTATGGTGCAGCCATTGGAGTTTCTGACCAGTTAGCTTATCCTTTGGAGATGCAGACTTGGATTAATTCACGAGAATATCCTCTTCTATATAAAGTTTGCGTATACTCTGTTACTGTTGATAATGACCACACCGACAGAGTCTCATGGAAAAAACTGCTAGAGTTAATTGATAGATTGGCAAACATTACCAATAGTAATTACTGCGCTTGAGGATATTTTAAGTAAGTAAAAGAATATATAGTCCATGATCGAAATTGATTCGGCTGTCTCATATAAAGATGTGCTAAATATTGTTAATCCAAAAACTGGCGAATTGCGGCACAGTTTGATGACGCTCAAAGTCGAAGGGCGGGTAAAACTGACTTCTGATAAGTACGAATTCACGGTTAGCGATGGCATGGTGGCGCGGATGGCGGCGGCTATTTTGTGGTTATCGGCTTTGTTCATAGTTCAAGGATAGAGCAGTTTTTTATTTTATGTCAAGGGCAAGGGGAGGTGTGTACTAGTGTATATGATTGATAATCTCGCGGTACAAGTCATCAATTATCTGACGATTTGGGCGCTCCAGTTTCTTTTTAATTGCTGTATAATCTTGATCAAAATAATCAAACATATCATCCCAAATAGTCCTTTTGTCACCTTGTTCGAAAATTCGCGCCAACGAGAAACAGATACAACTGAGAGATTCTATAATATCGGCAGAATCAAGTGTATCGTAATATAAATCAATAATTTCTCGTGCTGCAGTATATTCGTCTCGTTGTTTATACATAGGATTATTTTATCAAGGATAAGACATTTTTCAGGTCATGTCCAGAGGTTTTATCGATTATTATCGCTTTTGTGTAGAACAATATTCCGTAATGCGATTCTCTAGTTTGCGAGCGATTTCTTCTCGCTTGGAGACCTTTTCGTTGTCAAGATACTGCATTGCTAGGTTGAATATACGACTCTCCTGGGAGTCGTTGTTTGATAACGCTGTATCAAATTGGTCATTTGTTGCAAAATAGCTAATAATATTGCGACTTAACTCGTTCAGGTCCTTGGCGGAGTTTGCTATTGATTCAAAACTGTTAAGATTTACTTTCATAAGGCTATTTTATAATAAAAACATGGATAAATGAGCCAGTTTTATATCATGGCTCAGAATAGAACGATCACTCGTAGTCGTAGTGTTCCGTCATGTTACCGTCGAGGTCAACGGAGATATACTTGTGTTCTCCGGAGACCTTGTCGATAAAGAGGAGGTTGGATTATTATCAATCGCTGAAAATATTACAAAAAACGCATAATGCGAGATATTCGGTTGTAAGTGAGGGCGTAGGATAAGCTAAGTATCTAAATAGTCAATAACATCAACATAATAAGGATCTGCATTATTTGGGACGGCTGTGTTCAATAGTTCTTCTCGCGTCATCCAGTAGTAATTTTTATGTTCCCAACTTAGTTTGACTGGAATATCTATCTCGTCTATATTCGCTTCAAAAAGTATATGTTTTACGTTTTTGTACTGTTTAGCAAATAATTCTTCTAGACTATTTGACTGAACATGTACGCCGGTTTCTTCCCATATCTCGCGAGCAGTTGCCTCTTTGTATGACTCATTAGGTTCAACCTCTCCGCCGGGAATATCCAAATGCCCAGGAAAATTTGGATGCGAATCACCTCTGTATAACAGTAAATATGCGCCAGCACGATTCTTGATGAGAGCTTTTGATACTGTTTTGATCACATTTTGATTGTAGGGTAGAGGTGGTGTTTGGTCAATAATAAAACTGTCAGTGAGTCAAATAGTTTTAATCTGCTTTGTTGCTGAATCTTTTACAGTGATTCGCGTTGCCTGCAAAACCTTAGTCAAATTCTCTACACTAGCGATTTTCTTCCAGCCAGCAGAGCCTAAGATGGCGCCAAATTCCCTAAGTATGCGATCCTCGTCTGGGGCGGCATGCGGATTGGCAGAATAAGAAGCTAGTGATAGATAATTCGCAAAACGTTGTAGAACTTCTGGCATAGTGATCGTTTCTAGAGTGTGTTTAACGCTTGCGGCGATTTCCTCTATTTTTGTTGCCGGCAGTATGTGAGAATTGACCAAAAATATACTAACTACTGTCGTTGAATTTGCGCTATCTTTGACAGATTCATCAGTAAAGTAAGTACCGAACTCTTGGCAAACTTTTTGCCCGATTGATAAATTCAAAAAGCGCACCAATTCGCGCCACAACATGCGCAGCTCAATTGATGGATCACTAAGATGTAATTGCAACTTGATCTTACGCGGCTTGACAGCTGGCTGATCGGTAGTATACATCAGATCAAGCAACTTTTTATCTCCGTGCACATCTTTTGGCAACAATTCAACCGAATCTAAATCTTGCCAAGGCTGGTCATCAAGCAATCTCAACTCGCCGATTATTGTATCGACATCACCAATAAAAATCGCCTCTGGCTCTTCGGCGATAATCTGTAATAAAGCTCGTGAAATCGGCAAGTAAAAAGGAGCTTCGCCAAAATCAGTCTTCATCGTCGCTAAGTCTTGAAGTAATTTTGCTGATGTTTTGGCGTAACATTCCGCAGAGATAATTATCACGCCAGAATCGTAAGTAGCACCATTGAGCGCGTAATCCAACAGTTTGTATTGCCCGTGGCGGTAAAGGTAATCGGCGACCGTGGTAACAAACAAATGCTCGTAAAGATGAGCGAGCTGTGTGCAGGGGTGGTGTTTGACGAGGGTGAAGTGCTTCATAGAGTGATTTTACACTATTTCAAGAATCATTTTATCTAGTAAATTAGCAATTGTTTTTTCTTTTGCTAATTTCTGCCAAGTTTTTTCACCAGCAACAATGCCGATTTCTGAAATGTACATATCGATATTTGGAACGTTCATTCTCCCGTCGTTGTACGAAAAGGATTTAATGCGGCGAGAAATGCGCGCTAGAGCTGCTTTTTCTAGCATTTTTCCTATAACTTCATGGTATATGTCTCGTAGTTTGTCTCTGTCTGCTAAATTGCTAAGTGCGGCAAATTCGCAAATACAAGACGTACTTTTATTAATTCGTTCAGCATGTTCACTAAGATTATAATATCCCAAACGAACATTGGCTATGTCGGATACTGTACCATGAATACCAAAAGCCAGATAATAAAATAAAGCTAGCAGCGCCGCGTCGCTATTTGGCGGTTGCTTAAGGGCGCAAGAGATGTGGCTAATCGACGTAATAGGATCGTCGGTCTCGTACAGGAATTTGTGTTCGGCAATCTGACTAATAATAAGCGGCTGGTCGATTTTTTCAATTGATTGCCAATCGTTTTTGTTTAATTTGACCATATTATATTGGAGCTTATCAAGATTGTTGCAAATAATCGTACAATCATTTCCTGCGGCGATTTGACTCATGGACAAGTTCAAAGATTCGTTATCTGTAAATGCTTGAAGTCGCCGCAAATCATGCGCCAGATTAACTGCTTCTTCCGTATATAAATCAATATCAATAGTGATAAATCCTGTACCCGAATAGTGCGTACCAAGCGCGAAATAATCAATTTGTCGTAATAACCCAAATTGTTGCATAATCTGCTTTAATTTGGTCATCGCTAGATGCTCGTAGATATGCGCCTCAATGGGCGAAGTAGCTTGTTTACAGATAAGGATTCGTTGCATGTCGTCTATATATTATCAAATAAAATATGGACAGTTTATCGACTTGTCCGGGTCAGAATGGCTAGCACCACTTGCAATTATCGCTACGACCGTGGTAGTTACGACCCTTAGTGTCGTGCTCCCTACGGTTGGTACCCTTGCGGTCTCTCCGCAGGTTACCACTGCGTTGGATGGCGTTGTTCTGTATCGTAATACACTTGGAACAGAAGCAATACTTGCGCTTTAGCCCAGTGTCGGGACACTTACTGCCACGTGCCATAATAACTCCTTCTGGAGTCGGGCGGAGAATTGTAACTCTCCGCGAATTGGAGTGTCTCAAACCCAATGGCTTTGGGCGAAACACTGACCTCTGCAACTGCAAAGGCTGAATAGTAATATATCAATAATAGAACCCTCTGTCAAGCGATTTTACGGAAATCACCGTCAACTCCGCCATGCTACAACCGCACGAATACAAAAACACCCAACTCTTCGCCTTTCCGCTCCGTCCATGCTATACTAAAACCATAACCAGCATCGCGGCTTGCGGCGGCGGTGGCTGTAATCCGAAAGGAGGTGGAGTGGTGATGTAACTCGCGAAAAGATAATTCGTTAAGCGGTGTTTTGATAGCCTCCAGACTCCAATTTGCCAACTAGTACACATGCTTTTTAAGAGGTAACGCCCGCTCGGCGAAAACCAACGTGGTACTTTTCGAAAAGTACCGTGGTAGTTTAGAAAAAGTACCGTGGTAGTCTCAAAGCTCTACTACAATGTGTTGATTAATCAACGGAAAGGATAGTCAAATGACATTGAAATATAAAGCTGTTAAGATGAAAAATCCAGCCAAACCAGCCGATCCGCCAAAGTATTATGCCCGCGAATCGGAAGCTGGCCGCATCGACTTGCCCGAACTCTCCGATAACATTGCCCGTCATTCTACCACTGTTAGCAAGACGGATATCCAGGCGGTTCTGACAATTTTGGGCGAGGAATTGGCATCGCTGCTTGCCAAAGGTCACAGCGTGCACCTGGGCGAGCTTGGTTATTTCCACGTTACGCTCAAATCTAAAGGCGTCCTTGAGGAAAAAGACGTCAATCCTAGTATTATTGAAGAAGCCAAAATCCGCTTTATCGCAGGCAGCGTCCTCGAAAAAGAACTGAAAAACGTCAAATTCGAAAAGGCCGCCGAACCAAAGAAAGACACCTCAGCGCCGAAGCCAGGGGCGTAAATAGCCATAAAACACCAAAACCGTCCTGCTAGTGCGGGGCGGTTTTGGGTATGGTAAAGTTATATCAGAGGGAGTATTATCTAATTATTATGTCGTACTACACACCAGCACAAATTCCCAAAATACCAACAGGCTACTCAAGAAAGCCGAAGATATTTATATCATTTAATTATACTTATGACTGTGGCTATCGTTATATGATGAGTGCCTGGGGTGCCAATCCATATTTTGACTTCACTTATGACGATCGCACTCCAAGTGAAATTAAGACTAATAGTGTCGGTAGAGTAAAGGCTGTATTAACGACAAAAATTCGAGAATCTTCGGCGGTTGTAGTTATTGTTGGTAAGCATGCTAACGAGCTTCATCCAGATGCTTGCTTGATCGGATATCGAAATTGGCAAAATTACGAAATAGCTAAGGCTAAAGAATTAGGCAAAAAGCTTATAGCTGTTCAAATCAATAAAGATTTTGGCTATCCAGATGAGTTAAGAGGAGTGAATGCCAAAAGAATATACTCATTTAATCCAAGAGACATTTTTGAGGCTGTAAGAAATTCCTAATATGGCTACTGACATAGATATATTGTACGATCACTATAAAGTTAGCAACAGTATACTTCAGAGTACACACAAGGATCGCGAAAAGTTTTTTCGTTTATTGTTTATATTTGAAGTAGTTAATATTATTTTTCTACGTCAACCATTAGAATTTGCAAAGATAATCCAGGACTCTTTAAATCTTTCTCAAAATATTAAAATTGAATCAACCAGTTTTCTGATTACGTCGTTGCAAATAGTCGTATCTGTTGCAATAACGTATTTATTGATTCGCTATTTTCAAACCAATATACAGATAGAAAGACAGTACTCCTATATAGGTAAATTAGAAAGCGAGCTAACTAATAAGGCAGGTGCTAATATTTTTTGTAGAGAAAGCACTGAATATAGTAGGGGGTATCCATTCATATTAAACGTTATTGATATCTTTTATAAATTTATTATTCCTCTAGTGCTGTTATTTTTGCATTTAATAAAGATATATTTTTGTCTAGCGGGGATTCCTCAAGGCTTTGGTGTAGTTTCATTCATAGAAATTATCATTGACACGTTTCTTATATTTCTAATTATTCCCTATATTTTCTATCTTATGAAAAACTATAATTAATAGTCACTAGTAGCATGTAGCGGAAGCTGCTTAAAGCTAAATCCCTCATTTCACATTCCCTTCACACACCCTTGCTACACTGGCATAGAACCAAGAAAGGAGATCTATGTCATTTATACAACGTGCCTGGTTGTATATCACCAGGAAAAAACTCAAAACGCTGATTTTGCTGGCGATTTTGCTGTGTATGTCGACGATTATGCTGAGTGGATTTGCCATCAAGCATTCGACCGACGCGGCGGCGCAGTCGCTCGACAAAACGCTCAAGGCCGGCTTTACGCTGGGCAATAATCCGCGCACCAATCCGGGAACAGCCCGCGGTTCGGGAACGGTGTCGAACAAAGACATCGACGCGGTGAAGAATCTGGAGGGCGTGACGGACTATGTCAAACGCCAGAACGCCACGGTCGATTTTATCAATACCAAACTGGTGCCACTACCGAGCGGTGGCAGCGGCTATGATGCCGAGAAAGATAAGCAGTTTGGCAACGCTGCGACTATCATCGGCGTCAATAAATCTGAGTCCGAGAAGAAGTTCCGCGCTGAGTCGCTTAAGCTCATCGCTGGCCGGCACATCACTGAGAACGATTCGCACAAGATTTTGGTGCACGAAGATTTCGCCAAGGCCAACAACCTCAAGCTTGGCAGTAAAATTAAACTGAAGGCCAACCAGTACGACACCGACAACGAGCATCCATCCAAGGACGAGGTCGAGGTAGAAATCGTCGGTATATTTAACGGCAAGAACCCAAAGCAGGCGACCTATCAGGTGGAGTTGTTCGAGAATTTGTTCTTGACTGACCTCACGACGACTCGCCAGTTGAATGCCTATACCGAACAAAATGAGATTTACCAGGACGCTACGTTCTTTACCAAAGGCACCAAACAACTGGACGAGGTGATGGCGCGGGCAAATAAATTGCCGGTCAATTGGCAAAAGTACCAATTGAATAAGAATAGCCAGGAACTAGCTGGCGTGACTGGCGCGGTGAACGGCGTGTACGGCCTGATCGACGGTATGCTGTGGGCAACGGCACTGGTCAGTGTCGCGGTAATCGGCATGGTGCTGTATTTGTGGATGAATGAGCGCAAGCGCGAAGCGGGCGTGCTCTTGGCGACGGGCGTGCCGCAGTCAAAGATTGTGCTGCAGTATATCGCTGAGCTGATAATGATCGCGGTACTGAGTTTTGGCGCGTCGTACTTTACCGCCGGGCTGATTGCGCAACAAATGGGCGATCACGTGGTATCGCAGGCAGCGCAGAATGCCACGCGTCAAGCTGGCAGTTCCCTCAACGGTGCATCGCTCGGTGCTGACGCTGACTCGGTGACGTCGTCGCGCACGCTAGACAAGGTGACGGTTGGTGTACAACCGACGGATCTGTTGGCGGTGTGGGGTGCTGGGCTGGCGGTAATTATCATTGCGGTACTGCTGGCTTCGCGGCCGATTACCCAGTCAACGCCAAAAGAATTACTAACCGAAGTGGACTAGGGGCGAATGATGACGATTATCAAACGAGCCTGGACGGCTGTGACGCGCAAACGGCGTCGCAGCCTGACCATCGCCCTGATTATGACGCTGATTTTCACGCTGCTGATCGGCACGCTGACGGTGCAGCAGACGATGGCGCAGCTGAAGCAATCGGTTGAGCGTAATATCCGCGCCGGCTTTAGCATCGCCAGCAAGCAGCCATCGGGCGAAGTGCCGATGGACATCGCGCAGCGAGTGCAGCGCCTGGACAAGGTCAAAGCGCACAATTTCCAGGCAGAGACTACCGCGGGACTGCCGGGCAAGCAATTAGTCGACACGGCAAGCAGTGGCGTGCAGCTGGACTCTAACGTGGCTGGCGAGGCGAAGGTAACGGGCGCGACAGAGAGTAATCTGCTCGGCGAGTTCACCGGTAAATTTTACCAGCTGGAGCAGGGCAAGCACCTAACGGCGAACGATCAAAACGCGGCGCTGATTCACAAAACATTCGCCGAGAAAAACGGTATCAAGCCAGGCGACAAGCTGGACATCATCAAAGACGGCCGGCGCATGACGGTAACTGTCATGGGTATCTTCAGCGGCAAAGGTGAAAAGCCAGCGGTCTTACAGTCCGACATGGCGGAGAATCATCTCATCACCAACTTGGCTGCGGCGCAGCAGCTGACAGGTAGCCAGCAGTTGACGCGGGCGACGTATTTCGCCGAAAATCCGCACCAGCTGAAGTCACTAACGGACCACACCAAAAGCCTACCAAACGTCGATTGGCAGAAATTTAGCCTAACTGACAACGGGGCGGTATTTGCCGGGGTTCTCCAAAACATCGCTGGCATTCAAAACATTTTGACGATTGCCACCATCGGCGCAGCCGCAGCGGGGCTGGCGGTGCTGTCGCTGGTGCTGGTGTTCTGGGTGCGCGGCCGCTTGCATGAAATTGGCATCTTGTTGTCTATCGGCACGTCGAAGCGGCAGATTATCGGGCAGTTCTTGGCGGAGCTCGCGATCATTGCCGCAGTCAGTTCAGTGTTTGCGCTCGGTGTCGGCCTGATTGCCTCATCGCAAATTTCTACCGCTCTCACGGCACAAACCGACCAAAGCCAGCACGCAGAAAAAACTGTGGTGCACGCCGCGCCAGTGGCGACCTATCTAGAAGCTTTAGCCTTCGGCTACATGGTCGTTCTACTGTCAGCCATCGCTGCTACCACGCCAATTATGCGCCAATCACCAAAGCAAATTTTAGCAACATTAAGTTAGGAGATAGTATGTCACTACTTACACTACACGATATCGTTTATTCATACCCAGGCGACACCAGCAACGTGTTAAATGGTATTAATTATCACTTTGAAAAGGGCACCTTCTACGCTATCGTTGGTAGTTCTGGGGCTGGTAAGTCGACGCTGCTCGGGCTCCTAGCCGGACTGGACACACCAACTGGCGGGCAGATTTTGTTTGATGATGAAGATATCGCCGAGCAGGGGTACTCACACCATCGCAAGCACAACATCTCGCTGGTGTTTCAGAATTATAACCTGATCGATTATCTGACACCGCTAGAAAACTTGAAGCTGGTTAATCCCAAGGCGACTCATGAAACATTGCACGTCATGGGGCTGGACGACGATCATATTAATCGCAACGTTATGAAGCTGTCTGGCGGCCAGCAGCAACGCGTAGCGATTGGGCGGGCGTTAGTATCCTCCGCGCCGATTATCTTAGCGGACGAGCCAACTGGCAACCTGGACGAAGCTACCGCCGCTGATATCATCACTATCCTGCGCCAAGCTGCCCACGAAAACAACAAATGCGTCATCGTCGTGACTCACAGCAAACAGCTCGCTAAAGAGGCGGATGTGGTGCTAATGCTCAAAGATAAGTTGCTTCGGCCCAGCAAGAACAGTAAAAGGCGTAGCTAGGATTTAATCGTGGTACAGATAATGCCGCAATCTGTCAGGCAAAGCAGGCGCGAGCATGTCGTAGGCGTCGTCAGTCAGGGCAATTGACAGCTGGTTGCGCGGCTGACGCTTGGATAATTTCGTCATACCAAAGAGCTCTGGGCTCACGTGTCCACCGGGAACATTGTCGAGTCGGCCAAAACCGGCGGTCAGGCGAATAGCGTACTCATCATGCGCGTGAGCGATATCAGTAAGATCATTGAGCAGCGGAATGAGCGTCTTGTTGCCAAAAGCCGCCCGCTGCTCACATGAGAAACGCGCATTGTTGCTGCGCGGCAGTGGCACTGCAAGATTTTGCCCATCGCCTGTCCAGCCAATTAGCTCGCCGCCATAATGCTGCACGGCAGTGAGTGCTTGGCTACCAAAGCGAATGAGAAATGAGCGCAGCTCTCCGTCATTACGCGCTATCTCCTTAGTTGAATGCGACACATCCCACATAGCAAGGACGACGTTTGGTGTAGTGGGTGATTTAAGCGCTAGCATATCGGCGACTGACTGAGTAGGGTATGATGCTCGCACCAATGCTTGCAACGCCGTGATGCCAACACCGAGTGTAGTTTTGACGCTGTCATATCGCCATAATGTTTCCAGTTCGTTCAGCTGACGTTTGGTTGGCGTACGGTCTTTCGTAAAAGCAGCTTGCAAGACGGCGTGTTGGTCAGGTAGCGGCAAGTTGAGAACGCGATGATTAGGATTCATCGCACTATCAGTCAGCGTGATATTATCCTGGTTTTCCTCGATAACACGTCCAGCAACTGACGACCCATCAACGCGGTGCCCTGTAATATGTGTTTCTTGAAAATCAAATCGGTCATCAGCCGGAACGTGCGGTGAACATGCAGTAGCAATTGCCCCAATTGAATCAGGATTGCATTCATCATGTACAAAGACGGTGGCTGCGTCTGGCAGTGTGTCGGCCATGGGTGCGTGCTGCAGAAAATCACTTACTGTTTGCACGAGTGCTTGCTGGTAGTCATGCGCTGGTGTGGCGTGCGAAGTTTCGCGATGCATTAGTTATATTATGCCACATATTGGTGGAATAGGGTATGATTAAAGGACGCCTGGCTCACGACTGGCGCTTCTTCATATATTTCGCGGTCTCCTCCCAGAGCGGGTTATCCTTGTATGGTACGCCATCGTGCGCCCAATACCACCAAAAGTATCCACCAATGTAGCGTGGAGTGTACCGCGGCATGGCATAATAATGCCGAAACAACTGTAGTTTATGCGCCATCGGGGCATGCTCGCTGGGTGTGCCGCACTCGCCAATGCCAAGCTTGGCTTCTGGGAAGAGCGTCTCAAGCTCAGCAAAGATCTGCCGCCAGTTGGGCCGGTAGCCATCGTTGTCATCGTCGTAGTAGCTGACGAGGACATAATCGACGCCCTGCCTCAGATCATCAGGTAGGTATGTTTGTAGCCACTCTTTCATACTCAGCGTGCTTTTGCTTGGTGGAAAGTAGTAAGGCACAAGCGCCGCCGCAGCACGCTTATCCTTAATGTATCGGTAGGCACTAGCCACCTTCGCGGCAGTAAGGCGCGGGTCTTCTTTGATCCACTCTTGGCCATTCATTTCATTGCCAACCTCCCATATCGCTACATAGTGAGATAAATACTGGTAAGATTCAGCAAAGCGCTGCTGGTAGTGCTCAGTGCTGTAGCTGTGCATATCAGAAGAATCAACGGGCTGGGCCATGATATCGGCCACGCGATGAATCGCCTTAAATAGTCCACGGTAACGCTGCGGCGATCTATCTTTAGACATAACGATCCGCACTGTTGGCCGAGCAGGCAAACGCTGAAGAGCCTCCACGATATCAGCAAGCTTTCTCGTGCCTTCCCAGCTGTCGTCGATTGTCAGGCCGTAGAGCATATGTGATGATACATGATGAGAGGGTGGATGATTCGCGTTGCCTTGCGGGGTAGAGTTTGACGCTGGCGCTAGCACGTGTAGTAGCACATACATCAGCACACAAAGTAATATAGCAAAACCAGCAATATGAACGTACTTTGGCATATAATAAGCTCCTTACAAGGTAGTATATCAAGGCATAGTTTTATATCAAACCAGGCGAATTTCGAAATTCGCCTATTTTACCCTGTTTTTTCCCTGTTAGCGTGGGTTCTTTTTTCTCTTCTTTTATATATTTATATATAATAGGAGAGAAATCGATATGGATATATGGATGTATATAGAGATATAGAGAATAGTGTAAATATATAGAGAAATATAAAGATAAGAAGATAAAGAATAGATAAATAAAGAAAGATAAAGTAAATAGAGAGAAAGATAAAAATAGATAAAGAGAATAAATGAAGATAAATAAATAGAAATAGAGATAGAGATAAAGAGAGATAGGTGTAAATATAGAAAGAGGTATGAAGTAATAGTAGCTTAACCTGCGATAAGAAAGTAGCAAATGGAGGGGTGCGAGAGCTGCTATGGCTTTGAGATTTAGACTATCGGGAACTTGACTTCCCTAGATTTTGTAGACTAACCGTTTTACAGTAGGGAGGAAGGGAGTAACAACGATGAGTCTCGAAGAAACCGTGCACGATGCACAGATAAAAATATTGCGAGAATTGCTATTCTTGCCAACTGCTCATTTCGCTGCGCTGCAGCGAGCTACTAGGCTTGATAGCGACCATGTCAAATTTCACATCAAACGACTAGTCGCCTTAGGCTACGTGATAAAAACAGCTGACGGCTAAATGCTTTCGATCAAAGGAAAAGAATATGCCAATAAGCTAGATACTGATGCTGGTGTGATTGAGCGTCAACCAAAAGTGGCGGTATTACTTGTTATTGAGCGGCAGCGCCATGGTGAGAAGCAATACCTCCTGCAGCAGCGGCTTAAGCATCCATACTATGGTTTTTGGGGTGCGCCAACTGGCAAAGTACGTTGGGCGGAGTCTGTTGTTGAAGCGGCAGCACGTGAGCTTGCTGAAGAGACAGGACTGCGCGGTACTTTTGTGCACCGCGGTGTCTATCACGAGCGGGTTCGTCACAGCCAAACAAATGAAATCGTTGAGGACAAACTATTTCATCTGATGTTTTGCGATGCCGTCTCGGGCACGATGGTCAAAGAATTTGAAGGCGGCAAAAATGCCTGGCGCACGCGCGAAGTGATGAATGATGAACCAAAGAAATATAAGAGCTTCATGCGCGAAATGGCGGCATGTATTGATGGGCATGGTGAACTAACAGAAGTGATATATGAATATGGCGCGACGGAATTTTGAACCACCTCGGGCGGTGCTTTGCGGCTCATACACGCGTGACAGAGACGGACTTTTCCGGACCTATGATGAGCTTGTTGTAACTGGCTGCCAAGTTTTATCACCACGACGGATGCAGTTTGATAATGCAGCATTTGTGCGAGACACTGCCGAGCAAGGTATATCGCCACAAGCAGTCGAAGCATGGCATTTATCGGCAATTTGTCAAGCAGATTTTGTGATGCTTCATGCTCCAGATGGCTATATTGGACTGAGCGCAGCAATGGAAATTGGCTTTGCTACGGCCCAAGACTGTCCAGTTTTTTCACGCACTGCACCGCAAGACATCGCCGTGCAAGGACTAGTGCGAGTTGTGCCAAGTGTGTATGATGCCCTACAGGCAGCACATCTCCGATAAACGAATTAGAGATGATACACACAGGGCAAGAACATATTATCATGATTATGTCACATCAGTAATAAAGTGGTATAATCATACGCATGAAGAAGCATATGATATATAATTACATTCCTGATGCATATCTCTTCGGGCTTGGGTTTCTTGCTTTTGCGCTTGCGTGGCTGTGGCCAGAGACGATTGTGATCGCAAGTGATTTGTGGCTCGCTGGGGTGGCGTGTATTGTTGTTGCAGCACTGCTAACGGGTGCTACAGTGCATGCTTTGCATCGGGTGAAGACCTCAACCAACCCACTCGATGAGCCAAGTGAGCTGCTCACCACTGGGCCGTTCAATTTCTCGCGCAATCCACTCTATCTTGGATATACCATTGCCGTGCTTGGCTGTGCCTTAGCCAGTGGCTCGTGGCTAGCGCTACTGTGCCCAGTGGTATGCTTTGGCGTGCTAAACTGGCTCATTATTCCGATTGAAGAGCACACTATCCACCACGTCTTTGGTGAGCGCTACGAGTGGTACTGCCGACGGGTGCGGCGCTGGCTATAGGGAATACTAGATACTATGAATGTTGTTGCACTTACATTTGGCCTTGGCGTGGCTGGGTTTGATGTGTTTGGCGCAGTGCTGGTTGTACTGCTGGTGGCAAGCAAGCTACCTAAGCAAAGAATTGCTACGTTTGCGCTCATCGTCTTAGCGGGGACGGTTACCGCTGGTGTAGCGGCATCGCTCCTGCTTGGCAGCAGTGCCGAGCTATTTGCTCAGGCACTCCATCGTGTACCAGCTTGTGTGTGGGTAGGTGCAGAAGGTGCGGCAAGTGTGGGGCTGCTTGGCTGGGCGGCAGCTCGCTTGTATAGGCATATAAAATCAAGTAAGGAACCAAAGGACACGCAGGATAGTCGAGTTTTGCAGTGGCTTAGGCGCAGCATTGTGCTTGGTGGCATTATCTATGCGGCCAGTGCCTTTACCGACCCATCATTCCTCGCAGTGATTGCTATAGCGAGCCGCGAGCAGTCACTCTTTGTCGTTATCATGGCGCACGTCGTGTGGCTACTTGTCAGTCAGGGGCTATTCTTTGGCCTTGTTATCGCGATTATGTGCGATAGGCATCAGCCTCTCATAGCCTGGTTCGAGCGGGTGCGAGCCCGATACAGCATGCTCATTCGCTCGAGCATTACAGTAGTCATCGTGCTGTGCGGGCTTACTCTGCTCGCAGATATGGCAACCTTCTTACTGAGTGGTCACTGGCTACTACCCGAGTAGCGAGTAATGCCCATGGTACAATAGAGGTGCTTGGCTGCACAGTATTTTCAGCACAAAGTATATGAGACCTCCATACACCCCTCAGCAAAATGGCATCATGCGAGCGGCTGCTCGTCGTGTGCGGTATGACGAAATACCACCACAGGTAGCGCACGCTCGCTATGTGTACTGTCTATGGGAGCTAAAGACAACGCAGCCACGGGCGCACAACTTCTACTACACAATTTTGCCCGATGCATGTATTGATATTGTTTTTGATCTAGATGACTGCAGCGCCTCTATTATGACGCCGCGCCAAACCGCCTGGCGGATAGCACTGGGCCGGCGATTTCATTATGTGGGAATACGTTTGTATCCTGGTGTGTATCACGGTAACGTCGATGCAGTTGTCGGTGCAGCGATACCTATTAAGCGGCTGGCCGGCTGGGCTGTCACAGATATTATTGCTGCATTGCGGCCGCATAGCTTTACTCAGCAGCAAGACATCCTCGCAACTTGCATCCAACGAATGATTGACTGTAGCCTGGTGCAGGAAGATGACTTTATCATGCAGGTCATCGCTCGGCTTGATGGCCAGCATACGATTACCCAGATCGCTCAGCAGTTGGGCTGCTCCGAGCGGCATCTGCGGCGGATTGTTCGCCAGCGAACTGGCTTTTCACCTCGAGCACTGCGGACAATTGTTCAGTTTCAGCGGAGCTTTACAGAAGATTGGCGAGAGCTCTATGCCGACCAGTCGCACTATATCCATCGTTTTCAGTGGATTACGCAGCATACGCCGCAGCGCTACCACAAGACATACCAAGCATAATGTCCGAAATATACAATACGAGAGAGTGCCGCTACGCTACTATAATGGCATAATCATCTAACATAAAGGAACGCATATGCACGCACTATATCCTGTGACAATTACCACAAAAATAACGGAATGTAAGGAGTTTTATTGTCGGCTCTTTGGCTTTGAGGTTGTATTCGAAGCCGATTGGTACGTGCAGCTCTTGCATAGGCATAGTGGTGTAGAGATCGGCCTGATGCAGCCACACCTTGCCAACCAGCCACAAGATCTCCAAGCGGCATTTGGTGGTCATGGTATTATTTACTCACTTGAGGTTGCTGATGCTGCCAGTGAATATGAGCGGATTAAGAGCTGTGATGTTGCAATCACCCATCCACTCACCACCGAGGCATGGGGCCAGACTCACTTTTGCGTGCGCGATCCAAGTGGTGTAATGGTCGATATTGTTCAGCAAGCAGGAGATAGTAACGGGTGATGCACACCTATATCATTGATGGGCGGGTGCAGCAATTTCCGCAAGCCGGTGGCTGGTACTATGTCGCAGTGCCGCAGAGGTATACAGAGATACTCCAACCACTAACGGTGCGTGGCCTGATTGCGGTTCATGCGGTGGTAGGAGAGGTGTCGTGGGATACCTCGCTACTGCCAATGGGTGATGACACCCACTTCATTCCGCTGCCTGCTAAGGTGCGGCGGGCAAATCAGCTCGATGTGGGGAGCTACGTCAACCTCAGGTTTATGATTCGCCGCCCAGCAACGTGACGCTCGCCGTCTATCCTTGTATAATAGCACTATGCACACGCTCCACCATACCACAGCACAATCAATGCGCTATGCGCTGCTCCTCCGCGGCATTAATGTTGGCGGCAAGCATAAGGTGAGTATGGATCGCCTGAAGGCGGACTTGATGGAGCTAAGCTTTCACAATGTCGTCTCGTATATCAATAGCGGCAATCTGTTTTTTGATAGCAGCGAGCCGGAGGAGGTGATCCAACGCACACTGGCGCGCTATTTTGGTGCGGCTTATGACTTCCCAGTGCCGTTTATCATCATCAGCGCTGCCACGCTCCGGCAAGAGGTGGCTCAGTTACCCAGCTGGTGGCAGGACGATACGGCCTACCGGCGGGATGCGCTGTTCTACTTGCCAGAGGCGGACAAGACGGCGATTGAGGCAGAGGCAGCCACCTGGGCAAATAGCCGTGAGCAGCTCTATTTTGGGCGCATCGCGTTCTTCTATTGCAACCACCATCAAGCCGATTATCTCACATCAAACTACCATAAAAAGCTACTCAAAGCCCGGTTTTACAAACAGCTCACGATCCGCAGCGGCAAAACCTTTCAGAAAATAATTGAGCTGACATTGGGGGACTAATGAATATCTACGCCTATCAACGCCCGCTTGGGCCTATTGCCGACGATGAGGCTTTGCGTCAGCAATTTATTGCGGTGTATGATGCCAAGACGCACCAGCAGGTTGTGCGCTTTTGCCATGCGTATGGTCATCGGTTACACGAGCTCACCAGCCACACCTTCCCATATAACAGTGACATTGCTGACGCGTATGCTGGTATGGAGCAGTGGCTTGCTGGCAAGGCGAACTACCACGCGGCCCGCAACGCAAGCTTTCAGATTGGCCGCCAAGCGCGCTCTACAACCGACCGAACGGTGGAGCGTTTCCTGCGCACTATGGCACAGCTCATGGCGAGCCCGCACGTGAAATACCACGGGCTGTGGGCGAGCGACTTTGCTATCACCCTTATCAACACTATGCACCCAAACGATGAAGCAGCAGTGCGCAATGAACGCATGGCACAGATACAGCTTTTAACGAGTATTGACTAAATTCTAATACAGTTGCATGCGCAAGAGGTGTGTTTAGTGCGGTAGCACAACCTGCAGCGTGTGAGCAATTGAGCTAGCTACACAACTTCGCTATACTGAAGATATGACAAACGCGCAATTACAGCCACTTCTCTACGAGCACATTTGTGCCGACCCAATGAATGCTGATTTTGCAGCACAGGGTTGGCCGCCAGTTTACAGTGCCTCGGCCAGCTCGCGCATCATCATTGTTGGCCAGGCACCAGGTCGCATTGCTCAGGAGACGGGAGTGCCGTGGAATGATGCCAGCGGCCGCCTTCTGCGGCAGTGGCTTGGCGTGAGCGATGAGCAATTTTACAACCCCAATCTCTTTGCGCTCATCCCAATGGATTTTTACTACCCCGGCAAGGGTGCACACGGTGACTTACCACCACGCAAGGAGTTTGCTGAGAAATGGCACCCAAAGCTCCGTGCCCAGATGCCAGCAGTGTGCCTAACGATTCTGGTTGGTGCCTATGCGCAAAAGTACTATCTTGCCCACCAGGCAGAGAAGAATCTAACAGAAACGGTAGCGCATTTTGCGCACTATTTACCACAGTATTTCCCACTGGTACATCCTTCGCCGTTAACTGCTCGCTGGCGAGCGCGTAACCCATGGTTTGAGGCAGATGTTATTCCAGTACTGCGACAGAGAGTGCAACAGGCACTCTCTTCGTCACTATAAAAGAAAACGAGATGGTTGTGTAATAGGGGGCAGGGGTATTCAGTAATATATTGCCTAACGGCATAGGTTAATTGCCACCTACAAATGAGTAAGTAATTGCCAATACACATCATATGCTTGGGCAATGTGTGTGAGCGAGATAGACTCATCAACTGTATGTGCCTGGTCAAAGTCACCGGGTCCATAAATAACCGTCTCGACGCCAATTGCCTGATAAAAGGTTTGGTCGGTGGCACCACGGCTGATGACGGGCGTTGCACCAGGCACAAGCGTTTGCATCTGGCGGAGAATTGGTGCGTCTGGTGCACATAAGGCAGATGGTGCTGGGTCCGTAGCATTGCGCCATGAGAACTGGTAGCGCTGCGCCAGTGTTTCTATCCAGTGTGTGAAGTCGGCATCGAGCGCTGGTGTGGTGCGGATATCGACAGCCAGATAGCTAGCCCCAGCTGTCTTGTTGCTGGAATATGACCCCTCTGGCGCAATGCGCGTTGGCGTCATTGTGGGCTCGCCAAGAATATCATGACGGTACGCGGTGTGGAGTTTCTGTTGGATTATTGGCACGTCATGAAGAAACGACATAATGGCGGGCAGTGAGCTAGCCTGGTAAGCCGCTTCTTGCGATGCATGGCCTGATACACGCTCAAATACCAGCTCGACAAAGCGATTACCTCGGTGGCCAAACTCAATCTGCCCATCAGTTGGCTCAGCGATAATACAGCTCGCATCATCGTACTGGGTGGCCTGCGAAAAATACCGCGCAAAGGCGGCTGACCCAGCGCCATCTATCTCTTCATGTGCAACGGCAACACACCAGACGTCAAGATCATCGCGGCGCTGCTGAGCGTATTTGGCTGCGACCGTCATGTGGAGAGCAACACCCGCCTTCATATCACTCGCACCAAGGCCATAGAGGCGGCCATCTGTCACCCACGGTTGCCATGGATTATACTGCCAGGCAGACACATCACCGGGTGAAACCGTATCAACATGCCCACAGAGTATCACGGCACGTTGAGCGGGCTGCTGGCTGGCCCGAATCACGCCAGCAGTGAAGCCCGGCTTGGTGATGACATCATCACACACAGGTATGAGCCGCCGGGCAATATCAGCTAATATCTGCCCCTCATTGCCTGAGACAGATGGTATGGCGATAAGCTGCTTAGTCAGGTCGATTGTTTGAGCGATCGCCTTAGATGGTGGTGTGGTCTTGTGTTGGTTGGTTGTCGTCATATACCATTACTGTATCACAGCAGCGGGGGAGGTCGCGAGGGGTCGTGCTGGCATGCGCGCCATTCTGAGCAAGTGGATTGCTTGGACATTGGGCGCATAAATCGTAGGCACTTTCTGGGATATCGCCAGGGACAGCTTTGCGATAGCCACTCGACTGGGCGATTGACAAGCTGTTGCTGTTGCAGAAGGCATAAGGGATAATCTCTTCTTCTTGCGCTGCATGAGTCGCGGCACGGAATAATACATGGCCAATACCGCGCTGTTGGTAATCACGATCGACGATTAAGCTACCTACCTCAGCCATTGCTCGTGACTCATGACTACCATTTGGGCGGTGCATTACTGGCTCGAGGATGCCAGCATAGCCGACGATGCGCGGCTTACGAGCATCCAACGAAAGACAAGCAAGCACCCCAAGATGCTTAGCAAGAATTTCTTCGGGCGTGACTTCGATCATGAGCGCACCTTCTTTGTCGCGATTCGCAATCATTGCCGCAACGCGCTTGGCAGCAGTAGATTGATCTGCTTCAGATAATTCCCGAAACGATATAATATCGAGCCTGGCCGATCCTCTCGGCCCAATCGTCGTGGCGGTATACATGGGATATATTATAGCACGAATTAATAAAAATAACAAGACCATCGAACAAAGATAAAATAATTAGCAAACAAGTTCAGAACGACCACAACAGGGGCCGGTCATTTCATGATAATACTTTCTCTCATCGCAATAGTATGCTATAACAAGGTGTATGAGACGATCCCCAGAAATAACCCTAGACAATTCATATTTCACATTAGTTGTAGCAGATTTTCACAATCGGATGGAAGACGTGGGAGATGCTCGCTATACTGTGGTTGGTGGGCTCGGTTTACACGCAGTCACTCATGCCGAGGAGATCGATTGGGATAATCGTGTGGTGCGGATTGGTAATATCTACCTGCCGCGACGGCGTGAGAATAATGGCACGGTGCGAGATCTCGACACATTAGTACATACGACAGATACAGTAGCAGCATATCGAGATGAGATGGAAGATGCGCTGGGTGGACTGCTTGTCCCTTCGGCATTTGGCCTCAAGCCATATGGCACTCCACTGATGAATACGCTCAAAGGTTTGAGTCATTTCACTGGTGATCGCTATCTCAAAGAGGGTAACGGGGGTGAAAAGGAACTTTACTGGCGTCTTGCTGGCAGCGAAACGAAGATTCCACTTGAAAGTCTTGACCCTTGGCGTATCGAACAAGACGGGGAAACAGTTTGTAATATCCTTGGCCCCGTTGCTCAGCTCGGTGCGTATATGAATCGATCGATTACTGGTGTGCGCAAAAAGGACGAAAGAAAACTAACAGGGCTCGAGAATGTTGTCATGCCAAATGGCAAGATCAGCGATATCCCAAAGAAATATCGTGAGCAATTTTTTGCCTTTGTTGAGCAAGCAGAGAAGGTCAAACAGGCGCGACAAAAACTTGGTTTGACTGCGCTTAAAGCACATCTTTTGGCAGATCTCGAAACGAGAGACTGGGCTGTTAAGCTTGCTCAAGGCGAGCACGATCGTTTGTTCCGGCCATTTACCGGCAAGCAGTAGCTTCGCGCTATAATAGAAAGTATGAACGCCGCCCTCCACGCCAAGCTCAAAACACTACCTCGCAGCCCGGGGGTGTACTTTCATAAGTCGGCCAGTGGGGAGGTGATTTATGTCGGCAAGGCGGCAGTGCTGCGCAACCGAGTGCGGCAGTATTTTCAAGATTCGCGTGGACGAGATAATAAAACCATGGCGCTGGTAGCGGAGATCCACGATACGGATTGGATCGAGACCGAAAGCGAAGTGGACGCCCTCTTTCTGGAAAGTGAGATGATCAAGCGCTACATGCCACGCTACAATGTGCTGCTGCGCGATGATAAATCGCAGACCTTCGTGCGGATTGATATGAAGAGCGACTGGCCAGTGGTGAGCTTTACGCGCAACCCAGCAGATGATGGTGCCGACTATTACGGCCCCTTCTACAATGGCTTTGCGCTCAAAAAAGCCCTGCGCTACCTGCGGCCAATCTTCCCGTACCTGACGCACGAGCGTCGGCCTGGGCAATCAAAGCTGGACGAAGATTTAGGCTTGAGCCCCAAAATCAGCGACGGCTCGCAGGCCTACAAAGCCAACCTGCGCACGCTGATTAGCTACATCAAAGGCAACCGCAAAGCAATCGCTGCTAAGCTTGAGCGCAATATGAAGACAGCCGCGGGGCGACACGAATTTGAGCGAGCCGCTCAGCTGCGCAATAAGCTGCGCGCCATGCAGGAGCTGCAGCGCCGGGTGATGTTTGGTGATAAGGAATTTGTGGCTATTAGCAAGGACCGGGCCCTGGCGGACTTGACCACGCTGCTGGGGTTAGCCGGCGAACCAACGCGTATCGAAGGCTACGATATCAGCCACATGAGCGGCCGCCAGGTAGTGGCGAGCATGGTGGTGTTTCGCAACGGCGTCAGTGACCGGGCCGAGTACCGTAAGTTTAAAGTCAGCGAAAAAAACGACGACACTGGTAATATGCACGATGTCGTCTTTCGCCGCCTCAGTGAGCGCCATATCAAGAGCTGGGGCACGCCGAGCCTGCTCCTGATTGACGGTGGCAAAGGCCAGCTAGCAGCCGCAATTGCGGCCCGTGACGCGCGCGGGGTGCATGTGCCGATCATCAGCATTGCCAAGCGTGAGGAAGAAATCCTGGTGCACAAAACTGGCTCACAGGTGGGACTGGCGTATATTCACCAGCTGCAAGCCGAGCGCCCGAGCGGCATCACCGTGCATGAGGATGGCGATGTCTATGTGATTAACCTCCACCCGGGGCAGCGTAATGCCGGCGCGCACTCCAAGAATTTGCGGGGTAGTGCCGCGGTGTATGAGCCAGAGGTGGCCCACGCTGCTTCTGCCGTGCAGGAACAGCCAGCCAGCAGTACCAGCCAGGCAGCTACTATGCCGCTTGCAGCCAGTGATATTACCAAACTCTTCCAGCGCATCCGCGACGAGTCGCACCGCTTTGCCGTCAGCTACCACACAGCGTTGCAGCGCAAAGCTGGCGTAAAAAGTGCGCTCGATGGCATCCCTGGCGTTGGCCCCAAAACCAAGCAAAAACTGCTGCGGCAGTTTGGCAGCGTGCGCGGTATCATGCGCGCCAGCCAGGCAGAGCTAGCGGCAGTGGTAGGGGAGGCACGCGCAGCGCAGATTCGGCAGGGGCTGGCAGTCGATCAGAAATAAATGTCTATCTCATTTATAAAAACCAGCATGGATACTACGCAGATGTGCAACCACATGCTATAGTATTGACATGAAAGACCCTGAGATTCCCGGTAAAAATAATGCAAAAACAGCACTGACGCGTGAACACGAACGGCAGCGCAGGACTGATACATCCCTTGTCTTTCGTGATGAGTCAGCTCAGCAACGCTGGCGCGATCTGCGCAGGCGCTGCCAACAACAAGAGCACGCTGCTCACGCTGCAGTTGATGGGCGTCAGCGTTATGCATACGCAATCCAGACCAATACGGCAATGGATTTTGCTGCTGATGTTGCAGAGAAGATACAGACAGGCTTACCTGAAGCAGGATCACCTAGCCCAGATAATGAGGAATCAACAGCTGCTCAACTAACGCCAGAGCTTGTCCGTCGTGTGCTTATAGACGTCATGGAGTACCAGCGCTACAGTGATATCGATCTTGATACATGCTACATAGGCTTTAACATGCTGACGCTTGCTGGTTGGAAGTATAGCGAAGAATTTGACGTCGTATTGAACCAGCTTATCACCGAAGAGACTGTGGAATATCTAGCATCATAACAAAAAAGGAGACCATAACCATGAATAACACGCACGGCGGATTTGTGACAACTAACTATAGGAGAGGACCAGCAGACAGCTATCCGGGGAGTAAAATTACCCCCTTTCCATCAACTGGCGAAGTAGCGGTGAGTGATGCGCGCCCGCAAACTGATGAAACCGCTGATACATACATGACACCAGCCAGAAGAGCGCTGGCAGAAAAAGCGACAGTACTGGCAGTACCGACTTGGTTTAAAGCAGATGGACTTACTGGTAAACAGAGGCTTAGTCGTCAAAACTATCGACCAACGCTTCACGGGCCTTCAAGCATGCCCGACCAACGATGCAGTAAGTGATTCTACATCCCTCTTACGCGTAGCTGCACGCCAATCCAGAGCTTATGTACCAGTACCAGAAGGGGAATCTCTCTAGATGGTTACTTACGTCGCGTTGTTGTAGCGATGCGTGCTAACTCACTTTGCTTAAGCGGCACACTGTGTTCGAGAAGAAACTGAGTCATAGCAATGTAACGTGCAACCTCTTCCTGAGATTCGACAAGACGAGCCTCTTGTACTGTCGATGAATGCTCGTCATAGAGCAAAGCAACCACTTTTTCCCCGTCGAATACAAGGTAGTCAGAAATGCCAGTTTTAGAGATAACGTCTGAAATTTCAGACCACGGTACGACAAAAATCTGTTCACCCATCTCCTCGTCGGCAACGTACGCATGGTATTCAAAGCGGAGAAGGTAACGAGAGATTGGATACTTGACAACGCGGATACGTGTCATACTGACATTGTATTGCTTGGAATGTTCATATACCCATTGGGATTTCACATCCTTTGTAACGCGTCGTTTGGCATCGTCATAGTCACCCCGTATGAATGATTCATAGGCTTTTGACCCTGTTTCATCATATTCTTGGAGAAACTCAACTTTAACCCAGTGCGAGCGGAGTTGGCGAAATAATTCACCAAACTCCGTGAACCCGCCGCCGTCGATTGTCATATCTTGATAGTTTTGAGGAGGGTATTTGAGATCGCTAAGATACTGCATAATAGTCACACCGTCATTATACTGCACGGCACACAACCAGAATAGCCTGTGCCGGGTCTTTATACGCGCGAATTGTCGATACCATCGGTAGTGGCACAACCGCAATTGCCGCAAAAGAACTAGGACGTGAATATATTGGTATTGAGCGCGATGATACCTATGTAGAAGTAGCAAAGAAATACCTCGATGAAACAGTACCACTGGATGAAACACTTGTATCGGGCAAGCTCGAAGCCAAGGTACCACGCATTGCTCTCGACTTACTGGTTGATGTCGACCAACTACTTATCAAAGATGACACGGTGCTATTCATCGAGCAAAAAGAGCACGACGAGTATCTGCCGAATAGACTTCACTTTATTTTGATATGCTTTGAGCCACGAAACACTTTTTTGAGTATATTCTGATATTCTGTAGTTCACCAGTTTTGTCATCTTTAGTAATAGGGACAAAGAACGATACGAGGTATTGCGGATGCTAGAGTCTGTGGTTGCCGTCCTTATCTGGGTCTGATGTGATCACTCATATGTCAATTATATAAACAAATCGTCGTAATATTGACATATCCACGTGCGATGTAGTATGCTGGACGTATAAGTGAAAGGAAGCAGTATGACTCTTAAAAAGAATCTGCGCGAACTCCGAGCAATCTATGGGTTATCACAAGACGATATAGCAAAAGCGATTGGCGTGAGTCGCAGTAGTGTTGTGGCAACTGAAAAAGGCGAGCGCGAGCTGAGCAGTGAAGAACTTGGCAAACTTGCTGATTTTCTTGGTGTCGATATCATTGACCTTTTATCACAAGAAATCCCAGATTATGAGAAATACCGCGAAATGATAGTAGAAACTCTACGTCGCTATACGGAATATGCAGGTAAAAGTGCGACGAAGACGCTGCTCGCAAAACTTATCTATCTTGCAGACTTTGCATGGTATTACGAGCATTTGCAGCCGATGAGTGGCATGAAATACCGCCGCTTGCGGTATGGTCCAGTACCTGACCAATATTTTCGTGTTGTCGATGAGCTTATTGATGAGGGTAAAGTATCACTCGAGGTTGGCGATGAAGCTCAGTGGCTTAGTCTCACACGATCAGCGCAAGATACTCCGCCTCAACATCTCTCGACTGGTGAACTTGATTTGATTGATAAAATTGCACAAAAGTGGAAAGATTCAAATACAAAAGAAATCGTACACTTTACACACACGCAGCTTCCTTGGCAAATCTGTAGGCAAAACGAATATATACCCTACGAGTTAATCACCCAGGAAGAGCCGAGCCGTGTTTACTGATAACTACCGTGTACTATTTGAAGACTATTCCGAACGCCACTACATCAAAGCGTTCAAAAAGGATTATGGCAATCAATGGCTTGTAACGCGCAAAGCGCTCGTGGCGCAGTTTGCACACATTGACCAACTAGTGCTTAATAACAGGACAAATCCTCCGATCCATCGAACTGATGACAATAAGGAATGGATTATCAAACATGAATTTGCCGTTGCGGGGCGCAAGCAGTCCGCAAAAAACTCTGGCAACAGAGTGATTTTATATGTAAATCATAATGATCACACTGTTCGTGTTTTACTGCTTTATCACAAGGGTCACCTGGGTAGATCCACAAATGAAACCGCCACTTGGCGAGGTATCATCAAACAAGAGTTCAAAGACTTATTGGCTGGGTTTAGTCTCTAGGTTTTACCAATAACTTACGAGGTGAGGGCGCTTAAGCGTGGCGGTTCTGCCGCCTGGGCGAAGCCCCAACGCCTCTACTGCCCAAGCAGTAGTCGTCCCCATCCAAAAAACACCCTTTTCAACTAAAAAATAAAAAGATCGGCGGGAGAAATTTCAAAAAGATAAATTCAAAGGGTTTTCCTGGTGCGGGTAGAGGGAGTCGAACCCTCGTCTCATGCTTGGGAAGCATACATAA
>CALHWD010000005.1 GCA_938036825.1 uncultured Candidatus Saccharibacteria bacterium
CAATTGAGACGCTGCGCCGTGAGCTTCAGGAGGAGCTTGAGCTTGAAGTAAATTCAAATAATCTTTTGCTGCAAACCATCAAGCATGAAAATGGAACAAATGTTGCATGCTCCATCTATATTGTTACTGGCGTTGACACTGAAAAACTCAAACTGCATGAGGGTGCGGGCTTCGCCACAGGCACGCCAGAAGAGCTGTTGAGCCATCTTGTGACGGGTGTGACCCAGCAGGCGATTGAAGCATTTGTTGAGGCTCGAGATTCTGTATCTGTCCTCGCCTGGACGACCACGCCGTGGACACTGCCGGCCAACCTGATGCTGGCCGTCAACTCAGATATGACGTACTGCGAGGTGCTGGTGGATGGCGAAAAACTGATTATCGCCGAGGAAGCACTGGAGCGCACGCTACAGGATGAAAAGCACCAGCCGCTGGACTACGACGTATTGCGGAAATTCCCTGGTAGCGAATTGGTGGGTAAAACCTACCAACCACTCGATACCGGCTCGGCCTGGCCAGAAAATGACAAGATCCACACCATTTACGCAGCGGATTTTGTCTCGCACGAGTCGGGTACGGGCATCGTGCACATTGCGCCGGCCTATGGTGAGGATGACTTTGAGCTTGGTAAGGCCAATGGCATCGCACCTTTCCATGTAATTGATGACAATGGCTACTACACCGATACCAATTACAAAGGCCTGGAGGTGTGGGAAAATAATAAATTCATCGCCAAAGACCTGAAAGAAAAGGGCGTGGTGTGGAAGATTGAGTACATTCGCCACGAATATCCATTCAATCCTAGAAGCAAGCAGCGCATCATGTACCGGGCGATTCCATCGTGGTTCTTTGATATCCAGGGCCAGAAGCCGCTGATGCTGGATGAGAACGAGCATATCAATTGGTTCCCGGCTCACTTGAAACATGGCCGCTTTGCCAAGAACATCGAGCAAGCACCAGATTGGAATCTCAGCCGCGACCGCTTCTGGGCGACGGCGATGCCAGTATGGAAGGGCGACCGTGGTACGGTTAAGGTGGTTGGCTCGTATGCAGAGTTGAAGGAGCTGAGCGGTGTGGAGCTGGATGATTACCACCGTCCGTGGGTGGATGACATCACATTTGAAATTGACGGTGAAACGTTTACCCGCATTGATAAGGTGCTGGACTGCTGGTTCGAGAGCGGTAGCATGCCGTTCGCACAGCTGCATTATCCGTTTGAAAACCAGGCCAAGTTTGAGCAGAATTACCCGGCGGACTTCATCGTTGAGTACATCGGCCAGGTGCGGGCGTGGTTCTACTACGTGCACGCCGTCAACGCCGCCTTGGCGGAAATTGGTGCCTTTGGCCAGGCTGGTGCCCAGCACAAAAATGCCTACAGTAATGTCATCACTACTGGTGTGGTGGCGGGCAATGACGGCCGCAAGATGAGTAAGTCGCTTGGTAACTTTACCGATCCGAACGAGCTGATGGATAAGTTCAGTGCTGATTCCTTGCGCTTCCTACTGCTGAGTAGCCCGCTGCTCAATGGCGAGGACTTCGCGCTGCATGATAAGGATGTGGGCGATGTGGCGCGCAAGCTGGCGATGATCTGGAATATGTATGATTTCTTTACCATGTACGCCGAGGTAGATGGCTGGGAATTTGATGGCGAGCTGGTGGATCCGCTGAGTGGCCAGCCGGTTTGTACGTCCCTATCATCCACCGAAACGGCTTTCGCGCACCGGGAATCTCGCTCATCAACCGCAGGTGATACTGCGGAACTCGCTGCGCTCAAACAGTCCTCGTATCTGCCTGATGTTGATAACCTCAATTCTCGGGCCCGTGCAGATGTTTCGGAAGATGAAGCGACGATCGGCTCTGTGACCAACCCGCTCGATATCTGGATTATCAGCCGCTTGCACGAGCTGGTGGCGGAGGTCGAGCGGCAGATGGATGCCTATAATATCCCTGATGCACTGAGCCCAATTTTGCCGTTCTTGGACGACGCCAGCAACTGGTACGTCCGCCGTAGTCGCCGCCGATTCTGGAAGTCGGAAGATGATGGTGACAAGAGCGACGCCTACCGCACGCTGCACTATGTGCTGGTGCGCCTGAGCTACCTGCTGGCACCGTTTACGCCGTTCTTGGCCGAGGAGTTGTATCATAATCTAACCGGTGATGATGAGTCGATCCACCTCAAAGATTGGCTGCCAGCGGGCGCGGTGGATGAGCAGGTGCTCAAGGATATGTTATTGACGAGGGTGTTCATTGAGAATGGACTATCTAAGCGGATGGACACTAATGACGAATTTGGTTCGATAAAAGTACGTCAGCCACTCGCTTTAGCTAGCTATAATTCAAAGCATAAACTGGATGATTTTTATGAGCAGATCATGAAAGAAGAGCTAAATGTCAAAGAAGTAAAACATATATATGACGTGAAGGGTAAGATGTTTGGCGTCGAAATTGATAAGACTATCACCCCCGAGCTCAAGCGCGAAGGCTTGATGCGTGAGGTCATCCGCCACGTGCAGAGTGCGCGCAAGAAGGCCGGGCTGCAGGTGGATGACCGGATCGTGCTGCACCTCGCGGTCGGGGCTGAGCCCGCCAGCGCCAGCCAGTCGGCAGCGTCAGGCCAGGCGCAACCAGCTAGTGACGCAGCCGCGCAGCTGGGCCAAGCTCTGGCTGAGCACGCCGACACCATCGCCAGCGAGACGCTAGCGACAATGAAGCAGCCAGACGATGTACTCTACCAAACGACGGCTATGGTAGATGGCGCTGAGCTGCAGGTGAGCCTGGGGAAGGTATAGGTCTGCGAGAGACGCCGCCAAGCAAACGAGTGGCGCACCCCAGTCGTGAGACGCCACTCGAGCTTGGTGGCTGGCAATATTTGAGTTTCTATAGCCATACTCATCTCTTGCGCCAGCCTAGCATGCTTACCGAGCAAGAAAATATCGAGAGGCCAGCCACGAAACAAGTAGAAGCGCTCGTTTTATCAACATATCCGACGCAGTCAATGTGTGAGGCTGGCTACCAGTAGGAAGTATTAAAAGCCAGCCCCCTCGCTCGATCGCTTCCTCTCACGTTAGCCCTCACCCATGTTTTTCTCCAAAAGATTAAAAGAAGTACAGAGCAGCAATCGCTACAATAAGGCTATAACCCGACGCAATAATTGACGATCATGACTAAACTATCTGCTACCACACCCACCCCCTCACTACGCCAACGTCTGGTGGGGCTATGGCTAGTGGTGCGGATTATTTGGCGGGAGGCACCGCTGACGATTGCAGTCCAAGCGGTGGGAGCGGTGCTGTCGGCGGTGCTGCCACTGGCCACGGCATACTACGCGGCTCTTGCGACAACGGCTTTGGCCGAGGCATATGCGACGGGTGGTCAGCCGCAACTCCTCATCTATGTAGTGATGACTGTGGTACTGGGCGTTGTGGCGAGTGTGTGGTCGGTGGTGCAGGGGTATCATGATCAAGTGTCGCGCTATCGCATCGAGGCTGCCATGAGCGACCACATGTATGCTCGCCTCCATGCGCTGGATTTTTGGCGCTACGATGACCCTGCGACCATTGATATGTTTGATAAGGCACAGCGCTTCGTCCAGTCATTTTCGTACCTCTTTATCCAACTGGTGCGAATGCTGACAGCGCTGGTGTCGCTGGCAACAAGCCTGTGGATGATGGTGGTGGTGAGCTGGTGGCTGGGACTGCTCGTGCTTGTGGCGCTTGTGCCAAGTAGTGTGGTGCAGGTGCGGCTGTCGCGTTTGCAGGCTGGCCACTGGCGCGATCAGGTGGGTACGCGGCGGCGCATGGCGTGGATCGAGCACATCCTTAGCCGGCCGAACTTCATTGCCGAGCTGCGCCTCTATGGAGTGATCCACCATCTACTTGGTGAGCGAGCAGCACTGCGGGATAAAGATCGGCTGCGGGTGCTTGGCTACGAGCGCCGCTTTATGGGGCAGCGCCTGGGCGGAGAGATTATCCAGGCGGCAGCGGAGGTAGTGGCGCTTGCTTGGGTGGTGCTGGAGATCGTGGCGCATCGCCAGCCAATTGGGCAATTTGTGCTGGTGCAGCAAATGGTAGGGCGAGTGATGAGTGGGATGGATAGCATCATCAGTATATATAATATGATTGACGAAGACCTCGCCACCATGGCAGACTACCAGCAATTTATGGCGCTGCCTACCATGAGCCAGGCAGCCACTATCGATGAGGTGACGCTGCGCGATGCGATCGCGGTGCAGCGGGTGTCGTTTTGCTATCCATGCACGCAAACGGCGGTGCTGCGCGATATTTCTCTCACGATTCGCCGTGGCCAGCACATTGCCATCGTGGGAGAAAATGGCGCTGGCAAGAGCACGCTCGTTAAGCTGCTCACCGGTCTGTATCAGCCCACCAAAGGCAGCATTACCATTGATGGGGACGATCTCCGTCATATCAGCCCAGCAGCCTGGCACCGGCAATTGGCCGTGCTGGGGCAGGAGTTCATCCGCTATGACTTCGCCACGGCGCACGAGAATGTCTGGTATGGTGATGTCTCGCAGCCAGTGGATACAGCGCGCCGTGATGCTGCACTGCGCCAGGCCGAGGCAGCCGATTTTGTCCGCAAACTCCCTCATGGTGGGAATAGCTATATCAGCAAATGGATGGAGGCGGATGACCACGAAACAGGGGTAGATCTATCCGGTGGGCAGTGGCAACGCCTGGCCTTAGCACGCAACTTGTATCGCAATGCGCCCATCATCATCCTCGACGAGCCCACCAGCGCCATCGACGCTGCCGCCGAAGCACGCATCTTTCGCCACCTCTTTGCTCAGCAGGGCAAGACTATCATCACCATTAGCCACCGCTATAGTACCGTCAAGAAGGCGGATGCCATCTACGTTATCGCTCACGGCCGCGTCGTTGAACATGGCACTGCTACCGCATTGATGGCGCAGCGTGGTGCATTCTATGAGATGTTCAAAGAACAGATATAGTTTGGTATAATAGGGGTGTGGCGCCGTGGCCGAGAGGTTAGGCAGAGCTCTGCAAAAGCTCGTACAGCGGTTCGAGTCCGCTCGGTGCCTCCATGTGGTATTATTTTTGGAATGCTTTATACCAGCCCATTTGCTGTGCAGTGTGTCGCTTGTGGCAATTAGCACAGAGGATGCGGCATTTTTTCATTTCGACCACGACGTCTGGCCACGAGTATCCCAGTCGGACTGCTTGCGAGATGCTAAAGCGCTTCGACTTTGGGTCAATATGGTCAAACTCTAGTACACGAACATCATCCTCACCACAGATTGCGCACGATTTATCACGCAAATAAGCAAGCATATTGTAGCGAAATTCGACGCGTAGTCGCTCGCGGCGCTGCTTGGCACGCTGCTGGTAAGCTGCTTGGTTCTTGCGATAATGCTCAGCGTGGGTCGTGCGGCGCTGAGCTTTGTAGCACTGCTTGCTATTAGGGCATGGCGCGTACCTGTCGCAGTGTTCCTCACGAAAAAGTCGCTTTTTGGCTTGTGTTCGCCACATTTTGAGCATGGTTTCATGATTCGTAAAATAGGTTATGACATAAGTAGGTCGCGCAGCTCAGGGAAGGTTGGCTGTTGAAAATGACCTCGGTCAACGAATATATGACTTTTTGCGCTTGGTAGATCAGACTGAAATTTTGCTAGCTCAGTAAACGGCACGACTGGGTCATCTTTACTATGCAATAGGTGAATTTCTTTGGCGGATTTTTCGAGTCCAGTTGCACTTGGTAATATAAAATCGCCCAAGTCTTCGTGAGTTGCATCATCATACGGCGCGGCAACTAAGATGAGTCGATTAACAGGTGTGGCAAGAGGGTTCTCGTGTAAATACTTTGCTAAGAATATTCCCCCAAGGCTACTGCCAATAAGCTGCACGTCATCGCCCAGGAAAGGCAATATTTTCTCAAAGTAGATTTTCCATTCGGAATACCGCGCGTTTTGCTTGTTGGGCATAGTAGGTAGGAGTACATCAAAATCTGTCATTGTTACGGCGAGCCAATCGCGCCATTTTGTTTTACGAAAAAGACTTTCATAAGTAAGCGGGTTAGTGCGCAACGCGGAGAGATAGCGCTCGTAGGAATCAAAAGGTGATCCGCCATGAATATGTACAATTTGCTTCATAAACATAGTATAATACAAGCAGCACATGGCTACTATGCTAAAAGTGCGACTGCAGGCGCGAGTGGCGGAACTGGTAGACGCGAGGGACTTAAAATCCCTTGGCCAAAAGCCGTGCGGGTTCGATTCCCGCCTTGCGCACCAGGCGTGATATAACAGAGAAGACCACTCGGGGAGAGTGGTTTTTTCGTGTGCATAGCCAGAAGGGCAGTGTGTGGTAGCGGTCGTAGTAGCTATTAGCCCAAGATTTATTGTAGAATTACCCCAACCGCTGGCGAAAGCCACACAATTTGCTATAATAAAGCTATAACCAAAAAGGAGAAACGACACTATGACAATAGCATTAATCGTTTTGCTCGGCGTGATTGGCCTGCTCGTTTTGTTTGGCATCTTCATGTGGGCAACATACAACAGCTTGGTCAAGCTGAAGATCCGCGTGGACGAAGCTTGGAGCGACATTACTGTCCAGCTTAAGCGCCGGACAGACCTCATCCCGAACTTAGTCGGTACGGTAAAGGGCTACGCAGCGCACGAGAAGGAAGTCTTCGAGAATGTGGCTGAGGCTCGCAGTGCCATCATGAATGCCCAAGGCGTGCAAGAGACGGCTGCGGCAGAGAATATGATCGAGGGCGCTCTGAAGAGCTTGTTTGCCGTAGCAGAGGCCTACCCAGAGCTCAAGGCCAACCAAAACTTCATCCAGCTGCAGCAAGAGCTGGTGGACACTGAGGACAAGATCCAGGCAGCGCGCCGCTTCTACAACGGTGGTGTGCGCGACCTCAACACCCGCATCGCTATGTTCCCCGCTAACATCGTGGCTGGCATGCTCGGCTTCAAAGCCCGCGAGTTCTTCGAGGTGGAAGACCGCGCCAGTGTCGAAAACCCAGTGCAAGTGCAGTTCTAGATACCTCGCACACTATAACAAAGCCGCTCTCGATGCAGGGCGGTTTTTTATAACTTGAATTTCACAGCGCCACTGTTTAGCATTAGCTCCACCTCGCAAAACCACCATTATCTGCTACAATATATCTATGTACAGAGCAATTGCACACAACAAACGTAATACAGTTATTTTGATGATTGTCTTCGTCGCGATGGTGGCGGTGATTGGCCTGGCGGCGCAGTTAATTATGAATAGCCGCGGCATGCAAGGCAACCTGACGATCTTTTGGGGGACGTTTATTGGGGCGCTGATCTATGCACTAGTGCAGTACTTCATCGCTTCCAAGCTTGCCATGAGTATGACTGGTGCGGTGGAGATTCGCAAGGCAGATAATCCCCGTTTGTGGCGCACCGTCGAGAATCTTGCCATCACTGTGGGGCTACCGATGCCGCAGGTGTATATTATCGACGACCCAGCGCCCAACGCCTTTGCCACTGGCCGCGACCCCAAGCATGCCATTGTGGGCGTGACGACTGGCCTGCTGGAGATTATGGATGATCGCGAGCTGACCGCTGTGCTGGCCCACGAGATGGGGCACGTCCAAAACTACGATATTCGGGTGAGTATGATTACCTTTGGCCTGGTGAGTGCGATCGGCCTCGTGTCAGATATTGCGCTGCGCATGCTATGGTTCCGTGACAATGATGACCGCGAGACCAATCCGGTGCTATTGGTGCTTGGCATTGTGGCTATTATCCTTGCGCCCATCGTGGCGGCCATTATGCAAATGGCGGTGAGCCGCCAGCGTGAGTACCTGGCCGATGCGACTGGTGCACTCACCACTCGCGACCCAGCTGGCCTGGCGAGCGCACTGGGCAAGCTGCAGATGTATACTCGCCCGATGGAGAAGCAGGTCAGCTCAAGTGCTAATATGTTTATGGTGAACCCGCTCAAGCCGGGGTTCTTTAGCCGGTTGTTTAGCACCCACCCGCCGCTCGAAGACCGCATCAAGCGCCTCAACGAAGATATGAACAAATGGTAGGGCAGTGCCTGTGGCAAAAAAAACAACGAAGTCAACTCGCCGCTCAGCATCACGCACCGCTCCCACGGCGCACGTGAGCAAGCATGGTTCAAAAACAGAGGTGAAACGTCATAGTGTTGCAAAAAAGGCAACATCATCCTCTCGTGGTGCTACCCCCACAAAGGCTCGCTCGCCGCATGCGGATAATACTCCATTAGTGCCGCCCAGCTGGCGCGCCAACCTCCATTGGCGTACCTGGCGGGCTCGTGGTGGTAGGGTAGTGGCGAGTAGCCGCCAGTGGTTGCGTAATTTACAACAGCGCCGACCACACCGGAGCTTCCGCCGCACGCGCCGGCGCGATTATGCGCGCTCGCTGCAATTGCCAGGTTACATTGCCTTCACCGCGCAGGTGCTGCGCATGGTGCGGGCACACTGGCGGACGCTGTGCCTCTTAGCGGTGTTTTATGCCGTGCTGCTCTTGGCGCTGGGGGCAATTACCAACCAAGCGATGTACGACCGCCTGCAAAGCATGCTGGCAGAGTCGGGTAAGGATATTCTCACTGGTGCCTGGGGCAAGCTAGGCGAGGCAGGGCTTCTTATGGTGACGGCCTTTGGCACGGGCAGCGGCAACCTCAGTGCCGACCAGCAGCTCTATGTGGTGCTGGGCTTTTTGCTAGTGTGGCTCACCACAGTGTGGCTGCTGCGCGAGTACAAGGCAGGGCGAGCGCCACGCCTGCGCGATGGGTTGTATAATGCCTGTGCGCCGCTGGTGGCTACGCTGATGGTCGTCCTCGTCTTCCTCGTGCAGCTTATTCCGCTGGGGGCAATGGCGCTGGTGTATATTGGCCTGTCGAGCAATGGGGTGATTAGCGAGGGCTTTGGCTCGATGCTCTTCTATGTGCTGCTAGCCACTGTGGCAGTGCTGACGCTCTATTGGGGCACGAGCACCTTCATTGCGCTTGTGGTGGTGACACTGCCTGGTATGTACCCTATGCGGGCGCTGGCAGCGGCGGGCGATTTGGTGGTAGGGCGACGGCTGCGGATTTTGTACCGGCTGCTGTGGCTATTTGGCAGTGTGGCAGTGCTGTGGTGCGTGGTGATGATCCCTGCTATTCTCCTTGATGCCTGGCTCAAGCACCTCTGGCAATGGTACGCCTCTGTGCCGACAATGCCCGTCCTCGCGGGCTTCATCAGCTCGGTGACGGTGGTATGGTGCGCGGCGTATATCTACCTCCTCTATCGCAAGATCGTTGATGATACGGCAGCGCCAGCGTAGGATGCGCAGCTCTCAAAATAGCATCGCTCGAGATTTGGTTTTTTTGGGTGAGTGATATGGGTGATTGATGAAGACTTCGTTTATGCGCGTTTGGTGACGAAAGCAAGAATTTTTTAGCTAATATTCATTAACACAATGCTCAGACTTAACGGCAGAACAGATGTGTGGTTAGATAATTATTTTGCTGAAGAAAATAGTATCGAATGTGAATCGTAAGGGTATTTGCTTTCCTGATACTAGCTCACCCTCCCCACACTTCATCCGATGGAGTGTGAGAATCTGTCATTGTGCTGACAGATTCTCAGCTCAGCGCAAGAGGTCGATACTTGGGAAGTATCGACCCTTATAGCGTTCCGGAGGAGTGAGTGTGGGGGTGAGCGTGAAAGAAGCAAAGGGCTTTAGACCAGATACACACCAATCTTGCAGGATGGTTATACTAAATCTTCTCTTAAAAAAGCTGCACCCACCGCCAAATTCCGCTATACTAAAGGCAGTAAGGAACCGCTATGACACAAGACAAACACACAGTATCACTCACCTCATCGCCAGCTCAGCGCAGTGCCGAGCTGCGCCAGCTACTCAATCGTTATAGCTACGAATACCATGTGCTTGATGCGCCCAGCGTGAGCGACGCGGTGTACGACAGCCTCTTTGCCGAGCTCAAACAGCTCGAGGCCGCGCACCCTTCACTCATCACGCCCGATTCGCCCACCCAGCGGGTCGGCAACGCCCTCAAAGGCGGCTTTGCCAAAGTGCAGCACCGCCGGCGGATGGTCAGCCTGAATGACGTCTTTGACACGGCAGAGGTCGAGGCGTGGGTGCAGCGTATGGATAAGCTCTTGCCGGGGCACAGGCACGAATTTTTTGCCGATATCAAGATGGATGGCTTGGCCTGCGCGCTCATATACAATGATGGCGTGCTCGTGCAAGCCGTCACACGGGGCGATAGCTACGTTGGCGAAGATGTGACGAATAACGTGCGGACGATTCGCAATGTGCCGCTACGTCTGCGTGAAGCACCTGGCTTTGAGCACTTGCTGCAGGGCAGGACGGAGATTCGGGGGGAGATCGTCATGCTCAAGCGCGACTTTGCGGCGCTCAACCAGCGGCAGCAAGCTGCTGGCCAGCCAGCCTTCGCCAATCCGCGTAACCTTGCGGCTGGTACCATTCGCCAGCTCGACCCAGCACTCGTGGCACAGCGCCCACTCCATTTTCGGGGTTATGATGTCATCCGTGATGATGCGGCTGAGGTGCCGACCAACAGCTACGCTTATGATGCCTTGACGGCGCTGGGTATCACACGAAACCAGCAAGCGGCAGTCTTTACGAATCTAGCCGAGGTAATGAATTTCGTCCAGCAGTGGGGTGAGCAGCGCCACGATTTGCCGTTCAATACCGATGGCCTCGTGATCAAGATTAACGATCGCGCCCTCTACGACCGCCTGGGTATGGTGGGCAAGAATCCGCGTGGTGCGGTGGCCTACAAATATGCAGCCGAGCAAGCTACCACCATCGTGCGCGATATCGTCATTAGCATTGGCCGGACAGGTGCTGCCACACCAGTGGCGGTGTTCGACCCAGTCGTCGTGGCTGGCACGACGGTGCAGCACGCCAGCCTGCACAATGCCGACGAGATTGCCCGGCTTGATGTGCGGCGCGGCGACACAGTGGTCATATTCAAGGCAGGTGATATCATCCCGCAGGTCGAGCGGGTGCTGCCAGAGCTACGCCCAGCTAATACCGAGCCGACTGACTACCCAGCTGAGCTTCAGCGCCAATATCCCGAGCTGCAGTTCGAGCGGCCTGCTGGTGAGGCAGTGTACCGGGTGCGTGGTGCTAGTAGCTCGCTTATCCTCACACGCGCCCTCACACACTTTGCATCCAAAGGGGCACTGGATATCGACACACTTGGTGAGAAGAATGTCGCTACATTGGTCGAGGCTGGCTTGGTGCATGACTTAGCTGATATTTATACGCTGAGGAAGGAGGATCTTCTCCAGCTTGATCGCTTCGCCGAGGTCTCGGCGCAGAAGCTTATCGATGCCATTGCTGCTGCAACGCGCCCAGCACTTGAGCGTTTCCTCTACGGCCTGGGCATTCGCCACGTGGGTGCGCAGACGGCGATCGATATCGTGAAACATTTTGCAGATAATTCAAAACACGATGTACCCCAGCAGGGCAGTGTGAACAATAATCGCAATGATTCAGAAAAGAATGCATTGCATGATGAGCCGCAAGCACTCGTCAATACACTTGCAAATGACAAGCAATTGCTTGGCTTCCTGCGCTCTGCCACGCTTGACGAGCTGCAGGCGATTGATGGCATTGGCGTGGTAGTGGCTGAATCGATCGTCGCGTGGTTCAGTGATGCAGACAATGTTGCTTTACTGGATAAGTTTGCTCAATGTGGTGTCGTGCCGCAACATACGCAATCGTCACAGCAGCTCGCTGGTCAAAAATTCGTTATCACTGGCACATTGCAAGCAATGAGCCGCGACCAAGCGGCTGAAAGAATCCGTGCTCTGGGTGGTACCTTCCAAAGCAGCGTCAGTAAAGACACCACCTACCTTGTTGCTGGTGGTAAAGTTGGTACGAGCAAGCAAGCCAAGGCGGAGAAGTATGGCACGGCGATTATCGACGAAGCACAATTCTTAACACTCATCCAGTAGGAGAAAAGACATACGGAGGCTACTAATGGCAAAAGATAGGAAATGGAGTCGAGCGTGATTAATATATAGATGTGGCCAACTAGCGGTTTATGTATAGAATCCAGGAAGTGTGTAGATAACGTGGCATCGAATCAATTAGATTGCAAAAAGCAAGTGAACCCAAGACTATAGAAATATCTGAATATATAGCAAAGATGATTCAAAAATAAGACAGAAAAGAGGAGAAATAGCGAATAATAGAGGTAATAGTAACAAGAGCAAAATCGCAGCAAATATCAGTCTATAACAGAGGTAATATAATGAATATGACAGACAATACGCACAACAAATCAACCATGGCTGGCTTTTTCCTAGATGGCTGGTATGTCTTTGATAACTTCGCGCCATGCCAGGTTGAGTGGCGCGGCGTGCTGTACCCTACGAGCGAACATGCCTATCAAGCAGCGCATTTTTTTGACACCAATCCAACTCGGGCTGAGCAGGTGCGCTTATGCCGCTCGCCGCGCGTAGCGTCTGATTTTGCCAATCAGCATAAGGCTGAGGAAGATCCCAATTGGGACGATAAGAAAGTAGCAATTATGGAAGAAATTGTACGCTGCAAGCTTGCTCAGCACGATCTTGTGCATGAGACACTCATTGCATCGGGCGACCGATATATTGTGGAAATGAATGACGATGATAGCTTTTGGGGTTGGGGTAGCGACCATGCTGGGCGTAATGAGCTTGGCAAGATATGGATGCGTCTACGCGATGAGTTGCAAAGTGCAAGTGAAGATAGCCCCATGAATGGTGGTGAACAAAATTCATGATGAAATACTTGTGAGATAATAGCAATTTTTGATAGTAGGCTATATAAACCCAAAAGGAACCCAACAACCAACAGACAAGGAGGATAAAGCAATGGTGCGATTCTATCTCGAAAAGCTCGTGCGTGACAAAGTTGTCGAGAAATGCAAGGCCGACCCGCAGGTGCTCCATACGGAGTATCATCAATTGGATCGTGCGGCGTATCGCCGTGAGCTGTAGCGCAAAATTCATGAGGAGGCAAACGAAATTCCACTAGGCGATGATAGGCTAGAAGAGGCGCTGCAGGAGTTGGCGGATGTGCAGGCTGTTCTCGATGCACTGCGCGATGATTTTGGCTTTTCGCCTCAGCAGGTACAAGACGCAGTGGCGCGCAAAGCTGCACATGCTGGCGGTTTTCAAGGGCGCTATTATATTGCGTACAACGATCTAGTGGAGGATAGCAAATGGGTCGAGGTTTTTCGGGCGCAGCCAGAGAAAAATCGGGAGGAGAAGAGTAACGCTACAACGATATATTGCGCTGGAAAAGATCTCTCGCGAGCTAATCGTGTGGCAACAATGCTTGAATCTGCAGGTTATACTATCCCCTGTGATTGGTTTCGAAACTATCGCGATGATCAGTCACGATTTTCTCCAATAGATGAAAAGAGAGCGATTGCTGAAGCAGATGTACTTATATATCTGTGGGAACCTGACCAAGAAAGTGCAAGATATGAAGTCGGTATGGCGATGGCGCTTGATAAGCCAATCATTGTTGTTCATAATGAACAGCCCTGGTTCTTGACTCTACCGCATGTTGTGGTAGTAAGAGATGACTCTGAGATTATTGATGTATTAAAAAATATAGCTAGCTAAAAGAGTAGACAAGAAATATCGAGTGATAATATACAAAGGAAGTATCATGCAGCAACCACTATTCATCACGGGCAACCAGCACAAGGCCGACTACCTAGCGCGCATGCTTGGTATGCCGCTAGAACATCGCAAGATTGATTTGGTAGAAATTCAATCGTCCTCACCCGAGGAGGTTGTTCGACACAAAGTGCGTGAAGCGTACGAAATTGCCCAGTGGCCAGTTCTTGTGGAAGATGTGTCGCTGGGGTTTGCGGCGCTGAATGGATTACCTGGCCCATTCATTAAGTTCTTCGTTGAGGCACCAGATGGACTGGAAAAGTTATGCCGTATGCTTGATGGATTTAATGATCGATCGGCACTGGCGGTGTGCGTGTTTGGCTACTATGATGGCTGCGAGATGCATATTTTTCGCAGTGAGCTACCTGGCAGTATTGCAGCACATCCGCGAGGCGACAGTGGCTTTGGTTGGGACAAAATATTTTGCCCAGATGGCTACAATAGCCGGACGCGCGCTGAGTTATCGCCAGAAGAAGATGCAGCGACGTATCCTACTATCAAACCAATTGCAGCAATGCGCGAATTTTTACAATCCCATAGATAAGATTTTGTGCAACCTCTACCACTGTTATTTTTATGAATCGAACATTAATTTTATTCACCATGGTTAATAAATGACTGAATGTTGATGGTATGGTAGGTGGTAGAATGCGCACTTATGACAAAATATAATAGTGAATTTTCTTTGAATATATTCAATATCATTGTATAGGAGAAAGGCAACTAGTGTCGTCTCGAACCTTGATTTCTCACTACCGGAGAGCACGAGAACGACACAAAGACAAGTACTTTACTTGCAATGTGCAACCAAAAAACCGGCTCATCTACCTGCATTGCGGCAGGAAAAGTAAGCAGCAAAAGGGCGCTCTGGCGCAGCAGTAAATTGATACGCAAGCCAAAATAATCACTGCAGAAAAGAAGGTGCGAAGAGAACACGACAAAGAAAACGATTGCAAAAAGCAAGCAAGAAATCACCAGCCTGCGTGAATAAATTGCGCAATTTATTCATTCGCCATGCTACCAACAATCAAGCTTGCGCCAATCACATCATTGACACTCGAGCCACGCGAGAGGTCACTGATTGGCCGCGCAAAGCCTTGCAATATAGGGCCATAGGCATGGCCACCAGCCAGGTGTTCGGCGAGCTTGTAGGCAATGTTGCCAGAGTTGAGATCGGGGAAAACGAGGACGTTGGCTTGGCCAGCGACAGGGCTGGTAGGGGCTTTTTTGTGGCCAATGGTGGGGACGAGAGTGGTATCAAGCTGGAGCTCGCCATCAATGAGGAGTTCTGGCTGGTGGGCTTGTACCTCTGCGAGTGCGCGGCGAACCGTCTCGACACTCTGGCCACCTGCACTGCCCAGTGTAGAGTAGGAAAGCAGCGCAACGCGGGGCTGCCAGCCAAGGCGGGTGGCGCTCAAAGCACTGGCCTCGGCAATGGCGGCTAAGCCAGCGGCGTCTGGTGTAATGTTCATCCCACAGTCGGCAAAGATAAGCAAGCCATCCTCTCCGCCAGCAAAATAAGGCATATCCATCACGAAGAAACTCGATGCATAGCGCACCCCGGGTGCTAAGCCAACAACTTTCAGCGCAGCCCGCAGCACCGCAGTGGTGGGGTGATCAATGCCAGCCACCATAGCATCAAACGTGCCATCGTGAAGCAGCTGGGCCGCGTAGGTGAGTGGGGTAAAGGGAGGTGTGTTGGTGGTATTTGCCGATGTCGTATCGTGTTGGTGGGGCACTGTCAGAATTTCTATATCATTGAGCGAGATGTCTGCATCGGCGGCAGCTTGCTTGATGGCTGCTGGGCTATCTGCCACAAGCACAGGCCGAGCGGCCTGCCAATCGGCTAGCTGGCGTACGGCGCTGAGGATAATGGGGTTGGTGCCTTCTGGGTAGGCGATGCGCGGCGGGTGAGTGGCGAGCGCATCACGTAGGGTGAGTATACGCTGATTCATACTTGTAGTATAATCGATATATGGAAGAACTCATAATCGAACAGGCAACCGCCGTCAGCCAAGCTGATGTGGCGGCAATCGCAGCACTGGGCGATGTGCTGCACCAAGCCGGAACAACCGCGCCAACTACCCCAACCACCTCTGATGCAGCAGCGATAGACGCTTTGCGCCAGGCGCTAGAGGCCGTGATTGCTGCTGAGAATCAAGTTCTGCTTCTGGCTCGTCTTGATGGCAAGGTGGTGGGCATGGCAACGCTCGCGCTGCTGGTGGGGCCAATCGCTGGGCGCAAGATCTACCTCGATGATTTTGTGACCGACCTATCGGTGCAGGGCAAGGGAGTCGGCTCGCGGCTGTGGGATGCGATGCTAAGCTGGGGTCAGCAACATGGTGCGACCAAGCTCACCTTCACCTCCAACCCTAAGCGCCAAGCAGCCCATCGCTTTTATCTCCACAAGGGCGCAACGATCTATAACACGACAGTGTTTGAGAAGATAATCGAATAGTATAGGCTGAGCTGCAAAGCTTCGCCTTCTCTTGCACCGATTTGCCTTCAATGAATGAAGTATGATAGCCATTAATTCCACCAGCTCTAAAAGGCTAAATCTAGGGCATTTTGCAGTACTTCAGAGAAGGTGGGGAAGAGAATGCGATATTATTCAATCATCGAGATGCCCCCTGTTTTATTGCTAATATAATGCGTCGCTTGCTGCGACAGAAAAGACAGATGAATGACACGAACTCAAGCCCAAGAAGCATTCTCCACCTTATATAGCACTCCGCGCGAACGAGTGACTACGGCAGACCAAGCGGCTGCAGTGGTGCAGCTAAGCCAGATTGCTTTGCATATGATGACGAAATTTGCCGATAAGGTTGATGTGTATGGCTACCGAATGGACAATGCCGCGCCAGCAAAAGAAGCCGAGTCACCTCTGTTTCCGAACCAAAGCCGTGCCATCCTCAGGCTCATGGCACCATATCATGATGGCTCAAATCTGCGAGTAAGTGTTGAGACGGCAACATTTTGGCGCGAGCCAGTGCAGCCAAACTCAAGCGATAATGCGATTGCTGCCACAGCGCATGAAGTTAGTTTAGTGAGTGACTCAGAGCAGCTGCGCTACCGTATTGTCACAGAGGGCAGCCACCAGCGGGTGGTGCGCTCACTGATTGTCCTAGCACATAGTGGCCAGTCTGCCACACGCACGATTGGTGAGAGCCAACGGATCGGCCGAGGCGACCAAGTGGTCAGTGAGAAAGAAGTGCAGCGGCTTTGGGAGGTCCTGAATGGGGCAGAATCGCTTGATGGTGAGTTGAAGTGATTTGGATTGCAAAGCTTCGCATTCTTAATCCCAACCGCCCTTCTACCACTTCAGGCAGGTAGAATCAAGAACTGGTTGCATAACTAGTATTTGTTTTGGTACTGGGGTCACTCTTGGGGGTGTTGTCAGTTCTTAGCTTCAAGAGAAGGAACGATAAAAAGTGTGAAATTACCAAGGAGGACTTTGAGATTCACTAAGGTCGACGTTCTTCTGAAAAGTAAAAACCAGCCATCATGGCTGGTTTTTCTCTGTCTGAGCAAGTGTTTCTCTCAGATATTCTTGCTTATCCTCTCCTAGCGGCAGAACTGCATGGCAATGTAATATTGGTCGCCTTTTTGCGTTAGGCCAATGCCAGCTTTGTCGTAGTCACTTGAGAACATGATCTTGTTATGTGGCGGGGAATTGATCCATACATCCGTGGCTTGTTGCTCATTGTACGAGATCGGCACGAGCTCAAGAATCTCACCACTGGCGCGGCAGGTATAATTTTGCTTGAGGCGATCTGTCCCGCCCTCGTGACTGAGTTGGTTGATCTGCGCATTGTAGGCCGACTGAGCGCGCGAGCTCGTGTTGATTTGCTCAATGCGTTGCACCGTACCGAGCGAACGGGCTGCCCGCTCCTTGTTGACCGTCGCAAAGACGCGGTCGACAAACTCCGGCGATGGCGTGTTGGAGTTGGAGTTTGACTTATTGTTCGATGGGTTGCTCTTTTGAGCGTTGTTATTTGAGCGCGTGTTCGAGCTAGACGAAGCGCCATTGGTTGCGGCTGGCTTTTGCTCAGCTGCTGGCGTTGGCGTTGGTGTCTCACTGGGCTTCGACGCTGGCTTGATAGCCTTGGGAGAAGCGTTGGAGGCGATGATTATTTTGATAGCTTGGTTGCGCTGTGCGAGTGTCTGCGCAGATGGCTGGTCGGACGGCGCTAATGCCTTGGCCATATGTCCACCGGTTGTTGCACTTGTTGTATTGTATGCAGGCGCTGACGAACCACTCTTTGGCTGGGCTGCTACGATGACGCCCGCGCCTGCGAAGACGATCATTGTACCAGCTATGCCATACACGAGTCTCTTCATACTCATACTACCCAGCGTAGCATAGATATGACAGGATGTGAAATAAGATTTGTGAAAAACCGGCCCGCAACAGAGGCAAAAATCGTGAAAAATAATACGAAAAATAGCGCCAAAGCGCCAATATATTATGGATAAACAAGGTTAGCTCACCACTCACCGGAATGCAGTGCACTCGACGGTGAGTGGTGAGAGCGGACTTATAAGGATACGAATGTGATGACTATCTCCTCGCCTTCTTTCAGCTGACTGAGGTCTCGCATAGTGCGTCGTATGGTAATTGCAGTGAGAACTGCAATAATACAACACGACAATGCAATTCTATGAGAGGCGCTGAAGTTTACGTAAGCCACGACAATTTTGTCAAGGGTGAACGCAATATTGGCGATATTCACCGCACATATAAAGCCGAAGAAGATAACACTGCCCCAATGGCACTTTTTGATATGTTCCGGCAAACGCACCCGCGCGAGGGCGAGTGCTGTCATCGAAATAGCGATTACGAAGATGTTGAAAAACATCGTTCTTCCTCTCCTGAAAAAGTCCGAACCCTTTGCGGGATTGCAAAAGGTTAATATATATATCAATATATGAGCGGCTCGTCAAGACGTGAGACTAGCCGCCTAATGGCAAAGTAGTAGAGAAAGTTGCTCAGAGATATACTGCAGCGCTATTAGTAGCGTATACTACTATATATGAACTCCACGCCACCAGCCACCCCGCCTGCCGTTTTTTGCTCCTATGCCTTTACCGGTGAGGACGAGGCGGTGGTGCAGGCCCGGATGCGCACAGTGGTGGCAGCGCTCAGGCAGGTGGGCTGCGCGGTGTATTGCAATCTCTTCGACCCAGCCTGGCCTAGCTACCATACGCCAGGTGAGTTCATCCGTCGTGCGCTGAGCGTGTTACCCCAGTACGATATGGTACTCGTGGTCCAAGCGTCGCCGCGGCGCAGCGAGGGGATGCTTATGGAGGTGGGTGCGGCGCTGGCGCTGGGCAAGCCAATCGCCCTGGCGCAGCACCACAGCGTGGGCCAGCAGAGCTACCTGAGTGACCAGCTCATCGCCACGCGGACGGAGGTATGGCGCAGTGAGGCGGAGCTGCCAGTGGTGGTGCAGCGGCTGGTGAGTAATGATAGTGAGGTATACTAACTTTGACATCCGCCGCCGTCTCTGCTACAATCAGTCGGAAGTATTAATAATTATAAGGAATCAGATGAAAGCAGTCATTCAGCTTGGCGGCAAGCAGTATCTCGTCGCCGAAAAAGAGACCCTCCTGGTGGACCGCCTCCCGGACGGCACAAAAGCGCTCGAAGCCGATGCACTCCTGACCATCGATGGCGAGACGACCACTGTTGGTACGCCGCACGTTGCAGGCGTCAAGGTCAAGGCCGAGGTCGTGGAAGCGCTCGTTAAGGGCGACAAAATCCGCGTCATTCGCTACAAAGCCAAGAAGCGCGTCCACAAAGAGCGTGGCCACCGCCAGCAATACAGCCGCATTATGATCACATCGATCAAATAATCACGGTGTATTGAGCAATAGCAACAAGAAACCACCCAACTGATGGGTGGTTTTTGGCATAGCAAAGACATGTTCTTGATTTGATCGGTTGACTTTCAGAGAGAGAGAGAGCATTATAGGTGTCATAGTATATAACACAACAGAGGTATACCATGGCACATGAGCAGCCCGGAACAAACAATCAAGAGAAAATCGCTACGGTAGGGCAGTTTGCTGAGCGGCTCTCCAAGGAGGAGAAGGCACAGGCAGCGGCAGATTTTGACGACTTAGTGCAGGAGACGCTGCTGCAATTTGCTGGTGAAGCGAATACATACGATCACACGGTTCTCACTGACCGCGTGAAGTCGAGTGTCTTGCTGTATGCAACACAGGGTGAGAGAACGGTCACAATCCTGACCGAATCGACAACACTAGACGATGGCACGCAGGACCGAATGATTAGCCTTAGGGAGCGGGGTGGCGACAGTTTTCGCTATCATCTTGAGGATGGTGTGGTGCGGCGATTTGATACACCGCAGGGGAGCGAATCTCAGCGTAAAATACCAAAAGAATTGACCATTGGCAGGAATCTGCCACCAGAGGAAGCATACGAGCGCACGCTTGCAACAGTAGATCATCTCAAGAACGAACTAGCGAACCAAAAACTCGAGCGTCAAATGGGCATCAACGACCAACCAGTCGACACGCATGAGGTAGCCCAGCTACGCGAACTGATCGCCACGGCAGAGTACAGGGAGCTATATTAGAATTATTCTGAATATGGTATAAAATTGTTCATTTGTTCACCTCTGTTATTTGCCTTGGACTATGCTTGTATAGTATGCTAAAAGAGAAGTATATCTAACACACAGAGGGAACAACATGACATACAACACACCACCCCGCGCGGGCGATGCTTTGCGTCGCACGCCATATACAGCCAATACTGACGCTGAGTGTGCACCACCAGGCCAGCACGAGCAGCCGGGCTTGTTGGCTGAGCAGCTCACTACAGTCGTCCAGGATATTATTACTGCCCAGTATAGAAGTGCGCGCCGACGTGGTGCGGCTGACCGGCAGCGCTACGACGGTGGTGAGGTGCGCAGTGTATACTTTGGCCACGAAACTGATAGTGGGCAGCGCCTCACCCTGAGTGCCCGGGCTGCTTTGGATGATGATGGCCAGGTGTACGACCCGCATATTGTCATCTACGAGGTAGATCGATACGGCGCATATGCTGGCGCAGTGCGGTCGTATTACCTCGACGCACCTGACCATAGCGATGTATCGCTGGCTGAGCCACAGGTATTTTGCTATGAGTATGATTATACCAAGCTGGATGATGCCTTTATATCACAAGATGAGGTGCAGCCAGCAGAAGTAGATGACCAAGAGATGGCTGATGTATATGCGCTGCTCCAGCGAGCAACAATCCAATCGCCAGACTATTACACCCACCAAGAACTCGACAAAGTAGATCGTATGTTGCGGCCCGAGCGTTGGCCGCTAACAGCTGTGGATGTGGTAGGGCAGATGGGTCAGCGTGCGCTGCAGCTGGTGTTATGACGAAAAGAGTTGCCTCTTGTTGCTCTACGAGGAGGTGAAGTGTATGAGTTTACAATTTTCGCGGTATGGTGTTATAGTAGACTAACTACATAGAATAACTAAAAAGGAGCATTATGGAGTACAGTCAAGCCCACGCAGCAATGGACACTCTTTCACAACAAGAAGCAGTGCAGGAAAGTGAACAGCGTCGTGCAGCCCAACAGTTCCACCGTGGTGTTAATGAGCTATTCCTTAGGTATGCTGACCAAGCAAAGACAATACATTTTGAGGAAGAAGACGACCAAGATGCAGAGGATGTTGCCATGCTTCCACTAGTGGTTCGGTATGATGATGGGTCGTATGTCTCGATTACTGTTCGTTCAGCAACAATCAAGAGTGTATCGCCTATAACAAAAAAACAGATATTCCTTAATGATGGTGAACAGCGTTATGAATATCGTGCAGAAGCACCAATTGGATGTGAGCCAACAGAGGTGTTGCGTTATCATTTGCCCGATATGGAGGCAACGAGAGATTATTATGATCGCATATCTTATGAGCAGAATGACTTTGAGGAATTACTCCTTGGTATTAAGCGTCCAAATAAAAAGTCTATTCATGTGATCGAACGCCAGAACCGTGAAGAAGAACGTCAGCTTGGATTGAATGACTTGCCTGTCGATAGTGATGAAATCAAGAAGGTTATGGCCTTAGTTGATACCGCACAGATAAAGACGAAGCTCGGATAACGTGGACTTAGACAGTCGAGTGAAGGATTTTTTGCTTAGCAAAGGCCAGCGCATACCCCTCGCTCCGCATATGAGTGAGCTGGTGCGTGGCAGCGCAAGCGATGATGCGTGAGTGCTGGCAGGGGTCGGCCTCGAGGATGAGTAGACCACCAGGCGCGAGCCATCGCTCCGTCTGGGCAAGGAGGGTAGAAATGAGCGCGAGCCCATCACCCTCGGCAAAGAGCGCTAGGGTGGGCTCGTGCGCCGTCTCGCGGTCGTCGCGCTGCCAGGTGGGGCTGACGTAGGGGAGATTGGCAAGAATGACATCATAGCGCTGCTGCGCTGCTGCGAGGAGGTCGCTCTGGATGAATTTAACAGAGGTAACACCATGCTGCTGCGCGTTGCGCTGAGCGATGGCGAGGGCCTCTGGGCTGACGTCGTACGCATCAACTTGGCACGGTGGGAGCTCGAGCTGGGCTGTGATGGCGAGGATGCCACTGCCAGTACCAACATCGGCAATGGTGCGCTGGGTGGGCTGAATGAGCTGCAGCAGGAGGGCAATCATCTGCTCTGTCTCGGGCCGAGGCACCAGCACCGCAGGCGAAACGACGAAATCGCGCCCATAGAATTCCTTGTGCCCCACCAGATAGGCCAGCGGCTTATGCTGGAGGCGCCGAGTGAGGAGCTGCTCTGCCTGCGCCTGTTGCTCGTGCAGGAGTGTGCTGTCGCCGTGGGCGTGCAGCCAGTGTCGAGGCCGCTGCAACACATGGTTCAGCAAGAGCTCACTATCGAGCCGGCTGCTGGCAATACCAGCCGCTCGCAGCTGGGCAGCCGCCGCAGCCAGCCACGTATCGACAGAGGTAGGTGAGGAGATTGAGTGACGCATTAACGCATTATATTGTAGCATAGTGGGCGCTATAGAGGCGGCGGCAGGCAGCAAAGCTCCATGGCGCGAACCGACGCCCATTTGCAATTCGCCTGGGAGGATACTACAATAGATAACTATACAATAATAGTGACCAAAGGAGCAGCCTATGTCTCACGAATCAGCAGCAATAGCAACGCAAGAAATGAAAGATAAAGGTCTGTCACGGTTTCATCGGATAGTTGGTACGACTGCAGTGTTGGCTTTGACGGCTGGATTGTCTGGCTGTGGCGCAGCTCATGAGGATAGCGGTGCGACCGAAAAGCCTGCAGCAGCAGTCACCCCTACGAGCGTTGATCCTTACTATCCGGAGACGAGTGATTTATTTGATCAAACGAGCTATGATGCCTGGGGGGAAGTTATTGGTGAGCATGCAGTCTGGGTTGCCCCAGGTATCATTACAGAAAAGGCGGATCCAAATAGTGGCTCTGCAGCCACTCTTCCACTCGTAACGGTAAATGGTATGCCTGCGTGCGATGGTTCTCGCATTGGTGAAAGTATACAAGTATCGAAAGATGATGTCGAACTATACACCGTCGATCCAGAGAGCAAGGCTGTCTCTGAAGTACCAGACGAAGATCGACACTATCAGGTATTCACAAATGGTACAAAGATCGATATTACAAAGTTTTCTACAGAAGCGGAATGTGTACAATATCAACCAGGCGTAGATGGCTATACGAAAGGAGATGTTCCGTCACAGGCAATTTTTTCGCAGCAAAACGGCACCTCACGAGCGTCTTATGTTGCAAAGAGATATGATGATGGTGGCCTTAACGCTGCAAAGGCAGCGAATGACAAGCTTAACGGATTAGGTTAATAGTGATGACGCTAAGGGATCTATAGTTTGTCGCAATAGCTTTGGCTGAGAATGGTGTGTCCTGCTGTAGCCTACAATGAATTTACGTCAAGCCTCAGTAACGCTTACGTTCTCTTATTTTTGTCACTTATCAGCATACTGTAAGAGACCAGCACTCTAGTGTGTTGGTCTCTTGCTTTCTCGCCCCATTCTATGGTACTATGGTAGCTGTAATTTATTACGTAATAGCAACTCATCCCAGGACGAATTGGTAAGTCTTGGCCAGCAAAGTGTGTAGCCACGCAGTGTTGGTACCAAGATACTGCTAGTCGCCGGGGATTTTACATGGGAGCAAGAGGGCAATGAAAGCACTTCTCGGTACCAAGATTGGTATGACCCAAATCATCAGCCAGGATGGCACGACGATTCCTGTCACGCTTATCCAGGCTGGGCCTGTCGCTGCGACTCAGGTCAAGTCCGTCGAGACAGACGGCTACAACGCAGTGCAGGTGGCGTATGGTGCGGGTAAGAACCTGAGCAAGGCCGTGGCTGGGCATGTGAAGCCAGCCGGTGTCACCCCGAAGCATATTCGGGAATTTCGTGTTGACGACCTTGGCGATGTCAAGGTGGGCGACACATGGAGCGTTACGGAGTTTGCGCTCGGCGATGTCGTGGATGTCACGGGCATCAGCAAAGGTAAGGGTTGGGCCGGTACGATCAAACGGCACAACTTTAAGCGCCACCGCAAAACCCACGGTGGTAAGGGTAACACGCGTAAGGTCGGTTCGATCGGTAGCATGTACCCACAAAAGATTTTCAAAGGGAAGCGCATGGCAGGCCAGATGGGCCACGAGCGTGTCACTGTCAAGAATCTGACGGTTGAGTTTATCTCGGCTGAGGACAACTTGATTGGTGTCAAAGGCGCTGTCCCAGGCCCGAAGAAGGGCTTAATTATCCTAGGAGGTGCTAAGTAATGGCTGAATCTACCAAGCCAGCAAAAGCAACCTTGCCAACCAGCGTCTTCGGTGTCGATGTGCCGAACCATGAGCTACTCAAGCTCGCTTACGACGCATTCTTGGCAAACGCCCGCCAGGCAAGTGCAACCACCTTGCAGCGGGGCGAAGTCCGCGGTGGTGGCAAGAAGCCATGGCGGCAGAAGGGCACTGGCCGAGCTCGCTTCGGCAGTATCCGCAACCCAATTTGGCGGGGTGGTGGTGTGGTCTTTGGCCCACGCGGTAACGAGAACTACCGCAAGAAGCTATCTAAGACCAGCAAACGTGTCGCCATCCGCCAAGCCCTCACGCTCGCTCACCAGGCTGGCAAGATCCAGGTCTTGCCTTTTGAGGACAAGGTAACTGGCAAGACCAAAGACGCTGCGGCGTTCCTCCGCCAGTTCAAGCTCGAGCGCAAAGTGCTGCTCGTCGCTGGCGAGAAGTCGCCCGAGCTGATTCGCTCTACGGCCAACCTCCAGCAGGTGCTGGCTGTGAGTGCGATGTATCTCAATGTCTATTACATTCTTAATGCCGACCATATCGTCCTGTCGCCTCAGGCGCTGGATGTTATTACGGCGTGGCTCGCACAGGAGGACAAATAAATGCAACTCGTATTAGTCACTCCCCGCGCCACCGAAAAATCCTACCGGCTCATCACGAGCCAAAACACCTACATCTTTGACGTGCCACTGTCGGCCAACAAGCAGCAGATCGCTGCAGCCGTTGAGGCACAGTACGATGGCACTAAGGTAGCCAATGTCACTACTGCCGTACAAAGCGGCAAAGCTATTCGCTACAGCCGGGGCAAGCGCCGCTATCCAGGCACCACACACCGCCACGACAGCAAAAAGGCGTACGTGCGCCTGAGCGAAGGCGAGATCAAGGTGTTCGAAACAGAAGAACAACAGCCGCAAACAGAGCAGAAGGAGGATAAGTAATGCCAATTAAGCAGTACAACCCAACCACTCCCGCCCGCCGCGGCATGACATCGCAGGATTTGAGCGATGTAACGACGCGCAAGCCACTCAAGAGCCTCGTCAAGGCTGGTAAGCAGAAGGCTGGCCGCAACAACACTGGTAAAATCACCGTCCGGCACCGTGGTGGTGGCGTCAAGCGGCACTACCGCTTGCTCGACCATCGCTTGGCTGCTGGCTTGACACTGACGGTAGAGGAGATCGAGTACGATCCAAACCGCAGTGCACGGATTGCCCGCGTGAAGGATCAGCACGGTCTCTACCACTACATCTTGGCCGATACCCAAATGACCAAGGGCAAAGTGCTCCAGACTGGTGCCGATGCGCCAATCGAGGCCAGCAACCGTATGCCACTGGCTAACATCCCGGTTGGTAGCCAGATCTACGCCATCGAGATCAACCACGGTAAGGGTGCGCAGATGGTGCGTAGCGCTGGTACTAAAGCCCAGCTCATGGCCAAAGAAGACGGCTATGCCATGGTGCGGATGCCCAGTGGTGAGGTGCGTAAGTTCCGCCTCGAGTGCGAAGCCAGCATTGGTGTGGTGGGCAACGTCCAGCACCAGAATGTTAAGCTTGGCTCGGCCGGTCGCCGTCGCCGTATGGGGTGGCGCCCAAGCGTCCATGGTAAGGCCATGAACCCAGCCGATCACCCAATGGGTGGTGGTGAAGGCAAGACGGGCCCAGGCCGCATCCCGAAGACGCCATGGGGTAAGCCAGCAATTGGCTTCAAGACCCGCCGCCGCAAATCAACCAATAAGATGATTGTCCGCAGTCGTCACGAAGCTAAGAGGAAGAGGTAGTCTATGAGTCGTTCACTCAAAAAAGGCCCATTCGTCGACGCCAAGCTTGCCAAAAAAGTGGCAGCGCTGAAAGTTGGCGACCGCACCGTGATAAAGACCTGGGCCCGCAGCAGCACGATCACGCCAGAGATGGTGGGGTTCACCTTTGCAGTGCACAATGGTCGGGTGCATGTGCCGGTGCTGATTACAGAAAATATGGTTGGCCACAAGCTCGGCGAGTTTAGCCCAACCCGTAAGTTCCGCAAGCACGGTGGAAAGGATAAGAAGTAATGGCCGCATCACAGACACAACAGGGGTCGAGCGATGCACCAGCCATCGTTCGGGCGCACATCAAGGGTATAGACCAGACCCCGCGCAAGGTTAGTATCGTTGCTAGCCTGGTGCGTGGCCGCAGTGTGGCCGATGCGCTGGTCATTCTTGACCACACCCCGCGCCGTGCCGCGCTGCCTGTTAAGAAGGCAATCGCCAGCGCCCAAGCCAACGCCATCAACAACCATGGCCTTGACCCACGCAGTTTGCATATCCACAGCCTTAGCGTGACTGCTGGCCCACGCCTGCGCCGCTACAAGCCGGCCAGCCGCGGCCGGGCTCAGCCATTCCAGAAGCGCTCGAGCCATATCTTGGTTGAGGTGAGTGGTGTGGAGAAGCAGGTCAAGAAGGCACCCGCCAAAGCAACCGATACAGCCAAGAAAGGAGACAACTAAATGGGCCAAAAAGTAAACCCAGTCAGTTTCCGCCTCCAAGTCCACAAAAACTGGAGCTCGCGTTGGTTTGGCCAAAACAAGCGCGACTTTGCGGCTTGGTTGGCAGAAGACATCAAAATCCGTGAGCTGATTGAAGCTCGCTATGCAAGCCGGCCAACGATTGACCGGATCGAGATTGAGCGCAGCCCAAACCAGATTACCATCGCAATTCACACTGCCAAGGCTGGTGTGGTGATTGGCCGCGGTGGGGCTGGCGTGACAGAGCTCAAGCGACAGATCGAGAAGATCGCCAGCTTGCCAGTCCGTATCAATATTGAAGAAGTCCGTCGGCCAGAGCTCAGCGCCAAGCTGGTGTCGGAGAATATCGCTCGCCAGCTCGAGCGCCGCGCCAACTTCCGCCGCGCCGTCAAGATGGCTGCCCAAAACACCATGAACAGTGGTGCAAAGGGTATCCGTATTGAGGTGGCCGGCCGGCTTAACAATGCCGAGATGGCACGCCGCGAGAAGGTCATCGAGGGCTCGGTGCCACTGCACACCCTGCGGGCCGATATCGACTTCCATACTGCACGGGCCAACTGCCCTGGCGTGGGCATTGTCGGCGTCAAGGTCTGGATCTATAAGGGTGAAAGGAGTGCGAAGTAATGTTGCTACCGAAGAAAACAAAATTTCGCAAAGTCCGCATCGGCAAGAACCGCGGCAACGCCACACGAGGCAACTACATTGCCTTTGGTGACTATGGCCTGCAGAGCCTGAGCAACGAGCGCGTCACAAGCCGCCAGATCGAGGCAGCCCGCCAGGCAATGACCCGCTATGTCAAGCGTGGTGGCAAGATCTGGATTCGGATCTTCCCGCACACCCCGGTGAGCCGCAAGCCACTGGGCCTCAAGATGGGCGGCGGTAAGGGCAACCCTGAGTTCTTTGTTGCGAAGGTCAAGAATGGCACCGTAATGTTTGAGATGAAGGGTGTGCCAGAGGATGTCGCCCGCGAGGCAATGCGCCTGGCGAGCCACAAGCTCCCCGTCAAGACACGCTTTATTAAGAAAGAGGAGGCCTAGCGATGGCAGAGAATGCAGTCCCTGCAACAGAGGTCAAGAGCCTCGAGACACTCCAGCAAGAGCTGGCCGCCAAGCGCGCTGATCTGCTTGAGGCCCAGCGTGGCCACCGGGCAGGTGAGCTCGCTAACCCGCGGATCCTTGGCGTGTATCGTCGAGAAATTGCGCAGATACTAACGGAAATTAATCAGCGGAAAGGAACAAACTAATGGCCAAGACATTGACCGGCGTTGTTTCCTCGGCCGCGGGCAACAAGACCATCACGGTGACCGTGACCAGCCGCGAAACACACCCTATTTACGGCAAGCAATACACCGTCACCCGTAAGTATGCTGCTCACGACGAGACAAACGATGCCAATGTTGGTGATACGGTGCGGGTCATCGAGACACGCCCGATCAGCAAGCGCAAAGCATTTCGGCTCGATGCCGTGCTCAAGCGCTCGCAGGGCTCGATTGAGCTCAAAAACGATGACGCAGGCGAAGAGGAGGCAGCATGATCCAGCAAGAATCTCGCCTTAAGGTAACAGACAACAGTGGTGCAAAGTCTATTCTGTGCATCCGCGTGCTGGGTGGCACTCGGCGTCGCTACGCCCGGGTGGGTGATGTGATTGTCGCCAGCGTCAAAGACGCCAGCCCGACTGGCAACGTCAAGAAGAAGTCTATCGTTAAGGCAGTGGTGGTACGCACTCGCGACCAAATCCGCCGCAAAGATGGCAGCACTATCTGCTTCGACGACAACGCTGCCGTTATTATTAACGACGACAAAACACCCAAAGCAACTCGTGTCTTTGGCCCTGTGCCACGCGAATTGCGCGACCTTGGCTATAGCAAGATCATTAGCTTGGCACCGGAGGTACTCTAATGGCACAGCGCATCAAAAAAGACGATATCGTCAAGATCATCAGTGGTGACGACAAGGGCACGACGGGTAAGGTGCTGGCCGTTAACCCCGCTCAGCAGACCGCATTGGTCGAGGGTGTGGGACTGCGACACCGCCATGTCAAGCCAAGTCAGCTCAACCCACGTGGTGGCACCAAGGAGATTCATGTGCCCGTGCCACTGAGCAAGCTCGCACTAGTCGTCGACGAAGCAGCTGGCACGACGAGCCGCATTGGCTATACTATTAATGCTGAGGGCGCTAAGGTACGCGTTGCTCGGCAATTGAATAACAAGGAGGTCAACTAATGGCGAAGGCAACTGCATCCGCCGCTCCGACTCCTCGCTTGAAAGCCTTGTATCTGGATCAATACCGCAAGGAACTCCAGGCCGAATTAGCCTTGAGCAATGTGCACCAAGTGCCTAGGCTCGAGAAGATTGTGGTCAGCGCAGGAATCGGCAAGCACAAAGAAGACAAGCGCTACCACCAACTGGTACGCAATACTATTACTAAGATCACTGGTCAAGCGCCAGTTGATCGCTTGGCTAAGAAGTCGATCGCTGGCTTCAAGATCCGTGCTGGCATGGGTGCACCGATTGGTGTGAGTGTGACGCTGCGCGGCGCTCGGATGTACGAATTCCTCGACCGGCTGGTTAATGTTAGCCTGCCGCGGGTGCGCGACTTCCACGGCGTGGGCAGCAAGTTCGACAAGGGTGGCAACTACAACCTTGGCATCACCGACCAGAGTATTTTCCCCGAGCTCACCTTTGAGGAGACGCAGATCGTTCATGGCCTCCAGGTGACGATTGCCATCGAGCAGGGCAGCCCAGCGGCAAGCCGGGCACTGCTGGAGAAGTTTGGTTTGCCGTTTGAGAAGGAGGGGAAATAGCGTATGGCTAAGAAATCAATGATTGCACGCGATCGCAAACGCCAAAAGATGATCGAGAAATTCGCTGCCAAGCGCGCTGAGCTCAAGGCGGCGGGTGACCTTGATGGCCTGCAGAAGCTGCCGCGCAACTCCAGCCCAACCCGCTGGAAAAACCGCGATGCCCTCAGCGGTCGGCCACGTGGTTATATGCGCCGCTTTGGCCTGAGCCGCATCAACTTCCGCGAGAAGGCATCGAAGGGCGAAATCCCAGGCATTACAAAGAGCAGTTGGTAACGGAAAGGAGATAGAGTTATGAGTTTACAATCAACTGACCCAATCGCGGATCTCCTCACCCGAATCCGCAACGCTGCGATGGTCGGCAAGACAGAAGTCCGTGTGCCCACCAGCAAGCTCAAGCAAGTTGTGGCCGAGCAATTGGTCAAGAATCACTACCTGGCAGGTGCTACCGTAGAGGATGGCAAGCCACGCGGTACGTTGGTCGTCACCATCAACCGCGCTGGCGAGAGCCCAGCCTTTACCGAGCTGGCCCGGGTGTCTAAGCCAGGCCGCCGCGTGTACGTGGCTGCTGCCGACATTCCTAAGGTCAAGCAAGGCCGCGGCATCGTCCTCGTCAGTACCAGCAAGGGTGTCATGACCGGTGGCGAAGCAGCCAAGCACAAGCTTGGTGGCGAAGTGCTGATGAAGATCTACTAATCCGTACATTGCCAGTAAAATGAAAGCGCCCAGGAGAAATCCTGGGCGCTTTTTGTGATAGACAGCACGTGGCATTATCGTGGTGGTGCGTATGATGAACCTCAAAAACCTTGCTCATTACTCACGGGTCATCTCTTCATACTCCCTCCTCAGGAACGCTCAAAGGGTCGATAGTTCTCAAACATCGACGTCTCGACGCCAGGGCTGAGATTCAATCGTAACGATCGATTCTCACGCTCCAGCAGATGAAGTGTTGGGAGAGAGGCTGTGAGGTTTATAGTATCTAACGCGGTTATCCCAATTTAATAAGAGGGGGCAGCAGCTATCATCATCGCTACCATACTAATGTACCCTAGAGGCAGAGGTGGTAGCACAATAAGTGCTGCACGCAATAAGATGGGCACATCTTTTCGCCTCACGGCAAAGTATAGAGCAAACAGCAGTACGTTTGCTGCAGGTTGGAAATATGCTATTCCAAGAATAAAGTTTTGAGTGCTTGAATTATGACGAGTAGACCCCATAAATCCATCCAAAGGGTGTGCGCCAGATAGCTTAACGAGAATACCGAACACCATTACAGATATAACAAATACACCAGCCGCCACCCCAACTGCTTGCAGCCACGTCAAACGGTCGACAAACCGAGGGAGGGGGTCGGTTGGTGGTACGTTCTTTGCTACCTCAGCTTGAGGTTGCGGTGTATCGTCTTGAGGTTGCTTTGCCACGCTTTGGGAGGCTGCACGTTTTAAGAGAGCTTGCCTGACAGAGAAGTGTATAATGATAGCCAGCGCACAGAGTGGAAATGTCATGAGAAAGGCTATAACTATAAACATAAGCGCACCAACGATCGAGGTGATCGAAATAGGCGAATTATGATAGGGATGGAACGATTCATGAATATAACTTAGGCTGAATATTAAGCCGTACTCAATCACTATTGCTGATACATAGATACCACCTAGCCAGCCTATCAATTTTGGCCACGTCATGCGATCGAAGCGCGAGCGGTGTGGTAGCTGCGTCAAGCTGTTTTGCTGATGTGCCGTCTCATGCTGAGGGTGTGATGTGCCATCGTGACGCTGCGATATAGCATCGTGAGACGGTGATGGCGTGGGCGAAGAATCCTTATCCATGGCAACATCATAGCATATAGCGTCATCCTTTGCTATTTATTTCAATAAGCTTGCAAGCTATCTCTTGGTAGAGATTGGGGTGCAGTAGGAAATAAGGGCTGTTGGAGGTTTGCTAGATTAAGAGGCTTAACGCAGCGCATGGATAGGTGCTATTCCTGTGGTGGAGGCGCTTCACATAATTTACCTGAGCGACCAGAACCTCCGAAACGATGGTGAATCATAGCTTATCCTCGCGGCGTGGTTTTGAGCTTCGCGTATATTAACTGGACGATTAGATGTTTTTTTTTGCTATTCTTCCTGTAAGGAGAAGGATAGAATTATGGAAAGACGCGTAACAACAGAACAACACACGCAAACTGATACAGCTGGTGATTTTGATTCGCAGGCTCTATACGAGGAGGCCGATAAGAGTATTAACAAGCGACACGAAGAGATAGACACTGTTGTTCACCAGCTATTTGTTGACTACCCAGTGGTAGAAACAGCTGGCTTGGATGATCGCGAGGTCGCCAAGCGATACGGTGTCGATGAAGAGGTTGCAAGCCGTGCATTAAAGAAGGCGATGAGGAGAGAGCAGTCTCACTTTGGTCGTCATCTTCACTACTAGTGTAGTAAGAGTATCCCGAGTTCTGTAGTATATAGAATGGCAGTAGAAAAAAGCCGGAGCATGTATATAGGAAGACTATAAGCTTTGGTATCTTAGCCTTGCTTTTTTATCAAAAATACCACATACTAATGCACAAGTACTCAGAACGAAAGCAAAAAACGAAGCGAAGTATCTTATAGAACGCCATGCCATCATACGAAGTACCACCTCCATCACCCTGCGAAGTAACGTCATATGAAGACCAGTTGACCGACGCGCTGTGGTATCGTGCAAGCCAGCGTGCTGTGGAGCTGCTGAGTACGCATGATCTGCAGCGCGCCGACCTCAGGTGGCCGACACCGCTTATGACACTGCCGATTGCTCTGCCGCTGCGGAGTCGAATGCACTATGATAATGCAATTGATTCAGTGGCGCATGTGCCAATCGCCCAGATGAGCTGCGAGGAGCTCGCAATCTACTGCGTGCCAGACAAGGTTGGGGCAGTGATGGCGCGTGGTGCTGCTTTGCTGCCTGAGCTCGTGTCTCAGGCTCAGCATGATGTAATGCGGCAGCGCCTCTTTGAGACGATGGCGCAGTCGAGCTCACCCGAGCAGTGGCAGCAGGCTGATCGGCGCAACCGTCAGCAGTACGAGACCGGCCAGCCGCTGATCGAGCAGGGTGATATGATCCACGCCATGCAGCCAGCCCACCTAGCCGAAGCGCTGCTGCTTGGCCTGCGCTGCAGCGAGGTTACTCACCGGCAGGGGCTCGACCCGGTTTTTCCGCTGACGGTGAGCTTCTTTGCCGCTCGTCACACGGTGCAGCCTGGGAGCGATATACCACTACCCCGCAATGACCCCTATGGCCTCGTCAATCTCATTTTGACCCAGCCAGAGCCTGGTCAGGTGCACCTGTCGCGTGAGCATACTCAGCAGTACCAGAGCTTCGCGAGTATGGCGACAATAGGGGTCAAGAGTATTGTGATTCGCGATCGGAGCGCAGACTGGACGGCGGAGGAAGTTGCCGATGCAATCGAGCACGTGCGGCATATTATCCCCCAGAGTGGCCGCTACATCCCGCTCTACCGGCAATCGACGGGCCAGCTCCTCTTGACGCCTGAGCAGTTTGATGCTGCTCGGGGGTAGGTGTATACTATAAAGAAGAGAGCCAATATGCAGTAAGGAGGTTGCTCATGACAACGCAGATGATGTATTCTCGCGACGGGGGAGCGCTATGCTGACGTTTTTTGCCTGTAGTGACAAAGTAATCGGCTGGCTTGATTGCCAGTGGCAGCCAGGGAGCCCACTGTGGGCGCTTGCCGGGCTGGTGGGATTGATGATAATTGGCGCGATTATTGCGGTGGCAGTGGTGGTGCATGTCCGCCGCCGGAGCAGCACACAGCAATAATCCTACAGCAGTACCTATGAGCAGTTTATGCTGGCTAACTATGTCTTTAAATGCTTCTACAGGTGTCTTCCGACAAAAGCTCAACCTCTACCTCAGCGCTAACTCCACCTTCCCATACTTCATCTGATGGCATGTGAAATTGATCGTGATGATTGATTTCAGCCCAACGCAAGATATTGATATAGACACTAATCATCATAGTTATCTATCGGGGCATAAGAGCTGGTGAGGGTTTTGAGATTGAGGCACTTCCATCCTTGCACTCTCCCCATCATCTGTGGTACAATTAGCAGGATATTAACTTTGCGAGTGAAACGGGAGTTTTGCGTTCTGGTTGTTCGCCTATGGAGAGCGGCCGGCAGCACGAGACAAACATTTTGCTGGCTACTAATCGAAAGGTAAGCAATGAGTCTGAGTCGAATCGGAAAACTGCCGGTGGCGATTCCATCGGGTGTGACAATCACGGTTGACTCTGGTGATGTGGTCGTCAAGGGCCCCAAAGGTGAGCTCTCGCAGTTCATTACGCCAGCGGTCGAGGTGAAGGTCGAGGACGGGCAGGTGACGGTTCATCCCAAGGATGAATCCAAGGCTGCTCGAGCCCAGCATGGGCTGATGCGCGCCCTCATCAACAATATGGTGATTGGCGTGACCCAGGGGTACGAAAAGCGCCTCGAGGTCAAAGGTGTGGGCTTTCGGGTTTCGTCGAGCAACAACGAGCTGACGATGAGCCTGGGCTTTAGCCACGAAGTCCACTACAAAGCTCCAGAGGGAGTTAATGTAACGAACGAGCGAATGGTAATCGTCGTGACAGGTATCGACAAGCAAAAGGTCGGCCAAGTCGCCGCCGAGATCCGCGCTCTTAAGAAGCCAGAGCCATACAAGGGCAAGGGCATTATGTACGTTGGTGAGCAAATTTTGCGCAAAGCAGGGAAGGCAGGTAAGAAATAATGGCACACGCATTAGCAAAAAAACTCCTGAATCGTGACCTGCGCAAGCGCCGCGTTCGGGCCCGCGTGCACGGCACGGCTCAGCGCCCACGTTTGAGTGTGACGATTAGCAACCTGCACGTGAGCGCGCAGCTTATCGATGATGATGCTCACACAACATTGGCTGCTGCCACCACTGTTGGTACCAAAGCAACCGGCACTATGACGGAGAAGGCCGCCAAGGTGGGCACAGACATCGCCAAGAAGGCCAAGAAAGCAAAGATAAGTGCAGTCGTCTTTGATCGCAATGGTCGCCAGTACGCTGGCCGCTTGAGCGCCCTGGCAGACGCTGCCCGCAAGGAAGGATTGGAGTTTTAGTATGGCAGACAGACCTGCAAATACTACATCTCGCCCAAATGACCGGCGCAACCAGCGTGGTCGGGGCCGAGGTGGTCGCCGCGATGACCGGCGCAACCAGCGTGATGACACGCCAAAGGAATTTGAAGAAGTTGTTGTCAATATCGACCGCGTGGCGCGCGTCGTTAAGGGTGGCCGCCGCTTCCGCTTTAAGGCGCTGGTGGTGGTGGGCAACCGCAAGAACAAGGTTGGTGTTGGTGTGGCGAAGGGTGCCGATGTGCAGACTGCCATTGCCAAGGCAACTTCAGTAGCCAAGAAGCATCTCGTTATTATTCCGGTGGTGAATGAGACCATCCCGCACGAGATGGAAGTCAAGCTTAGTGGTGCGCGCGTGCTTATCAAGCCAGCTGCGCCTGGTACGGGTATCATTGCCGGTGGTGTGGTGCGCGCCGTCATTGGCGTGACGGGTATTCGCAACCTGCTTTCGAAGAGCCTGGGCAGCACCAACAAGGTAAACATTGCCTATGCTACGGTAGAAGCTCTGCGCAGCATGGTGCCGCGTGAGCAGTGGGTTGGTGCCAAGAAGCAACCCACAAAGGAGGGCAAGTAGATGAAATACAACGAACTCCACATTGCAGCCAATAAAGATCGCAAGCGCGTTGGCCGCGGCATTGCCGCTGGCGGTGGCAAGACCGCTGGCCGTGGTACCAAGGGGCAAAACGCCCGCACTGGTAAGAAACTGCGCCCAATGTTCCAAGGTGGGCAGAATGGTATTGCTACAGCAGTGCCAAAGGCACGCGGCTTTAAGAGCCTGCGCACCCCTGCTCAGGTGGTGTATAGTGATCATCTCAACAGCCTGTCGGGCACCGTTGATAACTTTGCGCTGTACGAAGCTGGGCTGATTGAGACGCCATTCCACAGTGTGAAGGTAATCACCCGTGGTGAACTGACTGCCAAGCTTGCACTCCAGACGCAAGGCGCGTCGAAGAGTGTGGTAGCTGCGCTCGAGGCAGCTGGTGGCTCCTTCGAAAAGACCACCACGCCGCGCCAAACCTCGCGCAAACAAGCCGAGGCAGAGGACGCCGCCTAGACATTTTTGCTGACATACGACAAAGCACCTCTTGTGTGAGAGGTGCTTTGTTACTGGGGAGACGCTTTGTATTGTATAGATGCGCGCTCAAAAATTATCTATACACGCATAGGATCAACTAAAAAACCACATTTCTTTAAGTGTAGCTGATATTGGCTAGGCAAGAAACTTCATGATGCACGTGCCAGCGCGTTGTACTGGACTAATGTAACACCAACGATTATACTTACCCATCCTTGTCTCCTTGTATGATGTGTTTTTGCTAAAGCAATACTGCTATAAAGTTGATAAGCTTAGAGTCTTATCGTCGTTTATTAGCAGGGCAAAATAGGCCACCAGCCCTTGCCGCACAAAAGATATTTCCCTGTTGGCATAGTATAATACCTCCTTTCTGCTTATAGCGTAGCAATAATTTGCTCGCACTGCAAATTTCGTACAAAAAACAGAGGTCACAAATAGAGCCAGCACTACGCTGGCTCTATTGCTTGGTGATGTTAGAGCTTTATTAGGCTTGTGGTGGTTGCTGCGATGTCTGTGCCTGCGGCTGTTGTGGTGGGTAGGGGTACGGCGCAGGCTGAGGCGCAACTGGCCCAAGATACTGGCTGGGGCCAAAACCGAGGATTGGGTACATAATGACCGGGAAGAAGATCGTTAATACACCGAAGCCAGTTGATTTGCCAAAGGACTTAGCAAGCTCGAGTGCCGACACAATAGCAACATAGATATTGACAAAAGGCACAAACAGTAGCAACACCCACCACTCTGGCCGACCGATGATTTGCATCAGGACGACGGTATTGTAGATAGGGATAAGGGCAGCCCAGCCTGGCTTGCCAGCTTTGGTAAATATTCGCCACAGCGAGGCAAGTACGACTGCCATCACAGCAAAGCTTAGAATGAGCATGATGATGACCATCACCCACACTAGTGGATCTGCAGCACTGCTGGTTGCTGGGGTATATGAGGGGGTTGAATAATAACTCGAAGAATAATCGTAGTCCATACTACTCCATAATAATCTAAAGTTAATGAATACTACACATTATAACAGACAGGGTAGGGTGTGGCAAATTACGAGACAAAGAGGTTATATAGAGATGGCTTTATCTCTCCTATGATTTACCGATTAAGAATAGATAATACGAAAACACAGAGTAGTAAATATGCGTATAGAAACAGAACATACTAAAAAGCTAATGTCAATATAACAGTAACTCCTTTGTGACTAAGTTTTGTCTTAGTCTCTATAGTAGCTATTGCTTATCTATCTCCATCCATATATTCTTCTCCATCTCATATTTTATTAATCATATCTATCTTCATATATTCTCCTTTTCTATCTCTATAACTCTCTTTCTCTACTATTTATCTATTTCTATTTCTCTATCTATATCCTTATCTATATTTCTATCTATTTCTATACTTATCTCTATTTCTATCTATTTATCTATCTTTATATCTCTTTATCTTTATATTTATTTACTTATTCTTTCTATTTCTCTATTTATCTCTATCCTCTATCTCTACCTATATCTCCATATCCATCCATATCGATTTCTCTCCTATTATATATAAATATATAAAAGAAGAGAAAAAGAGTCCGCCGTAACAGAGAAAAAACAGGGTAACTATAGTACAAATCGATTTGTACTATAGTTGGGAGGGGGAGGGAGGGAAATGAGGGGAGGATAGGCAAAGAAAACAGCAGCCAACACGGAGAGAATATCTCGGTTGGCTGCTGCCGTATAAGAATGTGCAGGGAGCGCTAGTCTTGCTTCTCGCTCAGTGGCACTGGCGACATGTAGAACCAGTTCTCTGGCTTGTCGTCGTACTTGCCACTCAGGATATCCTTGGCATCGCGGATGGTATCAGCAAGCTTGAAGTAGCTTCCAGGGTTGCCGGTAAATTGCTCAGCAACGTGGAATGGCTGCGCCAAGAAGCGCTGCAGACGGCGTGCCCGGGCAACGATCTGCTTCTGGTCGTCGCTGAGCTCTTCCATACCCAGGATGGCAATGATATCCTGCAGCTCCTTGTACTGCTGCAAGACGCGCTGCACTTCGCGAGCCACCTGATAGTGCTCCTCGCCAACCACCTCTGGGTCGAGTGAGTTAGAGCTGGAGTCGAGCACGTCCACCGCTGGGTAAATACCAATCTCTGTCAGGGCGCGGTTCATCACGATGGTAGCATCCAGGTGAGCAAAGGTAGTGGCAGGCGCTGGGTCGGTTAGGTCGTCAGCTGGCACATAGACAGCCTGAACAGAGGTAATCGAGCCCTTCTTGGTACTGGTGATGCGCTCTTGCAGGGCACCCATCTCTTGCTGCAGGTTTGGCTGGTAGCCCACCGCACTTGGCAAACGGCCGAGCAGGGCAGACACCTCAGCACCAGCCTGCGTAAAGCGGAAGATATTGTCGACAAAGAGCAGCACATCCTTACCTTCATCACGGAAGGCTTCGGCCATTGCCAGGCCAGCCAGTGCCACCCGCAAACGTGCCCCCGGTGGTTCGTTCATCTGGCCAAAGACAAGCGATGTCTTATCCAGCACGCCAGCATCCTTCATCTCGTGGTAGAGGTCGTTGCCCTCGCGGGTACGTTCACCCACACCAGCAAAGACAGAGTTACCACTGTGGAACTTGGCGATGTTGTTGATCAGCTCCTGGATGAGCACGGTCTTACCCACGCCAGCACCGGCAAAGAGCCCCGCTTTGCCACCCTTGGTGAGTGGCGCAATGAGGTCGATCACCTTGATACCAGTCTCGAGGATCTCGGTCTTGTTGGATTGCTCGGTGAGGGCAGGGGGCTCAGCATGGATGGGGGCACGCTGCGCATCATCGGCTACCGGCTCGCCATCGATCGGTTCACCCACCACATTAAACATCCGCCCTTGCGTTGCTTCACCTACAGGTACGCGGATCGGCGCACCAGTTGCAATTACTGCCTGGCCACGCTTCAGGCCGTCGGTCGATTGCAGGCTGATAGTCCGCACCGTTTGCTCGTCAAGGTGCTGTGCCACTTCAAGCGTCAGCGTCTGGCCATCGCGCTCGACGTGCAGGGCGTCGTAGATAGCTGGCAACTCCACCTCGCGGTCGAACTCGACATCCACCACCACACCCATGATCTGGATGATTTTTCCTTGGTTTTTACTCATTCATTTCTCCTTCTTTTTGTCGATGATCGTAATATCTTCTCTCCCCCGGTACAGGGTACATATCCCATTCTGTCATTTGGGGGTCTACTTTCGCCAATTCGCTCAAGTCTGCAAGTGGTTTTGTTAAGAATATACTTCCTCCTGTGACACGATAGAGGGCAGCTCTTACTAAGGCCTTTAAGCCATCGCCTGGCTTCCAGGTTGGCGTATCGCTATAGTCACAAGGGAGATGAACCCCAGCTTCGTAGCACGAACCGTGTATAGCACTTCTACCAAATCCTGCCAACTGGTCGTGCCACTTCTCCGTTGCCTTAACTAGCTCAGCGTACGACAGATATTCTTCGGATGTTTTTGGAGCATGTCCATGTTGAGCCGTCCATATCTTCAGGATATCTTCTTCGCTTGGATCATATCCAGAAAAGTCATCTGGATCAGGGTTGCCGTCTTTATCGACACCAAGCATCTCAACATGACCCGAGCGACCATCTTTTCCTTCAACGAAGATAGGGACAACTCGAGTATCTTCAGTATATTCTTGGTTATATGATGGTAGTTCACTCATCAGGTCTTCTCCTTTATTTTTGCTAAAGTTACTCTCCCATTATTACCAGCGATTACTCCTTTGCGCAACCTAGCATGACACAGATAGTCGTATACCACCATACCACTATAGACAACAAGTATGGTAATTGGAATGTATGGCAATAACATGCGAATAGCTGGCAGCTCAGCACACGCCATAATAGGCTGAGCCGGCCAGGCAAGGCGGGCCACATCATTGGCCTGCGCCTCCACACCATGCACAGCAAAGGAGGCAAGAAAGCCTGCAATATACGAGCCAAGGCCAGCACAAATGATAACCAGCAGGCCAGTTATAACACCTACAAAGCTTACGCCGTGCCGCCGACCATACCGCCAATACCATAGCCCGCCAAGAGCATATGGCAGCACGAGGGCAAGGCCAAGAAGTAGCCCCTCACCCTGGCTGGCAGATAGCATCTGAGCACCACCCACAAGAAGCAACACCGCACACACGAGCGCATACATGGCAAGTGCAGCCATCACAATACGCCCGTAGTGTTTCATCCCATTGCCTCCACACCAGCGCTGATCTCGGTCAGCTCTTGGGTGATGGTGCCTTGGCGCTGCTTGTTCATCTCGAGTGTTAGGTCGTCAACGAGGCTGGTGGCGTTATCGGTGGCGTTCTTCATGGCAAGCATGCGCTGGCTGTGCTCGCTCGCCCGAGCATCGAGCAGAGCTTGGTAGAGCCGGGCACTGACCATGCGCGCAGCGATGGTGTCGAGTACTGCTTGCGGGCTTGGCTCAAAGAGTGCTTCATCATCTGGGATTGCTTCATCGTCATCCACCGCATCGAGCTGCTCGGCATCAAGGCCAGCGGGCAGGAGATGGATTGCGTCAGGGTGCTGCGTCATACTGCTATAAAAGCGGGTGAATACGACGTCGACCGCATCGACCTGCTTACTCACAAACATATCGTGCGCGGTGTCGAGAATTGCCCGGAAGGCTGGGCCTGTTGGGCGATCTGGCACATCCTCGTACACCCCAACCACCTGCGTATCCTTAAGGCGCGCAACAAACTGCGCTGCCTTGCGCCCCACCGCAATGGTAGTATTTTCGATCCCGGCTGCATCGTCATCGCGCAGGAGCTGGACATAGCGCTTGAGGACATTGCTGTTGTAGGCACCAGCCAGTCCTTTATCGGCAGCGATAACGATGATCAAGCGGCGCTTGACTGTGCGCTGGGCAAACAGGGGGTGATCGTCGGTCGCACCCTGGCGCGAGAGGTAGCGCAAGAGGCCACGTGCTGCCGTGGTATACGGTGTAGTGGTGCGACTTGCATCTTGGGCGCGGCGCATCTTGCTCGCTGCTACCATCTGCATTGCCTTGGTGATCTGCTTGGTACTCTTAACCGAGCGAATCCGTGCTTTGAGCTGTTGCGTATTGGGCATAGCGACCTCCGTTGCTTACTCCGCAAATTCCTTGGCAATTTCGCCCGCGGTTGATTCTATCAAGTGGGTGAGTTTCTCATCAGCCCCAAACTTCTGATCACCCTTATTAAGAGTGCGCATTTGTTCCTTAGCCTCGGCCCAGAGACGGCTCAGCAGAGCATCTTGAGCAACTTTGATCTTCGTGGCTGGCACGGTGTCGAAGTAGCCTTGGCTCACCGCCACAATGCTCACCACCTGCTCCCAGACACTCATTGGCTGGTACTGCGGCTGCTTGAGGAGTTCTGTCAGGCGCTGGCCACGGCCAATCTGCGCTTTGGTCTCAGCATCTAGGTCGCTACCAAACTGGGCAAAGCTTGCCAACTCGCGGAACTGGCTGAGGCCAAGCTTGAGGTTACCACTGACACTCTTGAGCGCCTTAGTCTGCGCTGCACCACCAACACGCGACACTGAGAGGCCAGCACTAATGGCTGGGCGAATCCCCTGGTAGAAGAGATCTGTCTCCATAAAGATCTGGCCATCGGTGATGGAAATCACGTTGGTGGGGATGTAGGCGGAGATATCGCCCGCCTGGGTCTCGATGATTGGCAGAGCAGTGAGCGAACCTGCCCCAAGCTCATCACTCAGCTTGGCGCTGCGCTCAAGTAGGCGGCTGTGTAAATAGAACACATCACCTGGGAAGGCCTCACGCCCCGGTGGACGGCGCAGCAGCAAGCTCATCTGGCGGTAGGCCACGGCGTGCTTGGTGAGGTCGTCGTAGATCATCAACGCATGGCCGCTATTGTCGCGGAAGTACTCACCCATAGCGGTACCAGCATATGGCGCGAGATAAAGCAGGGAAGCTGGGTCGCTTGGGCTGGTTGCCACCACGATAGTCTGATCCATCACACCTTCTTCTTTGAGGCGCTCGACCAGGCGAGCAATCTTGCTCAGCTTCTGCCCAACGGCAACGTAGACATTCACCACGCCAGTCTTTTGACGGGCTTGGTTGATCATCGTGTCGAGTGCGATTGCTGTCTTACCGGTTTGGCGATCACCAATGATGAGCTCGCGCTGGCCCCGGCCAATCGGGAACATCGCATCGATGCTCATAATACCAGTCATCAATGGCTCGTGCACACTCTTGCGGCCCATCACGCCGATCGCCTCGCGCTCTACCAAGCCACGCTGCATCGTGGTGATGGCTGGGCCACCATCAAGCGGCTCACCGAGCGGGTTCACCACGCGGCCGAGCAACTCCTTGCCAACTGGTACACTCAGTACCTCGCCCTTGAGCTTGACGCGGTCGCCAGCAGCTACCCCTTGGTCGCTGCCAAGCAGCACAGCACCAATTTCATCTTCCATCAGGTTGAGGGCAAATGCCTCAACGACACCTGTTTTGGTCTCAATCTCGAGCACCTCGCTATAGCCAGCGTGGCGCAAGCCATGTACCCAGGCCACACCATCACCCACTCGGGTCACGATACCGACCTGCTCTAGTCCTTCAGAGGCTTCCAGGCCTGCGATCGCTTGCCGCAAGCTCTCGGACAACTCTGTAACTGTTGTTTCAGCCATGTATAATTCCTCTTATTTCGTGCCCGCAAGGGCGGTTAGTTTGTGTTGGATAGTGCCATCATAGTGCTGGCCTGGCAGAGCAATCTTCACGCCACCGATCACCGACGGATCGACAACCTGGCGGAGCTGTACTGACGTAACCGGCGCAGTGCCACTCTGCTCAGCAAGTGCCGTGACCTCTGTCTTGAGCTGCTTCTGCAAAGCAGCCGACAGTGCATGTGCCGTCGTGACCTCAGCGACAACGATACCACGCTCAGCTAGCGCTTCCTCAATCGTTGCTGCCACGACGTCAACATCGCGCGTTGCACGGGTGTCAATAAGATAGGCGGCAACTTGACGCAGTAAGGCAGACACCTCAGCACCAGCAGCAATCTGCTCAGCGACATACGCAGCGAGGCGGCGGCGCGAAAAACCGGCCGCCATCAGCGCTGCTCCTTATCAAGTGTGGTCAGATGCTTCTCGATCAGCTGGCGGTCTTTCGACGCGTCAACAGTCTCAGCGGTCACTGCACGCGTTGCCTCGACGACCATGTCGACCATCTCCCGGCGCAGTGCTCGCTTGGCCTCGGCTAGCTCCGTCTGTGTCTGGGTGCGAGCCGATTCTAAGATGCGCTCGGCCTGCGTGTGGGCGTCGTCCTTGGCGTCGTTCACCATGCTGGCTGCCTCAGTCTTGGCAGCAGTCACAATTTCTTGCGACTCGTGGCGGGCTTTCTTGAGCATTGCAGCAGTGCGCTCCTCGGTCTCGTCAGCCGCCTTTTGCGCTTTTTCAGCTGCTTTGAGGCCATCGCGAATCTTCGCATCGCGCTGATCGAGCATGTCGAGTAGCGGTGGATAGACCCACTTCTTCAAGACCAAGAGCAGCACCACAAATGCCACCATTTGCAGGACAAACAGCTGCCAATCAAGACCAAGCGACGAGAACAAATCGCCACCACCCGCCTCTGTCGATGCAAAATAGTGCAGGGTATTCACGAGTGCGAACTCCTTACATCACCTTGCCGACAATCGCGGCCACAAAACCAATGATAGCCAAAGCATCGATAAACGAGATACCAAGGATCATCATGGTGCGTAGGTCGTTAATCTTCTCTGGGTTGCGGCCAGCCGCCTTCATGGCGTTGGCACCAATCCAACCACACCCGATCGCAGCAAACGCTGCTGGAATAGCATACGCCAGGGTAAATGCGATGTCTTTCATAATTATTTCTCCTTATTTAGTTATTACCAATGTTATTTTACTCCTTCGGTCACGAGGTTCGCGTCTGAAGAAGTCGAGGTATTTGAGTGCGTATCTTTTTCCTCATCACCGCCGTGATGCGTGAGCCCAAGTGAAATAAACACGGTTGAAAGCATAAAGAAGATATAGGCCTGAATGCCACCAATGAATAGCTCAAAGAGATAGAACGGCTGCAATACCGCTGGCATTGCCACTTGGGTGAGGTAGGCGATCATCGCGATCAAAATCTCACCCGCGAGCACATTACCAAACAGACGGAAGGACAGGCTCAGTAAGCGCGAGAACTCTGCCACAATCTCGAGAATCCCGACAAAGGACATGATCGGATCACGCAGTGGATTAACAAAATACCGCTTGAGATTGCCCACAAAGCCAAGCTCGCGTGCTGCATATACCTGCGCCATAACGATCGTAACGGCCGCGAGGGCAAAGGTCATGTTAAGATCGGCATTTTGGCCCCGGAATAGTGGTGTATGACCAACCATCACTGGCCCAACAACTGGCAATAACCCTAGCCAATATTGCGCGGCGATAAAGAAAAACATTGTAATAACAAGGGGGGCAACGCGCCGCGTCCATTTCTTGCTGGGGATGACCTGCCCAACGGTGCTGTACAGCCCCTCAAAGCACCAGACAGTCAAGCGAGTTGCAAAGTTCGCCTTCTTCTTACCCAGCACCGCTGCCCGCGTGCGAAACATCAGCCAAGCCAAGACGATGAGGCCCAGCAGACCAACGAGATTGGCATTAGTAATTGGCCAGCCAGCGATCGAAAACACCTCGTCTGCCTTGACTGAGATGTGTGGCACTGCCGCAAAAAACATCATGTGCGATGACCTCCCTTAATTTGGTGCGTAATGAGCCCAGCTGCAAGGATAATGCCGACCACGAGGCCAGCAAACATCAGCCACGGCTTAGTTGCAAACTGCCGGTCTGCCCAGACTCCGAGCAAAAACAACCCAACAGTTGGCACCGCCATTCGCCAGGTCGTCCCTAGTGCAGCACGCCACAGCACACTAACCACTTGGCTACCGTGCGAGCGGGCATTCTCACGAGACTCCGTACTCATATGGCCTTATTGTACCAGGAGGCCCCGCAGACGTAAAGAGGGAAGCGGCAGTTGGACATGAACCTCAAGACACTGGCTTCTCTCGATATACTAGCCTCTTTCTTCACCCCCTGAGCCAATGGAGCGCGCGCATAGATCGATGCATGTGAGACAACTGGCGTCACATCGCAAAGCCGCGTATACTAGAGCTATGCCACGCCGCAATAAAACGCCCAAACACCGGCCCTATCGCTCACCGCGCAGTGAAGCAACTAAGAAGCGCTACCTGAGCCGTGCCGCCGCCTTGCGCGCCATCGCCGAGCTCCGCAAATACCAGCTGGATGTGCAGTTACGCGCGTATCAATCACCACACGATGGCGGCTGGTATCTGACAAGCCAACATACCACAGATGATTAGCCTCCCCACACTCATAGAGCTAATGCTGAGAAAGAAGCTGTGCGCCGTACACCCAGTACGTTTGCCAACCCCACCTCCACCCATGCTATACTAGCAAGAGCGAAAGGGGAATACGTATGAGTACAACACCATCAGTTACACTATATAGCGCAGAGTGGTGCGCCTATTGCAAAACAGAGAAACAATATCTCGACAAGCTGGGCGTACACTACACCGTCAAAGACATCGAGAAAACGCCTGGCGCTGCGGACGAGCTTGCTGCCAAAACCGGCGGCAAAGCCCAGGGTATTCCAGTCACAGACATTGCTGGCGAGATCGTCTATGGCTTTGACCGAGCTCGAATTGATGAGCTCCTTACAGCAAAGGGATTGCTGCCAGAAGCATAGCTTGGCTATGTATCACATTCAACTCACTGCTCGGGAAGGGCAGTGAGTTTTACTATTGGCTGCTCACATACGAGAGAAATAGAGGGGTATAGATAGTATACATATATTGTTCATGCTTTTTTTATTTGACTCAACGAGAGACTTTTTAGTGACCATAATTGTTGTGTGTTGATTATTTATAACAGGTGTGCTGTATTAATTCTTGACTATAGTTAGTACTCATTGAGTACTAACATCTAACGTATATCTTGACTAAATATCAGACCTCTTATCCTAATCACTATCTTGCAAAAACATGGGATTCTAGTGCCAGGGCTGATAGGCGACCATTACACTCATATCATATTCTATTGAATAGTGGGTGATTCTGGGCATATTAAGCCGTGAATCTCGGATTTTTCCTGACGCATCCATAACCCACTATTTACCTATCTAATAGAACTTCACGTGGCGCTGCGGATTGGTGTTTTTGTTGGCACGGGGCGTTGGGTTGGTGGTAGTCGTATCGTCGCCCAGCTGGCCGTTGGAGTTATTACCCACGGTGAATACTTTGCGGTTGTTGGCATAGACCACTGTCGTACCGTAGCCCGAACGCACATACGATGCCAAGTTACCCTGCGCGCCGAGCACCAACATCTGCTGCGGGGTAGGGTAGATGCCATTAGTACCACCACCGATATGCCCAATACCCAGCTGGCCAGTGACATTACTGCCCGCGCCAAAGACGCGGCCATCGCTGGTGACGACAAACGTGTTGCCATTCTTAGAATCGATCCCGTTGGAGGTAGTCCAAGACGACACCGCCCTGACACCCGAGGGAAGAATAAAATTGACTGGAGTTGGATTATATACGTGGCGCTTGTATGTATCAAGATTAGCTGTATCAACATAGACACCGTTACCCAGTGCACCGTTGTTAAGGCCAAAGGTTTTCACTTCGCCATTAGCATAGACCATCGTCGCAAAGTACTGGTCTGTTGTGATATCGATGACACCACCAGAAGCAACCTGCTCCAGCGTCGGATTGTATGGCGCATAGACCTTATGAGTATAATATTCGCAGGAATCCATCTTAGTGTCACCAGTTGCGCTATTTGCCTCAATTATACACAAACCTCGCCCGCCAATATCGGTACTATTGCTGAGGTAGACATAACTCCACGAATTTGTCGGATAGCGAAAGTCGAAACGTTTACCGCCAGACCACCAGGCACACCACCTCATGCGCGTTTCCTCACCATTATGCCCAGTCGCTTCGACACAGCGGTTTTGACTTGCGCCTGGGTTCGACTCGACTTGTAGGGCGTTATTCGTGCGATCAAAGTGCCACTTTTGGTTCGCAGCAGTACTCGAGCAATTTTCTGTCCGCAGGCTTGCTCCTACCGCTGCTAGACAGCGATTAGATACCCCGGCACGCAACCGAAAAGTCGGTACCCCCGCCTGGCCGTAGTTTGTCTTGCCAGCCGAGTAGACCGCTCCCGCGCTGTCGCGAATGTAGACGGTGTCGCCGTCAAAGGCAAGCTGCACCGCCTTGGTCTTACCAGGTTTGCCAAAATCACCTAGGCGGACAGGTGCTCGCCGCTCATTGATGTCACCTTGAGCAAGCTGGCCAAACTCATTATTACCCCAGCCATAGACCGCGCCGCTCTCGCCAATCGCATAGGCTGTTTGGCTATCCAGCGCCCAGGAATGAGCATCGGCCCGAATCTTCTCAGGGAAAGGTACTCTGATGGGCGTCTTGATCGTTGCTTCGGTCGAGTTGATGCCCGCTACACCTTTTTCATTAAGACCAGCGGCATATACACGCCCCTGGGATGTCACGACAAAGGTAACAATCCCTAGCGGAGCCACAAAGGTCGCGACGTTATCGGTGCTCGGCAAAGCAAACTGAACTGGGTTCGTTACCCACGCAACAGACTGGCCCGGATTGCCAATCTGCCCATGGTTATTAAGCCCCGCGCCCCACACCTCACCATTTTCCGTCAAAGCAAACATATTACGACCGTGAGAGAGAAAGTTAGTGTAGGTGCGCACAGCACGCTTATTAGCAGGGATATTAAACTGCTTAAGCGTGAGAGTATCAGTGGTTGAACCAACACCGAGCTGACCAAAACCATTGAACCCTGCCGAGCGCGGCCGACCAAACTCATCGATAACAGTAAAGAATGCACCACTCATCGCAAAGCCACCACCGGTTGCATAACCAAACGAGACACTATCGAGCAATGTACTGAGGCCCGCTTGACCCGCCAGGCGATACTCGTAGCTCTTCCACACTGCGCCATCCGTCGTCCGAATAAGCTCCGTTCGGCCCACTGCCGTGATACGCTGAATACTCCCTTCGCGGCGCTCTGGCTCACCCACTTCAAAGGTCGTGCGCACATTGCCATCCTGCTGAACATACTGCGTGCGCCCAGCCACCACTGCGCCTTTGCAATCGGTATTGGGTCGCAACTTCGCACTATTAGACCACTGGGCAAGGTCGTTATTAAGCTCAAGGCATTTACTGGCAAGAACAACGCCACTTTCTGCTGCCTCACGGGCTAAGCGCCGGTAGTGCTGGGCGTAGAGTCCCTCGCGAATCGCTGTCGATGCAGACGCCGCCACGAGGAGTAGCATCATTGCCACCACCGATGCCACGATCACTGTTGGCAAGGCAAATCCCGCACTTGATCTATCTTTGTTCAGTCTCATTGCTTCTACAATAGCGTAGATTGCAACCGTAAGCAATATGCTGGTACGAGATTGTGTATATTATGCTATATATACAGCAGGTTCTCGCAATTAAAAAACCTCCGATAGCTGATATCTCTATTGATTGTTCTTTCTCTTCCAGTGTCACGAGGAGAGTTAGCACCCCAGCATTAACTCTCCTCGTATTGAAAATCAATCACTACAACTGATTTTCGTGCTCCACCCAAGTGAAGTAGAGAGTAGAGAGTAGAGAGTAGATAAGTGGAGACTTGTTGTAATACTCACGTTCACCACTACGAGAGGTGGGTCTACCATGCATGCGAGTTCTCATGGTATTGAAAGGTGTGTACTTGAGAGGAGGGGTGTGGAAGCAGTTGATATTTTACGATGAGATCGCCTCTTACTGCGCCCCAATCTGCACCACCTCACCACCCAACTTTTGCCGGAAGTAATTGTCGTGGCTGACATAGAGGATAGCGCCAGTATAGCGCTCCAGTGCCGTCTCAAGCTCTTCGATACTGGGTAGGTCGAGGTGATTGGTAGGCTCATCGAGAATGAGCAGCTGTGGCTCATTAGCGAGCATGCTAATAATTTGGAAACGCGCTTTCTGCCCACCACTGAGGCGGGCGAGCGGCACATCGTGATCCGTCTCAACAAAGAGGTAGTCGCTCATCAATTGGCGGAGCTTGGTCTGACCAATTGGCAGTTCACGGTCGAGGTGCATCTGCTCAATCGCCTGAGCCAGCGTGAGGTTAAGATATGTCGGGGCAATCTCCTGCTCATACACGCCAATTCGAATATGGCTATCGAGCTGCAGCGAACCACTATAGACAATTGGCGTATCGCTACCTCTGTCTTGCACCAGATTTTGCGCGGCGAGCAGTTCTCGAATAAGTGTCGTCTTGCCCGCGCCGTTACGACCACGCAGCTCCACAGCTTCACCCTCACGCAGATCGATATTCACCCCCTCAAATAAAATCCGTTCGCCATAGCCCAGCGCCAAATCTCGCACCGCTACTAGCGTGCGCTGGCTTCGCATTGCACCATCGCGCATACTGAGGCGAATCGTTCGCGCCTTAAACTTCTGGTAGCGATCAGCCATCTTATACTCCAGTTGTGCCACGTTGTCGCGATCAATCCAAAACGTCGGCTTCTCAATCTGCTCAAGCTCCTCAAGCTCGGCCATAGCCTGCTGCTCACGCTGCTTAAACTGCTTGATAGTACCAGGATCACGCGCTCGCTCCTTCAACCGGCGAAATTGCACTACCTTATCCTTCACATTAGCAATCCGCCGCTCGACCTGTTCATACTCATGCATCGCGTTGCCCGTCGCCGAGGCATTTTGGCGCAGGTAGGCATCGTAGTTACCCCGGTAGCTCAGGGCCGTGCCGTCTTTTATCTCAACGATCCGGTCCATCTCTGCAAGCACATCTCGGTCGTGGGTAATGACGAGCATCGCTTGCCTTGCGCCCTTGAGCCAGTCGACAAACTGCTTCTTGGCGACATAATCCATATGGTTCGTTGGCTCATCGATCAGTGCAAGGTCGGCCTGAGCGTGCATAATCTTCACCACCTCCACTAGGCGCTTCTGCCCACCACTCAAACTCGCCATATGTCGCTCACTATAGCCTGCCATTTGGAAGTTCTTTAGCTCCTCCGCCACTAGCTCCTTGATCTGGTAGAAGCCCTTTTGGCCAAAGCGCTCTAGCGCCGCTGTATATGCCTCGATTTTGCCCATGTCATCACCCATCGTCTCGGGGTAGGTTGTGATGATATGGCGCAGGCGCGCATATTCCGGCAGACCGCGCAAGATATATTCGAGCACTGTAATATCGCTGCTGTCGTGGTGCTCTTGGGCCGTCGCTACCACCACACTGCCACGTTTGAAAATAATCGAGCCACTATAGTCATCATCTACTCCTGTTAGCATACCAAACAGCGTCGACTTGCCAACACCGTTGCGCCCCACTAGACCCACTTTTTCGCCATCATTCACACTAAACTTCACGTCTGTCATCAGCGTCTTCGCTCCAAACGACTTCTCAGTAATGGCAATATCGGCAATCATAGGGGATATTATAGCATGGCGAATTATATCCTTTGCGGGCAGGGGAGTGAGTTGAGCACTCCGCATTATTATTCTGTTATTTTTACGACACTCTTTCCATACATTTAGCGGTATAATGGTCTGCAGACACGCTAGAAAATAACAGAAAGGATTATTTGTATTATGAAGGGCGAGCAACTCGCTTTTGTTAAAAGTGATGGCATTACGCTCGCAGATTGCGACAATGTTGTCACGTCCTACGGTTTGCAAACAGCGCTCTTTCCGCGCAATATCCCCTCGCGCGAGATAGCGCGACATTCGCCAGATGAGCTGCAATTTATGGCAACGAACGAAATGCTCGACGAGGCCAATATTCATTTTACGCAAGAAGAGCAAGTTGTACTATCTCAGTTCATTGGCCCAATTGCTGATGTTGACAAACTTATGGCAAGCGAACTTACCCAAGAATGTTTGCTCATCAAGTGAGAGCAGGGGACGCTGGGTGATATGATACAGCTTATCGAGGCAACCCTCGCGGCAGATAGCAAAACCCACACCGGTATTTTCTTAGCAGAGTAGCCCACCGATCTCTCATATATTCACAAGCAACTAGTAGCAAGCACTTCAGAGGCTACAATATCCATCGCATCTGCTACAATAGAAGAGACGTATGAGCAAATCCCATTCTACCAAGCCGCTAGTACCAGCTATTGTCAACCGCCGCGCGCGGTTTGATTATGAGCTGAGTGACGACATGGTGGTTGGTATGAACCTGACTGGCCTAGAGGTCCGCGCCGCCCGTGAGGGCCACGTGCAACTCAAGGGGGCATATGTAACGATTCGCAATAACGAGCTGTGGCTCAATAATGCCAGCTTCTCACTGCGTCACAACGAGCAGGGCCAACCAAATGCCCGAACGGTCAGCACCAGCGCCCGCAAACTCCTGGCAAAGCGGCGGCAGATCGAGCAACTCGCTGCTCGCAAGAAGGACGGCTATACCATCGTCCCCACGAAGCTCCTCACTAGTGGCCGCTATATCAAGCTCGTCATCGCCCTCGGTAAGGGCAAGAAACGCTACGACAAGCGCGAAACCATCAAACGCCGCGATGTGGAGCGAGAGCAGCGACGAGCGGTGCGGCAGTATCGCTAGCAGAATCTTAAGAGAGCCTAGGTTTCTTCGAGCTGCAGTACTTGGCTCATCATACACACTAGAAAAAACAAAACTCACCACATGATCATGTGATGAGTTTTTGATAGCAAGCATCATCTATTCTTCTTCGAGCGCATTATGGCTGGCAATGAGCGACTCATACAGCGCTACAACTTTCTTCGCCATCGTCACAGAATCAAACTGGCGCGCTACCCTCAGCGAACCACGAGACAATTGCTCGAGCTTATCGGGGTGAGTAAAGAGATCGTTGAAGACCTTAGCAAAGTCTTCGCCCTCAATCCCATCGGTCAAAATTGCATTTTTCTTGGTCAAGCCCTCAGTCATGCGCTCATCGCAGTAGACGATCGGCAGACCGCTTGACGCCGCCTCGAGGAAGGTCATTGGCTGGTTGTCGAAGTGATACGAGGCCAGCGAGAAGACATCGGCCTGCTTCAGCAGCGCGGCCACCGCCTCGCTTGGTTGCATCCCGGTAAAGATCACCCGCTCTGCCACGCCAAGCCGCTCGGCACAGGCGCGCAGCTCCTCCTCGTACGGGCCACCGCCGACTAGCACGAGCTTCACGTTCTCATCCGGGATATGCGGCAGAGCTTCGACAAGTGCCTGCTGGCGCTTCTCAGGGCTCAGGCGCGCTACTGAGATAATAAATTTATCGTTCGGGCCCTTTGCGATAGGCGAATCTGCCACCGAAGCATCGTGATAACGCTGAGTGTTGATACCATTCGGGAAGACATGACACGGCGTCGTTAGACCGCCGTCCTCCACCAGTATCTTGGCCAGGTGCTGCGATGGCGATATGCAAGCATCACACTGGTTGGCAAACGCCGCCGTGAGGCGCCACCCCTGACGAGACAGCATATCACGGATTGCACTCTTGCCCATACCATGGAGCTGCTCGCGCGAGGTGATTGGCAAGATCGGCTTCGTCCGGAAGACAACAGGGAAGGCGACCGAGAGCGCAATCACCCCAGCCGTTACCATAAACGGATAGTCGTCGATCAGCTCGCTATAGAGCGTATGGATCGTCGTAACATGGGGGATCCGCTGCCGCTTGGCTACGCTGTGGGCTAGCACACCCATATAGAATTGCATTTGGCTGTGGACGATGTCGAATTGGTAGTCGTCCAGCTTCTTGGCTAGGCCAGGGTAGATGACAGCTGTCTCGCGCTTGTCGAAGACATAGTTCTTCGACGATGGTAGGCGAATGACATGGTCATCGTGGTCGTCATAGCCTTCGCACTTGGGCGCAACAATGTACACCTCATGGCCCAGCGCCTCAAGCGCCTGCCTCAAGTTAACCGTGGACGTCGCCACGCCATGGACTGATGGCAAATAGTCATCAATAAAGATTCCGATTTTCATAGTTATTATTATAGCATACTTCTCTGTTATTTGCGGCCAAGCTCGAGAATCTTACCGAAGTAAGCTGGGTTGCCAGCTACTACATTGTGTGCGCTATCGCCAATTTCTACCACGCGCAAATCAGCCTTAGGATAGAGCTCGCTGACTGATTGCATCAGGTTTGCTGCGTCACCTTTGCGATTCATCCGGCTCAGCTCTGGCGAAACCAGCGTGACTGGCGTATCTTCAGGCAATGAACCAACTGCAGAGAGTAAATCGAGATTGAAGCCTGTGGTCTGTGCCATCGCCGAGATATCTTTTAGCTGCACCGCCAGAGGTGGTCGAGCAATCTCCGGTGCGTCTTTGACATGATCCCAGGCTTCACGAGCAGCAACATCGTATGAATTCTTGATATAGCGCTGCATATTGACAGCTTCAATACCCTGAACTACAGCAATGCCTAGCTTGCCAAGTGACCAGCAACTACTTGGTGGATCCTCAAGAACAAGCTCAGTAATCTTCTGACGTTCTGTAAGCGCAGCTGGCATTGCCGCACCCAGGCGTGCTCCATACGAGTTACCAAGTACAACAACTTCATCGCTATCCACTGCCACTCTATCGACAACCGGTGCCACCTCTTCGGCCAACGCCGCAAAGCTGCCTTCCTTCGCTATTCTGTGTGCGATTGGCTCGCGCAAAGCACTCGTTGGCGTGGTAACAATATTAGGCATCTTGCCATCTTTGTCCCGCAGTGTATGGGCAATTTCTGCCATTTCTTGCTGCGCTCCTCTGTATGCGCGTTACCACCCCAGCTCATACCATATATAACAGTCAAGCCGCTTGACGCCTCGCCCATCTGCGTCAGGACAAGCGCGCCCTTGCCAAGATTATTAGGCAGCTCACGTTGCTTCAGCGTCTCAAGTAGTCTAGTACGCCCCCCTCAGGTTGGTTGGAGGTTCATCATCCCGTCTTCTTGGCGGATAAGCTTGCCGCCATGATATGTGTTGTGCGTGATCGGCAAATCCTGCCCAGCGTAGTTTGGCTTTCTCATAGAGATTATACACTCCTTTGTATTAGTTTTACTACACTATGTAGAATACGTCAAGTAGAGTACCATAATATATTAGTGAGCGACATCTGGGTAGCTCTCAACTGCTTCGAACTGTAGTAAATGGCCAGCTTGCGGGACACATATGAAGTCCGCTTCGGGCAGAAGCTCATGCATAATACCAAGCGTCTTCGATGTGATAATATTGTCCTTGCCGCCAACGATGACGGTTATATTGCGCTGACATTCTTGTGGTATGTGATGTACATAGGGGCTTTGATTATAAAGAAGTGTAGTAAGGACCGCCGAGTCTCTGAGTGTTAGAGAGTTCTTTTTGTAGGTTTCGGATTCGCGCAGCCACTGCCGAGCATCACGGCGCTGCGTCTTGAGGCCAGCCGCTACCCGTATATATTGAGCAACTTTAAGGTTGTAGGCGTCCCAGCCCACTTTTTCTGGCACTTTGCTAGACAGCTTTTGTAAAATATCTGCCAGTTTCGTCGTATCCGGGGTAGGGCAGGCTAAGATAATCTTCGTCTGGGGCGAGATGATGCCAGTACTCATTGCATAATACACTACAGAGGCTGAAAAAGACGTGCCAATCACTACATCTGGTATGCGGCCAATCTGCGCCACAACATGTGCAAACCACTGGCCGAGATCTTGATAGTCCTGAAGCTCGGGCTGCACCGAACCACCGTGCCCAGGCAGATCAACAGCATAGACCGCATAGCCAAAGCCCACATATCGTTCAGCCAGCGGCATCATATCGATCTTGCCGCCTGTTACTCCATGGAAGATAAGTACGGCTTTGTCCGCCGCAATATTGCATTCGTACCAGCACACCCCCTGAGCTGTCTTTTCTTGGCAACCAAGCGTCTGGCGCAGCTCTTGCAATGTTAGGATAGTTTGATGCTTCATAACGACCCCTTATTATAGGTTATTCCTCAGCTTGGTACAACTATCTGCTATACTATATACTACTATGCGTACAAATCATCTCTCTGTTGCTATTGTCTTGGACGATAAGTTCCCCTCAGCCAGCGGCGTGAGCCGGTCAATCCAAACCCAGATCGAGGAGCTTACCCAGCTTGGCCACCATGTCACCCTCATTGCCCCCCGGACTGATCTTGAGGCACCAGAGCATGCCACAGTTGTGCCTGTTGCTTCGTTTCGGTTTCCTGGATTGCCACTTCATACGCGCATTATCTATGCCTCTCGCCAGGTAGCACAAGCAATCAGTCAAGAGCATCATTTTGACATCATCCACAGCCAAACCGACACTGGCGCACTACTGCTTGCAGCCAAAATAGCCCAAGCTCAGCGCATCCCGCACATCCATACCTTTCACACCAACATGGCTGGCTCACACACAATGCCAGTGCCCACATTCTTTGCAAGCCTTGGGTTTCGGCTCTGTGCACTGCTGACTGCCCGGATTCATCAGCGCCATTTACACAGCCAGCACGCAGCCGCCCCACAGCTTACTAGCGAGAGCCGGATTGGCCGATTTGATTGGCATACTCAGGCAATCATCGCTCGCGCCGTCGATGCTTCTACTACGCCATCGCACTATATGTCTGCCTATATTCGCGCTGCCGCACATGGCGTAGACCTGCCTGGCGCAATTATACCAACAGGATATAACCGCACGTTTGAGGCCTATGCACAGGCTACCCAACGCCAACGCCAAGATGATGGCAAAATTCGCTTTATCACCATTAGCCGCCTTGTCAAAGAAAAGCGCCTCGATGTTATCATCCAAGCCTTCCAGCAAGCAGCCATCCCACAGAGCGAGCTCTATATTGTTGGTGATGGGGCAGAATCCAAAAGACTAGCTCGACTTGCGCAAGGCTCTCCCAATATCATATTTACTGGCCATGTTGGTGGCCGCAAGGCGATCGTCCAGCTCTTGCGCGACGCTGATGTATTTGTGCTTGCCTCGTATCGTTTTGATAATCAGCCGATTGTTATCCCTGAGTCTCTCGTCGTTGGCGTTCCTATTCTCTACTGCGATGACCGGCTCGACGTTGGTCTTAATCAGGGCAATAGCCTCCTCGTCCAGCCCGACACTGCCAGCCTCGCAGCAGGCATGCAGCTGATTGCTGAGCCAGCTTATCATCAGCAACTCGTTGATGGCACAAAGAGCGTTTTGACCGAGCTATCACCCCAGGCTACTGCCACTGCTTATGCGCAGCTATATCAGCAGGTAATTGAGCAATACCACAAAAGATAACTCACTCGCCACATAGCCATATCATCTGCTATACTACCCCCATGACTAGCTTATACTCCTGGAACGTCAACGGTATTCGTGCGGTGATAAACAAGGGCGAATTTGCCCGCTTTATGGCGGCGCACACCCCCGATATCCTGTGCCTGCAAGAGACGAAGGCGCAGCGCCAGCAGGTAGAGCTCGACCTGCTGGGCTACCACGAGCACTTTTATAGCGCGGCCAAGAAGGGCTATAGCGGCACGGCGATTTTTAGCAAAACTGCGCCGCTGCAGTGGCGTGATGGCCTGCCAGCTGAGTTGGTGGAGCAGTTCCAGCTCGCGGCAGATAGCTATGGCAGCCCAAACGATGAAGGCCGCGTCATCACAGCGGAGTTTACTGGCTTTTGGCTGGTGACCTGCTACACGCCCAATAGCAAAGGGGACTTAAGCCGGCTTGCCCTGCGCGCCAAGGCCTGGGACCCGTGCATGCTGGCCTACCTACAGGGGCTGGAGGCTGGCCAGTACGGCCCAGCCAAACCCGTACTCTATTGCGGGGATATGAACGTCGCCCACCAGCCAATAGACCTTGCCAACCCACGCGCCAACCGGGGCAAGCATGGCTTTACGGACGAAGAGCGCGCTGGCTTCCAGCATTACCTAGATGCCGGCTTTGTGGACACCTTCCGCGCTGCCCACCCTGGCCAAACCGATACCTACACCTGGTGGACACATTGGGGCAACGCCCGGGCCCGCAACGTGGGCTGGCGGATCGACTACTGGCTGGCATCGGCGGCAATCGCCCCGCGCATCACCAGCGCCCACATCCACGCCAGCCAAATGGGCAGCGACCACTGCCCAGTCAGCATTACACTGGATGAGCCAATAGTGTAAGACTAGGGGGCGCGATAAGCACGCAAACCTTGACACACCCCTCATATATTGATATATATATTAGCTTCTCGCAATCCGACGAGAGGCGAGTCTGAACAGGAGGGGAGGCGATTCTCCATGCTTGACGGATGAACAACCAGCAGAGGGTGCGCAAGCACACGTTTGTGCACCCTCTGCACCCCAACCTCCTATCTCCTTCTTACCCAACCTAGTCGTTAGCACTACTCTTACTAGAGTATGGAGAGCTCCTAGGTTGGGCTTTTTCTTTTTCACGTTTTTCACACGCTCCAGGCCGCGCCAGTATCTCGACATTGTGACATTGTATATTAAAGATCGCGGTGCACTAGTAGCAAGATATCACTTCAGCAGCAATGCATAGCAAGCACCACCTCCTTCGCGGTATAATAGCTCTATGCTGAGTATTTTCTCTCTGTACTATCCCCACCCGTCAGAGCGAGGTGACTGCGCATGAACATCCCCTGCTGGCAGCAGCAAACGCCGGCCAAACCGCTCTACCCAGACATCGCCTGGAATAAACCGCAGCAGCGGACGCAAGCGGGCAAGCTGGGCATTATTGGCGGTAATCGGCTGAGCTTCCGCGCCATCGAGCATAGCTATACTACTGCGCTCGCTACAGGGGTAGGGCAGGCACGCGTGGTACTGCCAGACGCCCTGCGCGGCACTATTCCTGCTAGTGTGACGGATACGATTTTTGCCGCAAGCAACAGTAGCGGCAGCCTGGGCAACGAAGCCTGGCCAGAGCTGCAAGCCCTCACTGGCTGGGCCGACGCACTCCTCCTCATCGGCGACGCAGGCCGCAACAGTCAGACCGCCATCGTCTATGAAAAGCTCGTGAGCCACACCACCACACCACTCATCATCAGCCGTGATGCGGTCGACCTGCTTATGCCAAGCGCCCCACAGCTTGCCAGCCAGCCAAACATCCTCATCATCGCATCATTCTCGCAAGTCCAAAAGCTACTGCGCACGCTGTACTATCCCAAGATCCTCACCTTCCGCATGCCGCTCCTTCAGCTGGTCGAGACGCTGCACAAATTTACCATCACCTATCCACTCACCCTCGCCACCTTCCACGCCGATACTATCCTCATCGCTCAGCACGGCACCGTCACGTCAACACCATGGTCGCAGCCAATGGCACTCTGGCAGGGCACGGTGCCAACACGCATTGCCGCCTATACTATGTGGAACCCAGCGATGCCTCTCCAGGCAGCAACGGCCAGCTTGCTAGATGGGAAGGAATAGGTATTAGGTATCGACTCCGGAACTTTTGTTATAGCTATTTGCAATTCTCTTCTTTATCCCTTCGACGAGTGAAGGGAAGTATATAAGTCGCTTTAGCCCTAAAACTCGGACAACATTTCTATGATCTGCTTTTTCCTTGAATGACAAACGACAGACACATTCAAGCACGATGAATATACCGATGAGACTATCCAAAGCAATGGTATTTTATATCCTACCAAGGCAATAGAGGCAGGGAAGGGTGAGAAAAGGGATTTGTACGCAATATACAGTGTCATTATTATGCTGTTCGTTTTTTGTGTTCAGATCATACGAAGCACAAATCATGAACAAATGTTTGCGTCATGCTCGTTTATTACCTCTGTTATTATGCTGGACAAAAAAGTAGCACAAGCATAAAACACCGCCAAATACTATACCGAAAGCCTCTTGTTGCATGGTGTTCTATGCTTGCACGAATGCCAGCATTATATATCTTATTTATAGAACATAAATAGCACTATTCTACTGGAAATCAAGTACTCATACCATGTTTTGCGGTAATATTTAGCTTATCGGTAATGGCAGATCGCCTATTTTCTCTTGCACTATAGAGCAAAAAGTAGGTGAGTAGTATATTTGTTCGCCCTAGTTTGTGCGCTCCGTCAACCATGATACATGAGTAATGAGCGTGTTCAGTACATCCTCATACTGCTCTCTTTGTTTTGTGTATCGCTTACGCAGCCACATCACTTGCCTTATTCAGCAAATAGAAGCCACACAGTCTCAGCCTGGATAAAGGTCTATGTCACATGGTGGGTAATCTAATCTCGCTCGTCTATCTGACTAAGGGTACAGGATAGAATCGGGTGGTATAGATGGAATATCTTGAGGTTGAATACCGTTATCCTTAGCTAACTATGCCTGCAGAAGCTAACTACGGCCTATATTAAGCCTCTATCGAGTAGGGGTGTAAATGGTCTAGCTACTCGTGCCACCATCCAGGATCCACAATGTAAAATACATATTTACACTGCTCTTGCAGCCTAGGAGTGGGCTGAGAGGAAGGACAGTCAGAGAAGTTTAATCTTCTCATCGGAGTAACTCACTTTACAATCACGCAGATGAGACCAATCAAAAAGAAAAGAGGGCACACAGCTTATATCGGATCAATGATTTACTTTCAAAAACCAAGCAAATAAAAAATCACCCGTCCATGCAAAACGGGTGATTTTTGGGTTATCCGCAAACGGTTATTTATTTGCGGTGGCGGCTTACGTAGTAAGCGGCACCTGCAGCAGTGAGGCTACCAATACCAGCCAGCGGCAGGAGGGTACCGCCCAAGCCGGTGTGTGGCAACTCAGCTACTGGAGGAGTTTGCTCACACTTCGACATGTCGGTGGTGTAGTCATTGCTTACTTCGTTGCGGCGAACTTCGACGATCTTCTTGTCAGAGATGCGGCAAACCTTGACCTTGTCACAGTCAGCAACATTCTTTGAGTGCTTCTTCTCGTCGAATTCTTTTTCCTTGATGGTGACAATAGCACCAGTCTTCAGCTCACAGACCTTCATCTTGTCGCAGTCTTTGACGTTCTTTGAGTGCTTAGTAGCGTCAAATTCGCTTTCCTTGATGGTGATGATGGTGCTGCTGCTCAGCTCACACACCTGGATGCTTGGCTGAGGTGTTACCTTGATAACAACCTGGCAGTCCTGGCTGGTCTTCTCAACGTTGGTGCTACCACCTTCGTTGCCAACTACAGTCATCTTAACGGTGTATGTGCCTTCTTTGGCGTAAGTGTGGCGAACGGTTGTGCCGCCGGTGGCAGTCTTGCCGTCACCAAAGTCGTACTTGTAAGTAGCAACCTTTGCACCTTCCTTAGCAGTTGCCTTGGCGGTGAATTGGTATTCGTTGCGCGAAACCTGAGTAGCTTGCAATGCGTCGCAGGTCAGGCTTGGCTTAGCTGGTGGGGGAGTTGGGGTGCCCCAGGTAGGGTTACCACAGTCCTTGATAACACCAGCGATAAACTTACCGTTGTTGTCGAACCATGCGTAGATGTTGAAGGTTGTCTTACCCAAGATGAAGCTGTCGCCCGTTGGGTATTGGTAGTAGGTGTGACCACCTGCAGTGCGCTGACCTTCAGCCTTCTTTTGGTTGGTGCCAGCCTTGGCCTGCAGGGTGCGAGCACCAGTAGCAACAACCCGGCCACCAACAGTGATGTTGCCGTTGGCGTCAACCGTACCTTCTTGCATGTTGGCACCGTTAACCATTTGCTCGGTAATACCGAACTGGGTGTAGAGCTGGCGGATCTCTGTACGTTTTGTGTAGGTGCTGCGCAGGGTCTGCACATCCTTTGTGCCGCACTCCACAACATTAAAGTTACTACAACCTGCTGAGATCGCTGCCGATGCTGGCTGCGCTACCCACAGGCTACCGATTGCTGCGCCGGCGACAACACCGAGTGCAACAAACGATTTTGCTAGTTTGTTCATTTGTTTTCCTCCTCGTCATTATTAGACGTTATGTGTTGAGATTATCATGTCCTTTATTTTTTGTCAACATTACTTTTTCATATATTGTGCTTATGCTTAAAACGATATTTTTTCACTTCTGTTCTATCATAAAATACACAATACTGCCACTGTTATATAGCAGTTGTAAGCAAGCGATGTTCGATGGTGTCGTACTTGCAAACATACAGCGTACGCTCGGTACTTTCTCCTGTTGCGAGGGCATGTAATTTTCTCGGCTTTTTGACCATTATTTTCTCGAGCCTGTTTGTCGCTAGTTGTCTAGTCATTTAGGATAGGCGAGGAGGAGTATCGAATGAAGAGAGTGGCTGACTCAGGTATGTCTCCATAGGAGCCCTGCACGAGAGGCTAGCCAAGTACAGCGCAATCTGCTATACTGACAGAAGTTGCAGGATAGGGCTGCAATTGATCTCACACACGCCGCGGTGGTGGAATTGGTAGACACGTCAGACTCAAAATCTGATGTCCACTCGGACGTGCCGGTTCAAGTCCGGCCCGCGGTACCAGTGTTTATTCAGCTGTTTTCCGAAAAATAAGCCGTAAGCGTCGGCTTATTTTTTTTATTGGTAACTCTTGCTGTCTGTTTATGCCTGTCTCGAGAGTGTGGCACGGGCAAGCAATCTCTTATCCAAGATGGACCTTGAAACGCAAGCGATATATTGGTATATCAAAGCTAATATTGTATACTGGAAGTAGTTATGCAGCCACAAGATCCGTCACGCACAACATCACGAGGGAACTCATCATCGCAGAGCCGCGATGCACGGCTTAGTGAGGTGCGTGGGCAAATCGATGCACTGTACAATACGTCAAGCAGCAGCGGCAGCACAAACCGCCCAACCATGCAGCCCATCATTGGCAGTACACCGACTCGCCAGCCTGCGCCCAACACGAGCGCCAAGGCGGCCACCTTCTCAGTGCCAAACCTCGCCAGCAAACCAGCCAGCCATGCACCAGTGGTGCGGCACGCGATGGGTGGCGTTCAGCACAGCCAGACAGCTTATCGCCCAGGCGCGCAAGCATGGCGCCAGAGCCAAGCAGCTGCCACATCAAGTGCCCACTCAGCGCCCACAACTCGTGAGCGCGACATCTCATCTATCACACCGCACAGCCGGTCACAGGCGCACTACATTGGTACATCAGCCCAGGCGTCGCAATCACCACAGCCCGCACCAGCTCGCACTGCCTCTACTTCTTCAGCGCAGACCCAGCAGTCCTCATCTCAAAACAACCATACCGAGCAGCCAGCAGCGAGCGCACATCAGCCACAGCAACCAGACAGCCAGCGCCCTGCTGGTGCACCGCGCCAGCCCACCGCCAACCAAAAGGCTGCTTGGCAGCAATACCACAGCGCTTGGCAAAACTACTATCAGCAGTATTATGAGCGCTACTACTTAGGCCAAGTCAAGAAGGCCGAGGAACGCCTGGCCGAGCAAGTCAAAGCTCACGACGCCGATGCGCCTAACGCCACCGCAGCCACCACTGATGAGCCAGAAGAGCTCACCCAAAGCCAAGCCATAGGCGACCTGCGCTCGCGCTTACTGAGCTCAATCCGCAACGGTGCAAACAAAGTCCGCCGCAGCCGCCACTTCATCCCCGCCGTGGCTGGTATTTCCGTTATGGTGTTATTCTTAGCATTGCAGTACAATCGAGTCTTTTTCTCATACGTTGCGGCCTACACCTCACCGGGCGACCTCGATGCTCAGAGCTACATCATTAGCCCGTACGACTCGACCAACGTTGGCCCAGATCCCAAGCTTATCATTCCTAAGATCGCGGTAGACGTACCCATCGTGTGGGATGCCAACGCCGCTAGCCAAGCCTCACTCAATGCCGCTATGGATAAGGGTGTCGTGTGGTTCAACATCCCTGGTGCCAATGCGAAGCCTGGTGAAGTAGGGAACTTCGTCGTCTCAGGCCACTCGAGCAACGACTGGCTCGATAATGGTAAGTATAAGTTCATCTTCGCGCGGCTCGAGCAAATGCAAAAGGGTGACAATATCTATGTCAATTACAACGGCAAGCGCTACACCTATACTGTCACTGGCTCGCAAGTCGTCAAACCGACCGATGTGCACGCGCTGCAAACCAACGCTACCAAGCCAACTATGACGCTCATCACTTGTGTGCCACTTGGTACCGACCTCAACCGCCTACTCGTCACAGCCGAGCAAGTCAGCCCTGACCCATCCTCCGCCAAAAAAGAAGCATCTCAAACCACTACCAACAGTGGCAGTAACAGCAAGAGTGCCATGCCAGGCAACTCACCAACCTTCGTCCAACGGGTCGGCAACCTGTTTTCAGGGCGGTAAGTTAACTTTATAAACCAGTGTGGCATCTACGCTTGAAAGTGCGATATTTCTCACTGGTTACTCTGGTAGTTCGTATAGCAGTATAAAGACGAAGGAAAGTGTGCTATCGCGAAGAGATATGCGAATATGAGAGCGCATTGCCGAACCACATAGTGTCATAGCAACAAGAAAAGTACGTAGAAATAACAACGATTACTGGCTAACAGACCTGCTAGCGACCTCTGTTATCTTGGTGAATATCTCGTGAATCTTGCGGCTATTGCTTCTTGGAGCTTTCCTCGACACTTGACGGAACGATCCTATATTGATATATATATTAACTTTTGCTCGAAGTTTGGTTACAAGGGCAATAGTTGCCCTTTGCTTCGAGCTCACTTCTTGAGAGAGGAGGTGAGAAGGATGCCTGTAATTGTACTGTCAATCTTGATGGTTGTAGCTATGGCTGTAACCATTTATGGTTCAGCATTCCTCAGTCTAAGGGTAACACTCTTTGGACTAGGAATTACAGTTGCCTTTTCGTTGACGATCAGTATGTACGTAAACAGCTATATTGTAGCTATTTGCGTCATCCCAGTCACGGCGATAATCTCCATGTTTGGATGGGAGTGTAGTAGCTTCCTGCAAGATCTGGAGACGAGGGGCTCCTAGCCCATCAACATAGCTCACTAAACTCGTGTCTCAATCTGATCGCAGTGCATTCTATTGCACTCTCGGGTTGAGCGATTAATCCGGGTTCAGTTTGAGTATGGTTGGTGGGCTATGTTTTTTGGTTTTGTTAATTATTCTATGGATTGCACTACTCGACAACGACAAGTTTATCGCTAGTGTTATCGAGGGCTGTGGTAACGCTTAGTTGTCGTTCACAATCTTCGTCTGGCGCAGCGCCACGCTATCCTTCGTCTTGACGAAGCTATAGAGGTAGCGCTGGTTTTGTGAGAGGACAACAGGGAGATCGAGCGCCGAGGTAGTGATGCGCTGCTGGTTGGCACCATCAAAGTCGTAGAGGTGTACACCACCGTGCGTGAATGTAAAGTGGTAGCCATCAATCCAGTTGATGTCGCGCGTTAGTGGCTGGGGGAGCTTGATGGTGGAAGATTTGAGCAGCTCGAGGTCGTACGTCATCAAGTTCGCATCATTATACACACAGGCGAAGCGGTGCCCACCGCGCGAGAAATCGACATGGCTAATGCCACCAGGCATACTGAGGCTAGCGACGGACTTGAGGCTGCTTGCTGTACGTGAATCACTCGCGGCATGCGAGGTACTGCTGAGAATCTCAGCCGTCTCACCATAGGCGATAACGTAGTATACTTTGTCGTAATATTTCTCGATGCGGAAGTGGAGTGGTGCCACGCCATCATCGGCATAGCTGCGGACAGTGCGAGGCTTGGTGGTGCCAATAGTGAGGTAGCCAGCGGTGCGCTGCTTGGTGGTGTGGTCGAGTTTGGTGGTATAGGTGACGGTAGTGTCGCTGTAGAGCGCAAACTCAGCCACGTTACTAACGAGTGGGCCGGTGATGGTCGTGTCGCCGAGGCTTGCTTGGCGCAGGTCTCCCTCATCAGTGAGGACGAAGAGCTTGCGGCTGTCACCCTGCGAGAATTTAGCAGCAGCAACATCCACACCAAGCTGCCGCGTGACATTCTCGAGCTTGTGGCTACCCTGCGTGTCGAGAACGAGCCACTCGGTCTTGTCACCATTGTAGGTGTGTTTGATTGTCACATAGCGGTTGTCCTTATCCCACGAGTCGAGAGTGAAGGTTTGGTGTTCGGTATTGTCTGGCGCAGTGTAGTGCGCACTGTCGAGTGTGATATTCGTCGTCTGTGGGTTGTCGCCACTGAGATCGGCCAGAGTAACGGTGGGCTTGTGCGCAGACGGAGTGAAGACGAGGTAGCGATTATTACCTGAAGCAATGGCGCTTGACGCACCACTAGCAGTTGCGACATTCTTATGACTCGGATTACTGGAGATAAGCCGGGCGTAGTCGAGCCATAGCACACTGCCGGGCTTCACATCCACCGTCTTGTGCCAGTCGCGGTAGCCCTCACGCTGGATAGTGACGTTGCGTTGACCAGCCGAGAGGGTAAGCTTACTAGGCGTCTCGTTGCTGAGGCGGGTTTGGTCTACCGTCACTTGGGCACCATCAGGGTGAGTATCAAACTGCACCAGGCCGCCCTGCACAACCTTACCACTCGACCAATTCAGCCGGTACCCCTGTATTGCATAGGCAAAAATCACGACGGTGAAGATAACAGTCAGCACCATCATGCTATAAATCAATGTCAGATGGACGCGTTGGCGTCGCTTTCGTTGTTGCGTATCCATGACAACATTATACCATGGCTGAAGAGAAGTAGGATGTGCTGCGCGTTGAGAGAAGATAGGCTCGGCCGCGCGTCAAGCTCGTGTATTTCGTCCCGAGGATTTTATACAAAACAGCTCCCACCTCTTGCAAAATCTCTTATGCTTAGAGTATTATACGATCAAAGAGGGAACAAGGGGGATATACTATTATGCGTCATACGACGGCCACATATGGTGAGCACATGCCTAAGCGGGCAGCTAGGAAAGCTGCCGTTCGCCAAGATATACAGAGGTCAAAGCAGCATCGCACGAGCAAATCAGAGCGGCAACCTGTACTATACGGGCCTGAGCTAAAGATCATTCATACCCCGCGCGCTCGCTCTACAGCAGTCAAGGCGGCTCAGAAGCATATCTCAGAAATCATCCCGGCAACCAAGGTGGTACAGACAGCTCAAGCGGCCATAGCGACGCCGCAATCATCTACAAAGAACCAGTCACGGGTAGCTAGGGGAGTCGCTCAAACCACTCCACCGCACCCCGCGCACCAGCTGGCCACACTCCATGCAGCCACGCCGCAAAAAACAACGGCACCACATCGCACTACAACACCAACTGCGCACATCACCAAACATCATCGGCCAGTGGCGGTGCAGCCTATCGCATCATCTCAGCCCAGCACGCCGCGCCAGCTACGGAAGCGACAACCCGTGACGATCTCGCCACTCTCGGTTCAGCCAACAATACCCTCATCGTCCCATGCGCAAACCCCACACCGCACTGCTCAGCAGACGTCCACCCAGCCTGGCGCGCCACGCAGTATGGATTTTGTATTCGTACCATCAGAGATAGAACCACCCAGTGCCGCTAAACGCCATAACACGCCACCATCGTCACAACTAGCACGTGTGCTTGCCACCGAGCAAGTCGAGCAGACGCAAACCCAGGCCACGCAGCCAGTTATACCAATTGGCCTACCCACACTCAATCTCGCCGAGCTTGCCGCCCAACCACTGGTAGCACAGCCTTCTGGGATGCCTCAAGGTGAGGTGTGGTGGCCACCAGCTGAGCCAGAGCTCACCACTACGGAGAATATCCCCGTTGGCACACTGCCGCGTAGCGTTCTTCCACAGCAGAGTAAGAAGTCTGTAGCCACGCCCAGACCCAAACATCGCAAGCTCTTCACTAGTAACCGCCGCACCAACGAACCTACCACCAGCGTCGCACCACCACCGGCTCGGCAGCCAGCGGCGCGCCACTGGGGTCGGCATCTCAGCGTTGCTGGGGCGATGGTGGCACTGCTTGCCTTTGGCGGCTATCTGACATACCACAACATGCCTGCCATTGCCACACGCATGGCCGCTGCTCAGGCTGGCATTAATGCATCGTTCCCGTCGTATCAGCCGAGTGGCTATAGCTTGGCGGGCGGTATATCGCAGCAGCAGGGGAGTGTCTTAATGAAGTTCGCCGCCAACGCTGGCCCAGGCACCTTTACTCTCACGCAAAGCCGGTCAGATTGGGATTCCAGCGCTGTCCTAGCCAACTACGTTTTGCCCAGCTTTGGCCGCAACTTCGCCACCACCACCAGCCGTGGCCTCACTATCTATAGCACCCACAATGCCGCCGCATGGGTTAATGGCGGCATCCTCTACACTATCAAGGGCAACGCACCCCTGTCGAGCGAACAGGTAGCGCGGATTGCAGCGAGCATGTGAATCTCTTGCGAGTCTGCATTTCTCCCATCACTTCATCCGATGGAGTATGGAAACAGATTGCAAATAATCTGTTTTCAGCCCTGGCAGCAAGAGGTCGATGCCTGGGAGACATCGACCCTTATAGCGTTCCGGAGGAGGGAGCGATGGGAGAAGCGCAGGCTATGGCCAAAATCATGCCATTCTGAGATTGTCGCAGTTCATCTGCTATACTTATCCATATGAGTAACGAAACATCATCTGATACACCATCTTCGCATGCCACTACCATTCGCACCCGCTTTGCACCAAGCCCCACGGGGTATATCCATGTGGGTAATGTGCGCGCAGCGCTCTTTCCGTGGCTGCTCACGCGCCAGCAGGGTGGGAAATTCGTCTTGCGCATTGAGGATACCGACCGCGCTCGCTTTGTACCTGGGGCGGAGGATCTGATTCTCGATACACTCGACTGGCTTGGGCTAGACTGGGACGAAGGCCCACGCGTTGGCGGTGAGGCTGGGCCATACCATCAGTCGGAGCGCCTCGCCATCTACCACCGCTGGGCACAAAAGCTCATCGACAAAGGCCTGGCCTATGCCGACCCCTACACCCCAGAGGAAGTCCAAGGCTTTCGCGAGGAAGCCCGGGCTGCCAAGAAGGCCTTTTTATACCGCGACTATCGCCCCACCAATCCACCAGAGTGGGATGGTACCCAGCCACTGCGCTTCAAGGTAGCCGAGCCCCAGCGCTACACCTGGCACGACCCCGTGATGGGTGAGCTCTCTGCTGGGCCAGAAGCGCTCGATGACTTCATCCTCATCAAGGCCGATGGCTACCCCACATACAACTTCGCTCACATTGTCGACGACGCCGAGATGGGTATTACCCACGTCATCCGCGGACTAGAATATATTTCCAGCATTCCACGCTACCTCAGCCTATACGATGCGTTGGAGCTTGAGCCACCAGTACTAGCCTGCCTGCCACACATCATGGCACCGGATGGCAAGAAAAAGCTTGGCAAGCGCGATGGTGCCAAGAGCGTCACCGACTACCGCACCGATGGTATTTTGCCCGAGGCAATGCTCAACTTCCTCGCCTCGCTGGGCTGGAATGATGGCACCGAGCAAGAGATCTTTAGCAAGGAGGAACTGATCGAGAAATTCAGCCTCGAGCGCGTCCAGCGCAGTGGTGCCCGCTTCGACGAAAAGCGCCTCCTGTGGATGAATGGCCAATGGATCCGCCGCCTATCGCTCGATGACCTCTACGGGCGGGTTAAGCACTACTGGCCAGCCAGTGCCGCCACTGCCAGCGAAGCATACAAAAAGCAGGTGCTCACCCTGGCGCAAGACCGCCTTAAGACCTTGGCCGAGCTGCCAATGCTAAGCCGCTACTTCTTCGAAGAGCCCACCATCAACGAAGAGCTCATTACCACCAACAAGCCTCTGCGCAAACTAACAGGCGAGCAGCGTCGAGAGCTCCTCACCACAGCCCACGCCGCTCTGACTCAGCAGCACACATGGACGCCAAGTGCTATCCAAGACACCCTCAACCAGCTCCTCGAGACCACTGGCCACAAGCCTGGCGTGCTCTTTAGCCTCATTCGCATCGCCACCACCTGGGCGCCCTTTAGCCCCCAGCTAAATGACACGCTGGCGCTGCTTGGCAAGGAGCGGACGCTGGCGCGAATTGAGCAGTATCTTGGGCGATAACGCGCTCCGCATCGCACAAAAAACCGGCTCTCCCAGCCGGTTTTTGCTTGAACAAATAATTGCGTCATGAGCAAAAAATAATAGCAATAACAGGGGTAAGGGAGCTGCCCGCGAATACACGATGGTACTCAAGCGGGCAGCCCCGGTGGATAGAAGGGCCATGCCTATGCTATTCCATAGGCCGGCGTGAGGCTTGAGATATCAAGCCTTTTTTGGTTCCTTGCTGAGGCCAGGAGCTGGACTACTGTCATCCTGCATCGCTTGAGACAGCGACCCCCATGCGCGGACTTCATCCTCAGTCTCATTAAGGATAAAGGGGAGAGAGGACACTCTCGAAGCGCGGTCAGCTTCAGCAGCCACCAGGGCTTCTCGCTCCTCACGAGAGCGGCGTAGCGCTTCCTCGGTCGCTTTGCGCTCGGCTTCAATACGCCACCGCTCTTTAGCGGCAGCGTAAGCAGCCTTAAGGCGGTCAATCTCGTCTTGTATATAGCCATACAAGACATCGAAGGCGCGGCGTCGATACTCCTCAGGTGAGGGGAGTTTGGCGCTATACTCTCTACCAATGAACTCTATGAGCTCTGGGTTGCGACGAACAACGCAAGTGACGGACTCACCATGGATACTAACTACCCCAGTATTGATCCTGCCAACAGATACCCCAGCCCCAGCCTCCAAACTCTTACGAGCATTCTGAGAGAGGCCAGATTGAAGTAGCCATCGTATACACCGGACAACTGGGTAGTTGAAATCTATGATTTGAATCTCGTTCTCGAATTGCTGGTGCCTCGTCCTGTATCGTCGCCAGTTGCTGATCATAGAGCGGATATAGTGCCCAGTCATAAGAACAGCCGGAACAACAAGAAGTATCAACCCTGATAGCGACCACGATGATGCGCATCCACTGATACCAGCAGCCAGTGCTGTTGCTGTGGTTTTGCGAGCGTCTAAAAGCGCTGCAATTCGTAGTTGGTCAACATACTCATGCCAATCAACTTCACCGTCACTCCATGCCCAATGAAGAGCGAATAAGCGTCTCTCCTGGTCGCTCACACCTTCCACCCATGAGGCTTTATCAGTGTGACGACTGTAGTCACCGCAACCAGTCCACTCTCCGTCTACATAGAATCTACCGCAATGAATCTCAAGGAACATATTCTCTTCCCCTTTCTATCTGTAGAGAGAATATGAAAGAAATTATATATATCTGTCAAGGCCCTATTGCTGCGCTATTTACAACGATACAGAGGTGGCAGCTCACTGTCGCCTTAAAATATCATGCTACTTGCTGGTATGGTAGCAGCCCGGCTGCGATGGGCGCTTTGCTATTCTCGCCAAGTGGTATTCACGCTACAGGGAGATTGCCGCGCAGCTATTTTACTGGAGGTATGTCGCCTGATAGGACTGATTGCGGTGACTTTACCCGAGACTTTGTATCATGATAACCAGGAAAGTGAGTGTAAAGGACGTTACCAATACCGAGGCCACCATTCATAGCAGCTTGCGTTATTGCTTCTATTACCTGAGATGGCGGGCAAAGCACCTCTTTTCGCACTCGTCCCACCCGCAAATCTTCGCTGCTCGATTGTTGCAGCGATTGAGGCGATTGGCCTCCGTTAGCCCGTCGTGATGGCGATGTAGCGTCGCTGTCTTCACCATTATATGTACTACCTGCCAAAGGGCCATCGTGTTGTCGTGTCATATTTCCTCACCCAAATTATCCGTTAATGGTTATTCATTGTAGGCTATTTTTGCGGATTTGCCAAGGGGTTTGTTGGGTAATTGATCGTATTGTGCTTCTTGTGGCGAAACTGTTAATGCCTCCTCGTTACTTCACTTTAGGCGGTATGCAAAGGCTCACTCTCCGAATCTGAATGTCAAAACCTTTCTTCTTCACGTTCAGCTCGCACCGCCTCCTATACTTCATCCGATGGAGTATGAAAATCCGCTGCAATAACGGATTGACAGCCCTGGCGTCAAGAAGTCGATGCCAGGGAGATATCGACACTTATAGCGATCTATCGGTGGGAGCGATAGGGCAATGGAGCGTGAGGAATGATACAGGTTTTGGGATGTAGGTATTCCGGAGGTGCACCAACTACACATCAAGACAAAAATCCCCAGCTCATCGCTATCCGCTCATGGTATAATGGCCATAAGATGAGTTCACCACAGAATACACCACCGGCAGCTTTTGGCGGCCGGGCGCAGCGTCGGCGTTTGCGACGGCATGGGCGGCACTTTATGGGGTTGCGGCACTTTGTGGGGCAACACCGCATGCCCGTGATGGTGATTGGTGGGGCATTGGTGGTATTTGCTGGAGCAATGGCATCGTTTTCTCTGCTCAATAAGCCTCGCCAGACCAAACCCGCCCCCGTTGTGGCAACGCAGAAAGCCCCAGAGGTGTATTATTCGCCTCTGACTGGCCTCAAGGTAGCCGACCAAGCGGCCACCACCAAGCCCGTTACTGCAGTGATGCTCGAGAATAGCCCCAGTGCTCGCCCTCAGTCAGGCATCAAGCAGGCTGAGGTGGTGTACGAGGCAATTGCCGAGGCAGGTATCACTCGCTTTCTTGCGCTGTACCAGCAAAACAAACCAACGATGATTGGCCCAGTGCGCAGCCTGCGACCATACTACATCGACTGGCTCGCACCATACCAGCCTAGTGTAGCCCATGTGGGGGGTAGCTCGCACGCTTTGCAGGAGATCCGCAATGGCACCTACCGCGATATCGACCAGTTCTTTCATGAGCGCAGCTATTGGCGCGCCACCGACCGCCGTGCCCCGCACAATGTCTACACCAGTGCCGAGCGGCTGGATGACCTCAATAGCAGCAAAGGCTACAAGCAGTCTGTTGTCAAGACCGCACTTGCCCGGGCCGATGGCAAGCCAGCCAACCCTGCCACCGCCACTGTGGCCATCATCAACTTTGGCAAATCCGCCCGCTACAACACGCGCTATCAATACGATGCTAGCACCAACACCTACCAGCGTAGCATTGGTGGCGAGGCCAGTTTGGACCGTGAGGAAGGGCAGATTGCGCCCAGCGTTGTGGTAGTACTAACCGTCCAGCAGACCACCGTGCAAGAGGATGGCACGCGCGAGAATATTATCACCACTAGCCAAGGCAAAGCAACCATCTTCCAAAACGGCAGCGTAGTAGAGGGAATATGGCGCAAGGCCGACCGTACCAGCCCCCTCGAGCTACTCGATGCCAATGGCAAGGCAATCGCTCTCACTCGCGGCCAGACATGGATTGCAGCAGTACCTGGCGGCGCAGGGAGCGTGTCGTGGCAGCAATAGGCCCAGCTCGGCCATTGCCACCCCATCGTCCACCCACCCTTATTAAGCAGTATTGGCCGCGCTATAGCCGCCGTGCTATTGGTGCGAGTATCCTCATGCAGTGCACTATTGCCGGGCTCGTGGCGAGCACGCTGTGGATGATTGGCCTAAGCCCTAGCCAGCTGCAGTTTTGGCTGGTTATTATGGTTGTAGTGCTGGCGAGCATCCCACTCAATATTTTCTTGCTCATGCAGCTGCTCACCCCGCTCAAAGACCTCACACACGCCCTCAGCCACGTAGCGGGCGAGCCTAGTACTATTACGCCGCCCAACCCCAATGCGGCACACTTCGAGCGCGACGGCTTCAAGCCGCTGCTGCAATACATCTACCAAACGGCCGCACTAGCTGGCCAAAACCCGCCGAGCCAGGCTCAAGCACTAGCTGCCCAGATCGAGGCCGCGCTCGATCAGACGAGTGCTGGCATTGCCATCCTCACTGGCCAGGGGCAGGTACGCTACCACAACCGCCACACCCCACTGCGCCAGAGCCATGACGGTGCGGCCGAGCTCGAGCTGTTATTCGAGCCAGGCGATGGTCTGACGGAGTGGCTCGCACACTGCCGCCGCAGCGCTGTCCATGCCGAGAAGACCTGGCTGCGCATTGCAAACAAGCTGGTGGGTGAGCCTGGGAGGCGCATCTTCGACATTACGGCCAATTATGAGAAGGGGAGCAGTGCTGAGGTTATACTGGTGCTGCACGATCGCACCACCCTCTACCAGCCCGAGGATGATGACCTCGATTTCATCGCCTTTGCCGCTCACGAGCTGCGCGGGCCCATCACCGTTATTCGTGGCTATCTGGATGTCCTCACTGAGGAGGTTGGCCCAGCGCTGGCTGGCGACCAACAAGAGCTACTAGGACGGCTCGTTGTCTCGGCCAATCGCCTCAGTGGCTACGTCAACAACATCCTCAATGCCAGCAAGTTCGACCGCCGCCATCTCCGCGTTCACCTAGCAGAAGAGTCAGTGGCTAGCATCTACAATATCATCCGCGACGACATGCAGCTGCGCGCCACCACCCAAGGTCGCCAGCTCACGGTGGATATCCCCACCACACTGCCCACCATTGCGGCCGATCGCTCTAGCCTGTCTGAGGTGCTGAGCAATATCATTGATAACGCGCTCAAATATAGCAACGAAGGCGGGCTCGTAACCGTCTCGGCCGTGCAAGACGGTGCATTCGTCGCCATCAAGGTGCAAGACCACGGCATCGGCATCCCCGCCAATGTCATGGGCAATCTCTTTCACAAGTTCTACCGCTCGCACCGCAGCCGCGAGACCGTAGCTGGCACGGGTATTGGGCTCTACATTAGCAAGGCGATCGTCGAGTCACACGGTGGGCAGATTGGCGTGATAAGCCGCGAAGGGGAGGGCTCTACCTTCACGATCACCATCCCCACCTACGCCAGCGTAGCAGACAAAATCACTGATGGCAGCAACAGTCAGCTCATCACCAGCGGCGGCGGCTGGATAAAAAACCACACAATGTATAAGGGATAACAGAGGTAGTAGGAGAGAAATTATGGCAATTCAAACAATTCTCGTCATCGAAGACGATCGCTTCATTGGCGAAATGTACGTGCGCAGCCTGCGCAAAGCAGGCTACACAGTAGACTGGCTCATCGACGGAGCAGACGGCCTCGTGGCAGCACGCAACAACCACTACGACCTCATCCTGCTCGACATCATGCTCCCCGAGAAGCGCGGCAACGAGATCCTCCAGGCACTGCGCGCCGAGCCGCAGCATATCGCTGGCACAAAGATCGTCATCATGACCAACTTCGACCAAGACGAATCCACCCGCCTCGCCCTCCAGACCAGTGTAGACGGCTATCTCATCAAAGCCGAGATAACCCCACGGCGATTGCTGGAGATTATTGCGGGGATGGGGGAGGTTATAGGATCTTAAAAAATCAACTAACCTACTGCTAAAAATTCTATTTTATTGCGTTTAGCATTCTTTCTATAAAGGGGTTGATTGTAGTAATTTGGTTCTTCATCGATGATATGCATGTCATGATTGCCCAAATATTTTTTTCTTCATCTGTAGCTGTTTTCGCTATCAATTTTCCATACTCCCATAACAGGGTTCCAGCCTCTCTCTTTGATGGATCATCATTTTCTATCGGCAGCTTTCCGTATACTTCGACAAATTTATAGATTGACTCCTTTATAACTTTTATAGCCTTCTGCTTGTTATTGATATTCTCATAAACGACATCAATAAAATGGTCTATAACTGTTTCGGTTATCTCTTGGTATCTTTCTGGAGCTAGTTGTACAGACGCACATTTACGCGCCAGCATAATGAAGCTAAACCCGATAAATTGAATTAGTACAGTCATGTGAGTCTCATCTGAAAATTCATATTCTTTTCTAAGGTTTTCAGCGGATACACCCGAGGCATATATTACTGCAGCAGAATACTCTTTGATTGTTTCTTTGTATGTATTCTTCTTTTGTCGCTTAAAAATCATTATTAACTCCTCCTAGTTTTCTTTTTTGATTTCTTACGACAGCATTATCCTGCTGTGGAATTATTTTTATCATATTTGTAATTTTGCATCCAAAAATCAGCATAGCGTAGCATTCCTTCTGTCTGCCAGGCCATTGGCGAACGCGTATCGTTGAAGTTATTGTGAAAATTATTGTGTATCTTCTCAATACATTCCTTTTTGATATAGTTGTCAGTCTTTGTATATGGCGAGCAAGAGACTGCCTCGTGTATAGATAAAGTTATACACATCAATAGCATTTTACCTCCGTTATTTCTTTCTTGCATTGGCATATATATTCTTGTCTCATTTGGTATATATGGTGCGTTCTCATCACGCTTTGTTACATGCCACTTCAAAACATCATCAAAAGAAGGGTGGACAAAACGTGAGGTTACTGTATAGAGGTCACTGTATATCTCAAGTGCTTTACCAGTTGTATCGAGATCCTTTGCTATCATTTTAAAACTCTTTGTTGGGTGCCAAGATTTGGGGTAGCCGCTTGGTATATCTTTGATATTTAATCCATACGGCTCTAGACGCTGGTTTAGGCGATCACATTCTGTTCTATATTGAGCCTTATTTATGCTAGCTTCTTTTTTACTACTTTTAAGGTTACGTAACTCTGGCATTGTATTAGCGACTACAAACTGCTTTACTATGTCATCATGATCATGATGTTTAACAATATACCGAAGAGAGATAGTTGCCTCATAGTACGATCTAAGTATTACAAGAAAAGCAAGTGTGTCATCATTGCCAACTAATGTATTGCATGATCGATACAACTTCTTACACTTTACAAATAAACCAAGAATAATACCATAGAGCAAGTCGCTACTAGGCTGCATGTCTTTTATTAGGTCATCGAAAAGCTGATAGACAATTTGATTAACATACTCTAAATTATTAGAATTTTTTTCGACAAGTGGTAAATTTAATCCATCAATATTCAATTTTTGTTCCATGTCTATATGTTACAACAAAATATGGGTAAGCCTCATATTCTCCATACAAATAAAAATACTACCCCTTGGTGTAGTATCAATCAAGCTATACTGGCGACCTCACCGGGAATCGAACCCGGATTGCCAGGATGAAAACCTGGTGTCCTAACCGTTAGACGATGAGGCCGTGCAAGTGCACATCATAGCAGTGCTGTGTGCCATTATACGAAAAACTCGCTGGTTTGTCCACCATAATACCGCTCTATTGCCGCGCGAGCCGAGAATCATGCTCTGGCTGCGGCGATATCTGCTATACTAATGACACGATATTGCGTTATACAACAAAGTTATTATGGATATTTCGCCCGTTCCGACATCTGTGCTGGGGGAGCACCCGCCACAACGCCCTGCCAAACGGCGGCATAGCACACTCATGCTATGGGTGATGCTTGCGGCGGCCATCACTGTGGTGCTCTCGGCCATTGCTGCGGTAGTAACCCTTCTCTCCTCGCCGCAGCGCATGCAAGCAGCGGCAGTGTCGGCCACGCCATCGCGCACCGATGTGTTTCTGGCCAATGGCTATGGAGCAGGTCAGCGCGCAGTGCGGTTTGCGGCGGGGCAGGGTGGCTTGAACTTCTTGGGTAGCACAGCCGACCACTCGCGGCTTGCCATCGCGGGGCAGGGCGCGCAAGATGCCGCACCAGTGCTCCGGATTTGGGATACTGGGCGTAAGCAGGCAGTGGCTACTTGGCCAGCCAGCACCTGCAGCAGTGTGACGCCGCGTGGGGTGGTATATTGCGCCAGCCAACAGCGGGGACGCTCGGTCATTACGGCGGTAGAGCTTACTACCGCCAAGGTTCTCTATACTACCCCTGTAGCTACCCAGCCTACTACGCTTACATATTACGGTACAGATAGCCAACAGCAAGACATTATTGGCGAGAGCGCTACTGCCACCTTCTACGCCGCCGTAGGGAATCTGCGCCCCATCACCAGTGGCGATTTTCAGAACCCCAACGCTACCTGCACTATAGCGGGTGGCAACAAACTCCTCTGCCGCCGCAATACCGAGAAAGACCACGGCGCTAAGCCATCCCACAAGTCGCCCAGTAAGCGTGCTACCTCACGTACCACCACCGGTGTCGTCATTACGAATGAGCGCCAGGTGAGCACCGAGACTCAATCGACCACCGTTATCACCGTGTACGATATCACGAGCGGCACGCGCGAAGTGCAGCGCACAGCTAGCTCCAGCAACGTCACCTTGGCAAGCGATGGCTGGCTGGAGGGCAGTGCTGGCAGTAACACCGTCCAATCAAGCGGGCAAGAGACCTTCGAGAGCTATGGCATTGATGGCAATCCACGCGGCCGCAGCACTGTCAATAGCGCGTACAAGCTCAGCCCAGCCGTCAGTTCCTTCACCAACCCTGCTGGCACTACTGCGCCAACCTACCCCCGAGAGGCTCTCACCACAGATATGCCGCGCGTTGTTGTGGATGGGCAGGGCAGGGAGTTCCTGCGCATTGCCAGCCAAAACACCCAAAACTTCGCCCTCAGCCAGGCCACCTACAGCCGCACCAGCGGTGGCACGCTCACCCTGGCTGACGGCGGTAATATCGTCTCCGCCAGCCTGGATGGCTCACTCCTCCTCACCAGTAATCTCCACTCCGCCGGCATTCAAGCCAGCGGCAGCAAAGGCCTCAAGATCGTCAAAGTTGCCGATGGCAGCACCATCCTCACCATCAAAGCCACCGACATGCGCAGCCTCACTATTCGTAGCAATCTCATCGCTAGCACTGGCAAGGACGGCGCACTTGTGGTGTATGTGCCGGGAAATACAAAATAGCCCACGTACCATGGGCTATTTCTCTAAGAGGATGCTTAGGCACTACGGCTTGACGCGGAGCGCCACCTTTCCAGTTGTTTTACCTTGCTCGAGAGCTTCAAGCAGGTGAGCTGCCTCTGTTATATCGGCAACCTCTGTCAGATCGACGCGAACCTTACCATCGGCAACAGCGTTAAGCGACCACGTAAGCGATTTTGTCCCCTCCGCTGGATGGACTGCCAGCCAGGCACCAACATTGAAGCCGGCTGTTGTTTTGTTCTGCAGCCAATGTTGTGTCGAGTTTATCGCCACATCGGGAGCCTGCGACGCATTACCAACCCGAATCAGCCGTCCACCACTGCGCAACACACGAAAGGCATCTTCTGTTGCTTTGCCGCCAACTGGGTCGATCACAATGTCGTACGTATCACCTGGAATAGACGACAGATCCGAGCGTAGATAGCTATTGTCATAGCCTAGCTCAGCGGCACTCGCTTGCTTGGCTTCCGTCCCAACAACGGCGTCGATACGCCCTGCACCAAGCACCCGAGCGACCTGTCCAAACTGCGAGCCAAGCCCACCGACTCCAGCATGAATCAATACGCGCTCACCCGGCGCAAATCGTGCAACAGTTGTCAATGCGAGATGTGCAGTTACGGTGTTGATTGGCACAACCGCTGCGAGATCGGGACGAAGACCATTAGGAATCGGCGCTACTAACTCAGCTGGCGTACACACGACCTCGGCAAAGCCACCTGTGTTTGGGAGAATAGCAGCGACAGCTTGGCCAACCTCACATCCAGTCACACTTTCGCCAAGTTCATGGATCGTACCCGACACCTCTAGACCAGGAATACGTCCCAGCCGAGACGGCATAAACCCTGTCGTCCAAAGAGCATCAATTAAACCAACACCCGCGTATTGGACGTCAATACTCACTTCTCCTGGTCCCGGCACTGGAGCTGGTGCTTCGCTGTAGTCCAACCCGTCAAAGCGGTCATGACGATTGATGATAAGTGCTTTCATACGTTTACTCCTTTCAGATTATTTGATGACCGTCTAATTACGACTAACATCAAAGTATTTTTTGTGCAAGGTGATATTTGTCTATTTTGGCATGTATTACACGCGCAGTGCTATAGCGAGCAAAACATCCCAGCAAATTTCGTGAGGACAAAAAGGGAGAATAATAAATAACCCGCTAATTGCAAGCGGGTTATTCGGAGTAGCAGGGTAGGGTTCTACCGACTTGCTGCGTGGTTAAGCACATAGGCACTGAGACAGGCCAGGCCAATGCTAAGCATAACGATAGCAGTGTGCGGGTCGATGCTGTGCGAGATACTCAATACCACTACGATAACGCTGAGCACCAGGCAGGCTGCGATGAGCAGGATGTCGAGCATTTGCTTGGGCGTCTTTTTGCGGGCGGTCGATACCGTCACTTTCGTCTTAGTGGTGGTTGTTGCTGGCGCGGCTGCTTTGGCCGCTGCTTTGGTTGATTTTTTTGCCATATGGCCTCCTTTGTTTTCTGGCACTATTGTAGCACATTGTAGAGAAAAATGGGCGAATAAATTACTACTAGGATCATAAGAAGTGACTGATAGCGAGCACGGCTATCTCGTCTAACACTCCATTGCCATCGCCCAGGCAATCCGCTATAATACACACAAAGCATAAGGGGGATAACCAATGGGGGTGCAACAAATCAGCCGGTTTTGGCACCGGCGCTTGTGCGAGGCAAGCATGCTCTATGCCGTCATCATCGTGGCGCTGTGGGCATGGCGGCACTTTGGCGGGGTGGATCAATACAACCTCGTGCTTGGCATGCCACTCATTGCCGTTGTCTTGGCCGGTATAACAGGGGTTGTAGCAGCGGTGCTTCACATCTGGCCACCGCAGCAACGGCTTGGGCAGGCGAGTCTGGTAGTGTATCTCTGCGCCGTTGCCACAACGGGCGCGCTCATTATTGGCACTGGCGGGCTAAGCTCACCCTTTATTGCAGCGTGGCTCTTGGTGGCAGTCTTTGCGATGTTTTTTGGCTGGGTGGGGCTAGCGCTAGTCTTGCTACTAGTCAATGCCTATCTCAGTTGGGGGGTGCTGGCGGGGCATATTACAAGCACGATGATCCCCAGCGCTATGCTGACGGGCGAGCTACCCATCTTGGTAGGGTGCTTGCTCTGGGGGCCGGATGATCGCGCTGCCGAGGCCCGCACCACCTCATACCGCGAGCTTGCCGCCACACTCAGCCGGGTAGCAGGCAAGTCGGACATCGTGCTCAATGCAATTGGCGATGGCGTGATGGCGCTGGACGCAGATGGGATGATTGAACTTATCAATCCAGCAGCCCAACGTCTTGTGGGTTGGGGTGACGAAGATGCTCTGGGCCTCAGCTACCAATCCGTCCTCAAGCTTATCGACGCCAAGAATGACCCCATTACCAATGATACCGACCCCATCGCTGCCGTCCTGGCGGACAACCAGCCCCTCACCACCGACCGCCTACGCCTCGTGACGAGCTCTGGCAAGACACCGATCATCTCACTCGTCATTTCGCCCGTCAGCAGCGAGCCAGGTAGTGGAGTCATCGTCGTCTTTCGTGACGTGACAAAGGAAAAGGCCGAGGAACGCCAAAAAGCCGAGTTCATTAGCACCGCCAGCCACGAGATGCGTACCCCTGTAGCGTCAATCGAGGGCTACCTTGGCCTCACCCTTAACCCCGCCACCGCCACCATCGACCAGCGCGCTCGCGACTTCATTACCAAAGCCCACCGCTCGGCTGAGCACCTCGGCCGGCTCTTCCAAGACCTGCTAGATGTAAGCAAAGCCGACGATGGCCGCTTGCAGAGCAATCCTGAAGCGATCGACCTCATCCCCTTTGTCAGCGACATTGTAGAGGGGCTGCGCCACAAAGCTGAGGACAAAAAGCTCCAGCTTATCTTCAAGCCACGCCCTGGTGCAACTGGCGGTGAGCATAGCGCTACCTTTACGAGCCGGACGCTTAGCCCTGCCTTTTATGTCTATGTCGACCCAGACCAACTGCGTGAGGTGCTCGATAATCTGGTGGAGAATGCTATCAAGTACACTCCCAGCGGGCATATAACAGTGGATGTGACTGGTGGTAGTGGGCGCGTGACAATCGCCATTGCCGATACTGGCATTGGCATACCAGTAGAAGATCAGTCACACCTCTTCCAAAAGTTCTATCGAGTAGATAATTCGGACACGCGTGAGATTGGCGGCACTGGCCTAGGGCTCTATCTTAGTCGCCGCCTTACAGAGGTGATGGGTGGCCGCTTGTGGGTGGAGAGTGCTTACCGGCAGGGAAGTACCTTCTTCCTTGAGCTCCCGCGCTTGAGCGAGCACGATGCTCAAACCGCCCTCGCTGCCAAAGCCAAGACAGCAGCACAAGTAGCCGAGGCAACCCCGCCTCGCCCAGTGCCAACTTTTGCCACAGCCACACTCCAGGGCCAAGGCTTTTTGCCGCAACCAAGCCTAGCTACTCGCGCCCAGCACCCAACCCAAAAGAACAGCCGCTCAGCCACGCCACCCACGGCAAAAAACGTGCAATCTACCGCTGCTACCGCTGCCCAAACTACTCCTTCCGCCTCATTAAGCACCACACCGCAACCTACGCCCAGTACATCGCCCACGGCGCACATTATCGCCACCAGCCAACCCAAGCGCAGCCCCACTCGCGTCCGTGATGTCCTCACCACGCCGCGCTCTGCTGCGCCACCACGGGCAGTGCGGTAAATCTCACGCCTATCTCGAAATAATTATAGAGGCCGATATTTTCCACAATACTGGCCTCTTTTATATTAAAACCTGCTACTAGTACCCCTCCTGTAGCAAAAAGCGAGAAGGGGAGTGAACCCTACCAAATACTGGGAGGTAAAGCTCTCGTCCATCACACGCTTATGGCTGAGCCTTCTTGCGTGAAGATCTGTGCGCTCGCTCATTGAGCAGATATAGCGTGATAGAGCTAAGAGCCGTCGCTTCAGTGCCACGCGCTACCCACTGCATGGCTGTTTCCTCCATCTGGCGCCCTTCAAGCGCATCGATGTTTGAGAACCCCTTGGCAGCAGCAATCTTCTCATCCGTCGTCATAACATGCTCAGCGACTGGGTTGAGCAGGTTACCCACCGGCTCCATATTGCCACTGTCATGATAGAGACTAATACCTGTTGCAGCTGTCAGCGTGGCGCCAATGGTGGCCAGCATCCCTAGTGCCCGCGCTGCTTTCTCACGCCGTGAGGATCGCTCGGGCGATTGCAATTTTTCTGCAAAACGCGTGACCCAGCTTGGCTTCTCACTTTTGTGCCGTGCTCGGTGCTTATATGAAGCTCCGGCATGTCGCATTTGTGATGTTGTTGTCATAGTTCATCTTCCTCTGTTAGAGACAATATAATACCACGGCATGGATTTATAGTCAATAGTTACACATCTACGCCCAAAACCTCCAAACCTCTCATACTTATAGCTACGCTCACAGTATCCATGCCGAAGATATACACAGAGCGCTCCCGCTTCCTGCATCGCTGGCCTTCAGATACGTTCTTCCAATCTCTCTATGCAAATCCAATTGTGCGCCCACACCACCACTGAGGCGGCTCTTTCTATCAATTCCTCTCAAAAAAACCACAAGCACTATGGTATTTTCGCTGACAATTGCGTACAATAGAGGGTGATATGACAAAGGTTAAGATTCTGCTTGTCGAAGACGACAAAAGCCTGCGCGAAATATACGGAGTACGCCTGTTGGCCGAGGGGTATGACATCGTGTCGGCCGGCGATGGGGAAGAAGCACTCGCCATGGCTATCAAAGAACGTCCACAGCTCATCATCAGCGATGTGATGATGCCCAAGATTAGTGGCTTCGACATGCTCGATATCTTGCGCAGCACCACCGAGACGCGTGGCATCAAGGTGATTATCATGACAGCACTCTCGAGCCAAGACCAGCGCATGCGCGGCGAGGCACTGGGAGCAGACCGCTACCTCGTCAAATCGCAGGTTGGCATTGAAGATGTAGTGCGTGCTGTGCACGACGTCCTTGGCGATACAGGGGTGAGCCACCGGCCAGCAGCACATACCACTCCTGAACCTCAGCCAAGCACACCAGCCAACCCAGTGCCACTAGCCAGTCAGCCCCAGCCTACCACACTGCCACAACCCACAGCGCCATTCTCTACACCACGGCCGGCCAGCCTGGGTGAGCGAGTGATCCACCCGCTACAGTCTTCTATGCCGAGGCCAGATTATGCCAGCCTGATAGATGACGAACTCGATGCCGCCAATGGTACTTCACAGCCCACAGCGCCGCAGCCGCCAGCCGAGCCCACTACGCCACAGCCATTCACCTTGCCGCCAGCCGAAGAAACACCAGAGGCTGAGATCATCAGGCATCACGATGAACACCCAGCCCCTGCTAATACCGCACCAAGCCCAGAAGAAGCTCCACATCTGGACACACTGCCAGCCAGCGATGCTCCCGCTACGCAGCCACTTATTAACGATATTATTGCGCCGCACAGCACAGCGCCATCAGGTATTCCAGATGTGCACCACCACATTGTGGCGAGCCAGCCTGCTCACTACACCCACACTCCAGCCGACGACGAAGCCGAGCTAGCCGAAGCTCTCCGCACAAGCACGCAGCAGGCCGATGATGAGGCAGACACCGATGCAGCTGCCTACCAGCCAAGCCAAAACCAGCTCGTGACGGACGCCGTAGCCAACCTCACCGAGCAGATGGATACCATTCCTACTCCAGCTCCGGTCGAACCACTAGCGCCAGCCACCACAGCATACGACGCACCAGTGCCAAACCATCCAGCACCAGCAGCCTCAGCGCAGCCACCAGCTACTCACCACGAGGATCACGAGGATTCACCAGCTCATCCTGCTCCTGATAGTGCAGCCATTGCGCCGCACAGCCCACAGGCCATTACTGCAGACCCGTCTGATGCACTAGCCGCGGCGTTACTTCAGGGCAGTGCAGCCGCTCATCCGTCGGTCTCCCCAGTCGATCATCCACTCTACGATGCCATCCGCCCAGCTCCCGTCGCTGCAGCGCATTCTGCTCCAACACAGGCCACCACTGTAGCACCTCAGCCATCAGCCATTCATCATGCAGCATCAGTGCCTCAGCCAGCAGCCGTGCCTTCGCGCCCAGCGCCGGCCATACAGCACAGCCACGATAACCTCAGTTTCGAAGAGACTGAGCGGGCAGCACCATCGGCCGGGTCGCACTAAAAAGCGTATCCATATCGCTCTATACGTGTTATACTAGGTAATCATCATTGCATGGAGCCTGTTATGCCCGATCGATCACCATTCGACTACCCATTCCATGAACAACCTACCGATGACCCTGTCACTGACCCTGCTGCGCAGTGCGGCGACCCGCTACAGGCCGATAGCCGCCAGCATCCATCGCTTGAGTACCCACTTGATGTGCCAGAGGTCAAACATAGCCTGCTCTTCACTTGCATTCGTGCTATTGGCAAGGCTGCTCTCCGCGGCACACGGGGCATTGTCTCAGTGCTTACTCAGCCGTGGTCGCATCATACCCATCAGCATTAGCCGAGAGAGTCAGCGGCACAGAGCCGAGCCTTCGGCCAGCACGTCCTGGGTGATATAATAGAGGCATGTCGACTACTCGCCTCAACAAACATATTGCGCTCGTGCTGGGCCTGTCGCGCCGCCAAGCGGATGACCTGATCGCCGCTGGAGATGTCGTGGTTGATGGCGAGGTAGCCGTGCTCGGTGCCCGCCTCCAGCCAGGCAGCCTGGTAGCAGTCAAGGGCGCGCCACTGCCCAAGCAGGTTACTTATCGCACTATTATGCTCAACAAGCCAGTAGGCTACGTCTGTTCGCGCAAACAACAGGGGTCACAGCCCACTATTTATAGCCTTTTACCAACAGAGTTGCACGCTCTTAAGCCCGTTGGCCGGCTCGATGCCGATAGCTCGGGTTTACTTTTGCTCAGCAACAACGGCGACTTTGCCTACCGCATGACCCACCCGCAGTTTGCCAAGGTCAAAGAATACCACGTCCGGCTCGACTACCCGCTTGAACCTCTCCACCAGCAGATGATCAGCGACTACGGCATCCAGCTTGCCGATGGCACCAGTCGGCTCATCCTCACGCGTCTTCGACCCGATAGCCGCACCGAGTGGCACATTAGCATGAGTGAGGGCCGCAACCGCCAGATCCGCCGCACCTTCGCCGCTCTGGGATACACCGTCACGCGCTTGCACCGCACGCACTTTGGTAGCTATAGCCTAGGCAAATTACCGCGAGGCAAGTGGGAAGACGTCGCTGCGCAATAGAGCAGCACCTTCTTGCACTCTCAGCAAAAAATAATATACAATAGCAATATATGTGTATGCCTATTCTTAAAGACCCAACCCCACGGTACAGGCTCCGTTATGTGACGGATGACACCGTCACCTGGCTGCTTAGTCCACTCCACGAGCGCACGCTCTGTTTCGACCCCAAGGATGATCACTTCTGGAGCGAGACACCCACCCCGCCGCGCATGATACCTTTTGGTGATCACGCCCGCTATGGTCTCGACCTTTACGCCTTAGCTATCGAGATTATCATTATCGCTGCCTGTGTTGGCGCGTGGTGGCTGGTCTGGCGGCCATGGCACAAGAAAAAAGACAAAGATGCTCAAGACGCTCCAGAGAAAAAGCGGCCTCTCCCGCTGTGGCTCTATGTTGTGAGCTTAGCTATTCTCATCATTGGCATTGCATTTTTGCTCACCGTTATTATCTTTACCGTGCGTCGCTATATCATTCTCAATAGCTAACCTCTACTCATCGTGGCCCCATCCGCCAGAGGACGCCAGCCGCGCCAAGTGCCTGGATGATAGTGGGGTTTTTGTCAAAGGGCTGCTCTGGGCGGTTGATGCGTGCCCGGATCGTCTCGATCTGCTGCACAGCCGATAAGTCACGGCACGGTGGTATATTATGCTGACGCAGGAACCGTGCTTGTAATGTGTACGCCTTAAGCTCAGAAGAGAACAGTGCATATGGTGGCTCACCCCAGGGTGTACAAGGAGCGGTAATGGCGTCATTAGCGTGACTTAACTCATGGAGGAGTGCACCGGCTGTGATGATGCGCGCTCTCTCGCTATCATCATGGAGAGGTAGTCTGGTCTGATTCATCACAATATTCGGCCGAGCATGCATGGGAGTGCGCCCAACCCGCCCCATATCAACAATGCATGCAGCATACGTGCCACGTATTCTGATTAGTGCCGCCTGGGCCGACATGTGTGGTGCGGCAAGAATTCGGCTTGGCGCATAGTACCACTTGGCCGCGCCAAGCCGCCACGGGGCATCATGCGCTACGCCAGCCTGCTGCCGCTGCAGCGGCATAGGGTCGGTCATATCCGTCCAGACATCGCGCGTCTCTGGCGCAATTGCAAGAGGAATGATGTCGCGCCGATGCCAACCATCAAGCGATTGCACCTGGTGATCACGCTGGAAGAGGCGCGGCTCTGCACCATCATGGTCATCGAGTTCTCGCTGCGTGGCATCTGTGCGGACATCGGCAACCGTCAGCATCGCCGCCCGCTGCTGAAGCGCTGCTGCCGAGACGCCCAGCGCACCCAGGCTGTCAATCAGCTGCGGCTGACCTAAGCTCTCATCCAAATATTCTATCGACTGGCGCAATAGGGTAGCATAGGCTGGCTGTGGTATCTCATTGGTCATTACACACTTCCTTATATTTCAGTCTTTATCAATGAGAGTGAGCCCGTTGCCGCACTCGTTCTTTTATTGTACAAGAGGGGAGAGGGCGCTGCAAATCCGCTCGCGCGCTTTCATGATATAATGAGAGCATTATGGCTACCAAACTTCCTACCGTTGCAATCATCGGGCGTGCCAATGCAGGCAAGAGCTCGCTGTTTAATCGTATGATGCGCTCGCAGCAGGCTATCGTGGCGCGCGAGGCCGGCACGACGCGCGATCGGGTGGTGGGTAAGGCAGCCTACCATGGGCATGAGTTTTGGCTCGTCGACACCGCTGGCCTTAAGCCAGCCGAAGACGAGTTTGAGGCAAGTATCCAAGAGCAGATCACCGATGCATCCGACGCAGCCGATGTCATTCTCGTCGTGGTGGATAGCACCGAATACCCCAGTGACGAAGACCGGCGTGTCGCCAAGACCGCCCTCAAGAGTCGCAAACCCGTCATTCTCATTGCCAACAAAACCGACCTGCGGGGCAGCTTGCCCACCAGTGAATTCCTCCGCCTTGGCATCAAGAGTATCATTCGCACCAGTGCCGAGCACAACAGTGGCATTAGCGATGCGCTGGATGAGATCTGCCAGCACATCCCAGAGAAGCGCCAAGCCGAGCCGAGCGATGTACTCAAGATCGCTTTGATCGGCCGGCCCAATGTCGGCAAATCCAGCCTCTTCAATACCTTAGCGGGCAAGCAGCAAGCCATCGTGGCCGGGGTGGCGGGCACCACGCGCGATGTCAATCGCATCCGCTTGCGCTACCAGGGGCAAACCATCGAGCTGATCGACACCGCTGGTATTCGCCGCCAAGGCAAGCAAGAGGTGGGCATCGAGAAGTTCAGCGTCTTGCGCACCCTGGCTGCCATCGAGGAGGCCGATATTTGCTTCCTCCTGATGGACGTGAATGAGCTCAACACCGCTCTCGACCAACGGCTTGCTGGCATCATTGCCGAGGCAGGCAAGGGCATGGCCATCGTCGTGAGCAAATGGGACGCTGTGGAGGGCAAAGATGCCTACACGCGCGATGCACTCGCCCCGCAGATCTCCGCCCAGTTCGACTTCACACCGTGGGCACCACTCATCTTCACCAGTGCCGTTACGGGCCAGAATGTGACAAAATTATTCGACCTCGCTCTTGGCATCGCTGCTCATCGCCAGCAAAAGACCACCACGCGCACCCTCAACGACCTCCTGCAGCGCTCTGTGCAGAAGCACCCACCAGCTGGCCTCAAGAATACCCACCCCAAGCTGCGCTACATCGTCCAGACAGACACCAACCCACCGTGGTTTGTCATCTACGGCAGCAACCTCAAGTTCGTCCACTGGAGCTACAAGCGCTACCTCGAGCGGCGCATCCGCGACACCTACGACTACACCGGCACCCCCATCAAACTCTCCTTCCGCGACGAGAAGCAACTCAAAGCCAACCGCGAGCGCGTTAAGCGTGGTCTCGAACCTGTTACCAAAGCATATAAGCAGCGCAAGAACGCCGAAGGACAAAGTACGTAAGGCACGGGCAAGAGCCATTTGTAGGTGCTTTCTGACGCTTGATACACTTGCTTTATCAGAGAATAGTCTTTCGCTCGTTCAGTAGTTTTATACCTTAACACTGTGTCGGCGACTATAGGCAAGTCACTCGAGAAGATACACTTCTCTTTTTAGGGTTTGATGTGTATAGAGCTATCGGGGCTTTCACAATTTATCGCACAGACTCGAGCTGTTTTCTCGTTTATGACTACTACGATTTCGATTATGATTTTCCACACGAGAAGTTCGCTGCCACTACAGGCAGGGCACAAGAATTCCACGTCTACTCAGCTGGCTGCTACGAATGAAGCACCTTAAAAATGGCATTAACATGTCGATCACAATTGGTGCAAGATAGGCAAAAGTGGTATTATTATCCTTAATATGACTTTGCTACATTTTTCATCCTACCCCCGCCCTCTCAAAGCCGTCATCATTATCATCGGCTGCTTCGTCTTCTGGCACTACGGCATCGTCTACGGCCTGCTTGGCATGCGGCCAGAGCATCACATTACGAATATCTTTCGGCAACGGGTGAAGCCAGTTGTGACCGATAATGCGACGATTGTCTACGACACTGGCTATGTTCGACAGCTATCGATTCAGAAGGATTACGATGGAGCAGTAGTGGGGCGAATTAATGACACACAGAAACGGAAGGAGATAACGTCGCAGATAATACATAAAAACTGTTCTGAACAAGGAAACTGTACGCCATGGAGCCCTTTCTCCGCCATAAATAAAAACGTCCCTGACGGCACCAAAGAAGCCTTCAAAGGGGATATCATGAGTACCGCCTTCTTGTATGGCCCTGGCTGGCCAATTCATTTGCCGACACCGGCTCGCTTCGAGGCTTCGCCCTTGATCGACCAAGCAATCTCTGCGCCGCGTGCACAGTGCATGTTTAATGGCTGGACAGATTACTTTTGTCTTGATGTAGAAGGTGGGGCTTTTGTGTATCGATATCGGTACTGAGAACGGGTGTCCAGTTTGTTGGATTGAATATTGCCCAGGTGTAATTAATATTAATCACCCTACCCAAACATCATCAGCTGCGCCACCAGCCCATCGCGGGTGATGCTGCTGGCGTGGGTGCCAATGCAGACCAGCTTGGGCGCTTCGCTAGGTTGGCCAGTGGTGATCTGGATCTGCTCGGGCGTAGCCTCGATGTGCCGGCGCGCACCATGCTCATCGATAAAGCACCCCTTGAGCCGACGTAGCCCATACGTTGCAAAGAGCTCGAGCCACAGCGTCTCAAAGGCTGCCTCGGTAGCAGTGAGCTGCGACATATCGATGACGCTATAGGTCGGGTTATCTGGCACGGCAAGCTCGCCATCATAGGTGTCGAAGAAGGTGAGTAGACTCGACGACGTTGTGATCTTACTGAGGTCAAAATACCCATGCGGCGCAGACAGCACCCGCGCGTAGGGCAGGGCGCGGCGCTTGGCATCATAAATGGTGCGATCATCGCCGCGCAGGAGATCTTCTTTGGTAATAAGGACTGTATCGGCGGCTTGCAGCTCCACCTCGTGGGCTGGCTCAATACCGTGCAAAATCTCGTGCGCCGTGATGGCATAATAGCTCTGCAGCAGCTCGTATTTGTCGAAGATTCGGGCATTGATGAGCTTCTCTACCAAGTTCATCGTCCGTGCTACCCCTGTTGCCTCGATAAAAACCGGGGCAGGGGACGACTGGCAAAAATCCAGCAGCATGCGCGTCAAGGCATGCTTAGACGAGCAGCACACGCAGTCGCCCGCCAGCGTCGTCACAAGCTCCGCCAGGCCTTCTAGCCGGTAGCCATCGACATTCTCGTTGGCATATTCATTCTCAATCACGCGCGAGCCAGCAAACTCCGGCTGACGCAAAAGATACTCCAGCACGCTTGTCTTGCCCGCCCCGAGCGAGCCATTAATGAGGTAGAGCGGCACCAGGCCAGGCTGGGTGCGCTGCTCATCAAAGGCGGCATTAAGGCTAAATTCAAGATCATTATCGCGCTGGGCCATGAGTTTAGTATAGCATGGCTCAGTATCCATCCATGTTATACTAATACGTATGAAATTAGTCCTCGCTCTCGGCAACCCTGGCCCGCGCTATGCCGCCACCCGGCACAACGCTGGCTTCATCATCCTCGACGCTTATGCAGCAGAGCAGGGAGTGCAATTTACCCCAAAGAGCCGATTTAATGCTGAGCTGGCCGAGTCTTCACACGGCGGCGAGAAGGTCATCCTCGCCAAGCCGACCACATTTTATAACGAAACAGGGGTCGCAGCGCGGGCAATTATGGATTTTTATAAATTATCACTCGACGATGTGCTCGTTATTCACGATGATGTGGCCCTCGATTTTGGCAAAATTCGCGTTAGGCGAGGCGGCGAGAGCGCAGGCAATAATGGGCTTAAGTCGCTCCACCAGCATATTGGGCAGAACTTTTGGCACATTCGCCTTGGCACAGACAATAAAATGCGGCAGATCGGCGATGTTGACTTCGTCTTGAGTAATTTTACCTCAGATGAGCGAGCCATTTTACAACAGTGGACGGCTGAGCAGTCAGCCTCTCTCATTGCGCAATTCCTTGCGGGAGACATAGCAGCGACGAGTGTGACGTACCAGCCGTCAGTATAGTACATTATTTCGAGTAGTAAGTTTGTGGCTTTTGTTTAGAGCAATATCTAGTGCTTCACAATCTTCTTCACCCCACGCTTGAGGCGCTGCTCGGCGTGGTGGACAGTGTTTGCGGTTGCGGTCTGGAGGTTAATGGCGCGAGCCTCGAGGATGCTGCTGCCGACTGCTAAGCTAATAAAAACAAGGCCCAGCCCACCGGTCGCCCATTCAGGCAGTTCCACCTGGAAGAGCTTGGCGATCATCATCACACCCAGCGCCATAATGGCCCAGTGCGCACCATTCTCAAGATACTTATATTTACCCAGTGCACCAGTCCGTAGTAGATAGACCGTAAGCGAACGCACCCAGATGGCACCCGCCCCAAGGCCCGCTACAATCAAGACAATACTACTGGTGATAGCAAATGCTCCAATCACCCCATCAAAGCTAAAGCTCGCGTCCAGCACCTCCAAGTACATCAGGCTAGCAAAGGCCGCCCAGCCTGTTTTTGCCTTGAGAGACTGCGCCGTGTCGTCATGAAAGAACGAGCCAAAGAGTTCCAGTCCAATATGCAGCAAGATTCCTAAGATAGATGAGATCAGCACCACCGACTCATACTGCCGCTCCACCGTGAAGTACAGCACCGCTGCCACCGCCAGCATCACACACACTTTGAGGTTCTCAAAACGCCCCGCTTTGGCTAGCCATGGCTCAACGTGCCGCATCCAGTGTACCCGCTTGTTGTAGTCCATAAAGTAACTTAGGCCAATCATGATCAAAAACGCCCCACCAAAGGCATCGATCATCGGCGATGCAGCGTGGAGGATGTGCCCATACTCCACTGGCTTATGCAGTGCAAGGTCGACCACTGCCATAAAATCGTGCCCGCTCGCCACCATTACAATAACGATCGGCAACACAAACCGCACCACAAACACTGCAATAAAGATCCCCACCGTGAGGAAGATCTTTTGCCACAGCGGGCTCAGGCTCGCTAAGACGCGGCTATTAATGACGGCATTATCGAAGCTAAAGGTCACCTCTAGTAGTACCAGGATGGTAAACAGCCACAAGCCGCTCACCCCCAAATGGCCAAAAATCGCCCCGCCCAGCAGCACTGTCAGCAGCGCCGAAAACCAAAAAATACGAAAAGGGTGATGAGAATGCCAGAGATGTTTCATAGTGGTTTAGTATAGCACATGCATCAATGTATCAGGAAGGTTGCACCATGTCTGCGGCGAATGTCACAGCTCGCCACAGTGGTTGCTGCTTATCCATCGCAGCAAGCGGCCCCATCATCTCACTCACGTTCCCAAGATATGTCAGACGCGGCTTGTATGTCGCTGTCTCTTTCTTATCAGCAATAATACCATAGCTCTTCAGGGTATCTGTATCAGCCACAACTGTATTACTTGCCTGCGTCACGCCAACGATCTTCACTTCAGCGCCTGTTGCTGTCTCGACTTGCGCTACGACAATGCCACCAGACATACCAGGCAAGACAGAATCCTCGCGCGCAGGATCATACGGTTCGTTCTCATCCACTGCCTTCTCTATTCCTGCCACCACAGTTATTTTGCCCTCAGGGCCATCTTGCGCTACCGGGAGGAGGACGTTGAGGCGTGGCTGATTAGCTGGCCAGCGTGTGACCTGCGCCGGGTTGTTATTATTGCTATTGATAGGGAAGCCAAGCGCATACATTGGCTGGCCTTGTTGTATAATTGCCTTTGTTTCATCGGGAGTAGCAAATTGCAGTGCAGGAGCAGGCGTATAATTCTGGTGACGCAATGTTAATGCTGCAACATCTGGCACTGTTGGCCTATGTGGCCCGTCTGCTTTGCCAGTGTAGCAACCACTCTGGACGGCATAGCGATGGCCATTGGTCGTTTCTACCGCAATATTACCTCTCTGGCGCTCAGACGACACAACATGCCCAGCCGTCAACACCGCAGACCAACCACCCGGCGTTTCAACAATAAACCCACTTCCACCATAGTCTCCACCAGAGTCTGTCGCTTCACTGCCATAGACATTAATCTTAACGACCGAAGGCTGCACCGCCTGCAACACTTCTTGCTTATGCCGCTCCAGGGCTGCATGATCACCAAGCGCCTCAGCAATCGCGACTGAGGGGCGGCGTGCAATCTCTGTCGGCTGTCCCAGATGCGGCTGCGACATTGAATCATCCAGTGTCGTACAGGCTGGCAATGGCTCCTTCGCCTGAAGTGCCTCGAGTCGAGCACCTACGAACGACCACGTCCCCGCAAGCGTAGCGCCAAGCATCGCACACGATGCTCGCCAACCAATTGCTCGCCACAATCGCTGACGCCGCTCTGCCCGCTCGTGTTGTTGCCGCTCCATCCGCGTCTCTAGCCGAGAATGCGAGCCAGAACTACGTTCTCGAACTGCCATTCCTGTCATGGTTTGGCCATTATAGCGCTTTGCGGAGGTAAATACAAATTTATACAGTGGATGACAGGGGAGCAACAGGGAATATATATACCATCGTATATATTGTAATATTTGTCATGTAACGCAAAATGTACTACTATGGCCAAAAAGAATCACGAATTACTACCCCCAGAAAAACAACCATCACCAGACAAACCGCAGCCGCCTCGCCGCCCAAAGCGCAAGGAGGTAATTGCCGGTCTTGCAATTATAACTCTTCCAACGCTATACTGTGCCTACAATAGCCTCCCAGACTTCTACCCAGGCAACGACCCACTACCAGCCTGTAGTGACACTGAGCTAGACGACAACGTCGACCTTGGCCATGATAAGCCAGCTGTCGGCCATACGCGCACACTGAGCAACCTTCCGTTCAGCTCTCAAGATGAAGCGTGGGAGCATGCCTTCCGTGATAGTGGCATCGATATAAATGGCTATTCTGAAGGTGCACCAGCTCTTACTACCACTAAGGTGAGAATATCAGGAGGGGAGACAGATGTGCTCTACTCTGGTGTTATAACCTACTCTGCAAATGACCGTGATCAGGGCCATCCCATCGTTCTCACCGTTGTCAATACAGAGGATCTCGAGAATCTCACCCCGGATAATACTGGCATCATTACAATAGGTTCCAACGAATCAGAATTTCACCCCAATGGTGGCTGCACCATGCCGATGCCTGGCCCTTATGATACCTCTCACAAGCATATTGTCGCTCTGACTCTTGCTGAAAAGAATGAGAACCACGCCTATCGCCGAACAAGCCGCCAGATGTCGCTCGAGGTGAAGAATGGCATCATTACGACAATTGCTCAAGACAACCTCCTCGAGCAGCCACTCACTGTCGTCAATTATGGTAGCCAAAGTAACGAACGCAAGATTGGCAAACCAATCGTTGCGTCTGGTTTTGTTGTTGGATACAACGATGCTACTCATACCAAGACACTACTCGTCTCGTCAGAAGACGGTTTTAATGATCGCACAGGGCAGGGCTCGCCACTCTTTGTGCAAACTAGCTCAGACGACCCATATAAATTCCAGCTAGCTGGCCTCGTCGTAGAGGGTAGTATCGCTAGTCCAACACCAGAGTATCTTAAGAAGGTTTATAATGTCGATGTGAGCTATGACGATATTGATGGGCGTCATCTCAAGCTCATTACTGTCACCAACCCAGCAATCACTACAGACCTTGTTACTAACCCAGATGTCACAGAAAAAGCCGCTCAAGACGAAGCACAGCAGAGCACAACCTCAAACACACGTAAGAGCAATCTGTATGCATCCGATAAGCCACGCCCATACTGGAAAGAGCCAGAAAACCAGGCTCATAGCATCCCCAAGTACTATGTTGATCCAAACGCTACTTCAGACAAGCAACCAGCACGTAGCAACACAGCTCAGCTCTAATGCTCACTAGCGTATAACGGCATTTTCTTGCATATCTCTCACTTGAATAAATAATCAGTTCACTACGCAATAACAGAGAAAAACATGGTGAAAAGTATTGTTCGGCCATATATTTCGTGCGTGCTGAGCTATATAAGGATGCCTGATGGAAGCGTGTGTCAATCGCACGGAGTTTCTACCTGTAACCCCTACTGTCTATGCTATATACCCTCTTGCACACATCACAAGCCACAATGCTGCTACAGCAACTATATTTCTCAATACTAGTTTTTTCTCATTCTATTATTCTGTCGAGAGCCAAAAGTCATCAATACAAAGGTGATTTGTGTCGTTCCAGAGAGTATAGCAACGCGAGAGAAGGGCTACTTACCAAATCTTCTGCATACGAGAGTCTTACGGTCTCTACAGTAATAACTCTTGACCCTCTAGACGAGCCAAAACTGTTAGGATCGTGGCGACTACCAGAGATAATAGCTATCTTTGCCTTGGTAGCACATGTCACAAACCAGAGCAATTCACAGCACCTTCGCACACCAAAGTAAATCAGCTTAGAATAACTAATGCGTGACTAGCTCACTATCAACTCACCCCAACAAAAAAGCGCTCATAGTAAGGGTGGGCATCACTATGAGCGCTTGGTTTGCCCTTCGTCCCACCCAATCAGGGTATACGTGATCTACTCACACATACGAGATCCGCTGGACAAAGGGGTTAGTAAGCACACAACCCTGTCTAACGGTGCTGCAGTGGAGGGTAGATAACTACAGCACAGATTGTGTGCAACCTAACACGTTACCTTCGTGAAAACACTGGGGTAACTATGTTAAAATAGGGGGTATAAGGTACTTGAACGAGCTTGCGCTCAATCAATCACTTATGATACTAGCACTCGCTTGACAAAATGTCAACACTTTTCAGCACAAATCATGCAACAGATCAATCACACCACACCACAAGCCCACCAATACCTCAATCCACTCTGCCATATTGCCAAGCCACCGCAGCAGATTCACTATCTCGGTACACTACCCGAGGAACGCCGCCCGAGCGTGGCGATCGTTGGGTCGCGCCGGCCCACGCGCTATGGCCGGGAAGTGACGGAGCAATTTGCCCGCGAGCTAACTCGCCAAGGGGTGATCATCATCAGTGGGCTCGCCCTTGGGATTGACAGCATTGCGCATCAGGCCTGCGTGGCGGTGGGCGGCACGACGATCGCTGTGCTGGGCAATGGCCTGCCGCGGATCTATCCAGCCAATCATACTGCGCTTGCGGGCGACATCGTGGCCAAGGGTGGGGCAGTGGTGTCGGAGCACTTGGCGGGTGATGGCTACCGCTTTGGCAGCTGGAGCTTCCTCGAGCGCAATCGCCTCGTGGCTGGCTTGGCCGATGTCGTCGTCATCACCGAGGCGGCCGAGCGCAGTGGTACACTCAACACTGCTGCCCACGCGCTCGAGCAAGGCAAGGACGTCTTTGCGGTGCCAGGCAACATCACCAGCCCACTCTCGCAGGGCTGCAATAACCTCCTCAAGCAAGGTGCCCTGCCCGCCACCAGCCCAGCCGATATCCTTGCTGTCATGACCATCACATCACCCCAGCGTCAGCAGAGCGAGAATACCACCCTGCCACTGGGTAGCACACCGCTCGAGGCTGCCATCATCAAGCTGCTACGCCAAGGCCTGCGCGATGGCGAAGAAATGCAGCGCCGCCTAGGCAGCACACCCATCAGCGAGTTTACCATTGCACTGACAATGCTGGAGATCAATGGCGTTATCCGCTCACTTGGTGCCAACCAGTGGACATTGGCTTAGTATTATGGTACAGTACCATATACTATGGTGACAGCAGAGCAAAACCCAAGACAACGCAAGCGCGAATATCACGTGAGAGATATCTTTACTGTGCCAAATGCCATCTCGGTTGCTGGGCTAGGGTTAGTAGTCGGTGGTGCTAAGAAATTTGACACTGCAACAAAGGAGAACGACAAAGCTGGCCAGGTCATTGGCGCACTCATGATACTTGGTGGTCGTATATGCGACTTAGCAGATGGTCCAGCGGCGCGATTCTTTGGCCAAGAAAGTGACTTTGGTGCAGAGGTTGACGCTGTATGCGACAAAGCAGCTATGGGTATTATTACTACACTGCTCGCTAAGCACAACATCATGCCCAAGCCGGTTTTAGCAACAATTGTCACCAAGAATGCTATCAATGCTGGCGCGACCGTCTATCATGGTCTCACAAATGACGAAGCCTTTCGTACGCCAAAATCAGGCAAACTTAGCATGGCGGCAGATAATGTCACAGTTGCCGCCTATTTTCTTAAGGCTCTTGCCCCTGAGGGTAGCAAGCTTGAGCATTATGCTCATGTGGCAGAACTAGGGTCGTTTGCTACGGGTGCCATCCTTGGCGGCGTCGCTGCCGAACGTTATGTTGCTGGTAATTACGCCGAGGCCAAAGACTACAGCAAATCTACCAAATCCACCCCAGCAGCAAACACCCCACCACGGCAACCTCGCACCCGTATGCGTCGCAAACGCCGTGTGCGTGGGTAATGCGATTGATGATTCGTGCAGCATTCTTTATTGGTAGCCAGACTTCTTATATATTTTCCGCAGTATCAGCAATACCCCTGCCTATAAGCCGGGGAGGGGGAGAGGGTATGTGTAGCAATTATCATTCGAGTTCTAACTCTCATACCTATAGCTACCCCCACAATAACCCACCAAGTCGAACATATTCCGACCAGAATATAACAGCAGAGATTTCCCGTCTATTTTAGTCGCTAACCTCCATATATTTTCTTGTGCAGTGAGTTGCCCAGAGAGTTGATAGTGAAGTGTTGCGGCTCAAGATGCACCCCATTTGCATTCCACTCTACTTTGCGGTATCATAGGCGCTTGATTAGATAGGTTAATAGCAAGCATATAACTATAACAAGCGAGTAGATAATCAATGAGCAAACACACACAACTAGTCATCGTCGAGAGCCCAGCCAAGGCCAAGACAATCGAGCGCTACCTGGGCGGGGAATATCAGGTGCTCTCGAGCGTAGGGCACATTCGCGCCATCCCCAAGAAGACCAAGGATGGACAGCCGCCGATCGACATCAAAAACGACTTCAAGACCGTCTACGAGATCGATCCAGACAAGAAGAAGGTCATCACCGAGCTCAAGAAGGCCGTGAAGGCAGTTGGAGCAGACAATGTGTGGCTCGCAACCGATGAAGACCGCGAAGGGGAGGCGATTGCCTGGCACCTGTGCGAAGTGCTTGGCCTAGACCCGCAGCGCACCAAGCGCATTACCTTCCACGAGATTACCAAGCCCGCCATCGAGGCGGCCATCAAGCAACCTCGCACCGTAGATATGCAGCTCGTGGAGGCTCAGCAGGCACGGCAGATCCTCGACCGTATCGTGGGCTTCGAGCTGAGCCCTGTGGTGTGGCGCAAGGTGCCGGGTGGCAAATCGGCCGGCCGTGTACAAAGCCCAGCGGTCCGTCTGCTTGTGGAGCGCGAGCGCGAGATTCGCGACTTTGCCAGTAGTGCACAGTTCCGCGTAACGGCGCATTTTGTCGTAGATGGTGAGGAGCTCAAGGCCGAGCTCAAGCAGCGCTTCGATAGCGAGCAAGCTGCCCACGACTTTTTGGCGGGCCTGAGCGGCGCTCGCTTCACCGTCAGCAATATCACCAAGACGCCCAGCACGCGCAACCCCGCTGCGCCATTTACCACCAGCACCCTCCAGCAAGAGGCCAATAGCAAGCTCGGCATGGGCAGTCGCGCTACCATGGCGAGTGCTCAGAAACTCTACCAAGAGGGGCTCATCACCTATATGCGTACCGATAGTGTCAATCTCAGCCGTCAGGCCATTGCCGCAAGCCGTACATACATTACTCAGCACTTTGGTGCCGACTATTCACACAATCGCACCTTCACCACGAAGTCAGCTGGTGCCCAAGAGGCTCACGAAGCCATCCGCCCGACCGACATTGCCCGCGAATCCGTCGCTGGCAGTAGCTACGACCAAAAACTCTACGACCTCATCCGCCGGCGCACCCTAGCCAGCCAAATGGCCGCTGCGAAGCTAGAGAACACCACCATTACCATCAGCATCGACAGCACACAGCTGAGGCTAGAGAAAACACTCATCTTTGAGGCAAAGGGTCAGACAGTGCTGTTTGATGGCTTTTTGCGCGTCTATGGCGGTAAGGATTCGACCATCCTGCCATCAGTCAGCCAGCACACCGCCCTCGAGCTTACACAGGCCGAGGCGCGGCAGGTCTTTGCCCACCCACCAGCGCGCTATACCGAGGGGACGCTCGTCAAGAAGCTTGAAGAGCTTGGCATTGGTCGGCCCAGCACGTACGCTACCATCATGAATACCATCCAAACCCGTGGCTATGCCGAGCGGGGCGAGAGTGAAGGTGAACCACGCGATGTCATCGTCCTGGAGCGTACGGGCGAGGCACCAAGCGATAATACTCCTGTCGTCACTCGTCGCATCGTCCAAGAAAAAACTGGTGCTACCCGTGGCAAGTTACTGCCCACTCCAGCGGGCGAGCTAATCGCTGGCTTCTTGACGAACCATTTCGACCCCATTATTGACTATGGCTTTACCGCCCGCGTCGAGACCGACTTCGACGACATCGCTGCCAGCAAGCTTGCGCGCAATGCCATGTTGCGCCAATTTTACGAGCCCTTCCACGAGCTCATCGAAAAATCCGGCGACATCGACCGCAGCACCGTCGGCGCGCACCGCGAGGTTGGCACCCACCCCAAGACTGGCAAACCAATCTTCGCCCGCTTTGGGCGCTTTGGACCGATGCTGCAGCTGGGCAGTAGCGAGGATAAGACAACTAAGCCGCAGTTTGCGCCACTCCCCAAGGGTGAGCGCATCGAGACCGTCACGCTCGAGCAAGCCCTCAAGGCCTTCGAACTACCGCGCACTGTTGGCACCACCGAGGATGGTCAGACCATCAAGGCAAACGTCGGGCGCTTTGGGCCGTACATTCAGGTAGGCAAGCTCTACGTCAGCCTCAAGGAGCACGACCCGCGCGACATTACCGAAGCCGAGGCTCGCGTGCTCTACGCTGCCAAACTCAAGGCTGAGGCAGAGAAGCACATCGCCGATTTTGGCACCATCAAGATCCTCAAGGGGCGCTGGGGGCCATATGTAACTGACGGCAAGACGAACGCGCGCGTGCCCAAAGATACTGATCCAACAACTCTGGATGAGGCGCAAGCCCGCGAAATCTTGGCCGCCGCACCACCCAAACGCGGCCGGCGCAAGGCCACAACTCGCACCACCACCACGCGCAAGAAGCGCACCGCCTAGCCCGGCGACCTCTCATATACCAGCGGCTCCTCTGTACCGGCCGCTGGTTTTTCTATGCCAGCCCGCATTGCTGCGAGCCCGTCAACTGCCCCGTCATGCTTGCCACATCACTTGCAAATGAAAAGCCTCAAAAAATTGTTTACCATAAGCGTAAAGTGTGTGCTATAATAGTTCTATGATGAAACGATTGACTTATATCACCTATTATTCTATAATCAAATGTAAGAAGTGCGAGTGGGCATTCGCAAACAACTGAGAAGGAAATGGAGAACCGAATCATGAACCAAACAACCAAACAACCAACCGAAATTTTTGCCGCGTCGATCGCTACCATCCTTGATGCAGTCGGCGAAGAACACGACCGCGAGCGCGAGATCATCGTGCGCCGCTTTGGCCTCAAAGAGCGCCGTGAGACGCTCGAGCAGATCGGCGAGCTGCTCGGTATTACGCGCGAGCGCGTCCGCCAGCTCGAGAAAGCCATCGTGGTGCGCCTCAAACTTGCCGCCGAAGCAGGCGAGCTAGAGGGTCTACACGACGCCGAGCGTCTCATCATCCGCGACCTCTCCGAGAATGGTCGCGTTGGACGCGTCTCAGACATCACACAGCGCCTGTTAGATGTCGAGACACCCACAGTGCAGCAGCGTGCCCACATTGCCTTCATCGGCGAAGTCTCAGCCCGCCTCACCCCCATCAACGAGACCGACAAATACCACCAAGGCCTGGCCATTGCCGAATACGGCGATGAGAAGGCAGTGCGAAGCCGTGTGGATGAGATCGTTGCCGCCATCAAACAGCATGGTGCACCTATCAGCCTCGAAGCGCTGCATGACCAACTCACCTACGAGAACCCTAACCAAGTGCGCGGCCTCGCCAGCCTCTCTACCCAGTTGGCCCACCTCAAAGATATGTGGGGCCTGAGCAAGTGGCCAACCGTTAATCCCAAGAATATCCGCGACAAGATCTACGTCGTCCTATTAGACGAAGGCAAACCGCTGCACTTTAGCGAGATTGCTCAGCGCATCAAGGAAAGCACTTTCAAGCGCCGCAACGTCACCAAGCAAGCCATCCACAACGAGCTCATCAAAGACAAGCGCTTCATCCTCATCGGCCGTGGCATTTATGCGCTCGACATCTGGGGCTATAGCCAAGGCACCGTGGCTGATATCATCGCTGGCATCTTGCGTGACGAGGGTGGCCCATTGCACCGCGACGAGATCGTCAAGCGCGTCCTCAAGAGCCGCCAGGTCAAGGAGACCACCATCCTCCTCAACCTCCAAAGCAAACCGCTCTTCAAGCGCGTCGCCAAGGCCACCTACGCCCTCGAACCACCCAAGGAGCAAGCAGAGGCGGTCGCAGCAGCGTAAGAATTGCAAGCTGCTCTTAATAAGATTGTATGTGAGTGATATAATGCTCACATACAATTTTTTAGGAGGGGATTAAAATGAGCAAAAAGAAGGAAAAGAAGGTATCATCACACCACCCTAAGCTAATTGGTATGTCCATTATCATAGCAACACTTACTATACTTACTTTACCATTGCTAATTAGCCTATATACGAACAACGCTGCAGAGCTCAAACAAAAGCAAGCTAGCCAAGCACATTGTCTTAACGCTGCATATGCAAACTATGACACGGCATGGAAGGCAGCAGACAAAGACGGTGATGGCAAGATTTCGTACAAAGACGGAGCTTCCGACATTATTACATCGTACTTTGATAGTGTGTTAACTTGCTATCGGACACACAAGACACCCGAAAGCAACGCATTGATTGCCGATTATACGAAGAGACGTCAAGAAGAAACTGATAAATATACTACTTGGCTCGCATCAGTGCAAAATCAAGAAACAATCCAGCCACAAAATGAGAATAATCGCAGCATGGTGTGTATAAGCAATTCGGCTGGATCATCAACCTATACATACTGCCAATAATCTGTATAACAGTAGGGAAGTAGCTTCCCCTCCCGCCCCGAACACTACATATACTCAGCTATAACAGAGGTAATTTGCCGCGTGGACAACTATCGTGTACACATGATGGCTGCGGATATTCGCGTGTGATTTTGCACTCATAGGCTTATGTATCGACCGTTTGTATGCAAGATAATTCCATCGCAGCTACAATTTGCTCATATATACCTCTTGCATCTATTCCTTTTGCAGAGAGCATCTCAAGTACACAGCAAAAGCAAACAAAAAGGGCAGGGCAAGGCAGGGGAGTCTGCCACCCTTTCGCCAAAAAATCCCCGGCAACCGCCCTACCCCTGTTTCTGCCTCATTTCACTAACACCTACCACTGATAAGCTCATATTCGAGAGCTGTGTTCTCGTGACATACCTCACCTGAGCTGTAGCTCTCTGCTCACCGTCAGGCCATCTCTCTGCCTATATCTCTTAGGCCAGTCAGAGAGTCATACTTGTCCTGGCAGCAGCACACAGCATATAGGTTTCGGCTTAGATGAAAGCTATTAAGCTAGCAATCAATAACAACCTAAAGCCGCAAGAAATATACCCAGAAAGCTCACAATCTTACCGCGCTGATTAACTATACTACACAATATAGCAAGCAACCATGCACAGCAAAAGTAGCAGCTAGCAGCAAAGCATAAGCATAAGCATAAGCATAAGCATAAACATCAGCACCCATAGACGAGGGAATGATGAGTCGCCATGCATCGCAATCCACGCGTGCACAATAATTCACATCCACGCAGCAGTGGGGTAGATGTAAAAGATGTATCATTAATCATCTTTAGGAGTGTAATATAACTTCGCACAATAATCCTTTTACGATGCATATATAGATCTGACCCCAGATACGGCCCGAATTGAGCTGGGTTTGGCGATTTATGGGCTTTATGAGCATAAGACGCATATATCCGGTATTTAGATCTTCGATTATTGATCGATCTTGCTTCTTGTTCAGCAGGTTCACTTAAGATATCTGCGCCATCCAATGGGGAGAGTAAGGATAGAGCCGTGGACTTATACGTCCTGCAAAGGGAAAAGTACACGCTTGTTCTATTGGAGGGAACACACTGCGCATATGTTCATGCGTACGCAAAGCTACGTATGTTTATGTTTGTTCGCGTGTGAATGTATTTGCGCGCAGTGTTTGTGACTGTATGCGCATTGGCTTGATATCGAACAAATAAGCTGACTGCAAAACCTGAGCACATACATGCTCCGGTCTCGTGCTTGCCTGGTATCATGCTGGTGTCGGTACAAGTCTCTCAGTCTATTAGCTATAGTTGCTTTGTTTGACATTTTGTTTGCTTGGTATTTTTGCTATGTTTTCTACCCTGCTTGGGTTGACCGAGATTAAAAAACTATACAATATCATGATTTGACTTTTTCGCAAAAAATATCTCCCCTACTCTTTTTTGCATTTTTTGGTTTTTATAGTATAGATATAGTGTTTGCACTTTTCGTGCTTTGTTACATAAAATGTTGTAAATTTGTTCTTGTTTTACAGAGTAACTCCCCTACTCTTTGCTGGATGTGCTGTAGTCAGCTATGAAACCGATGCGTTATAGCCTCAGTAATTTCTTAATTTCTCTTACGCCACTCCATTCTCAGAAAGGTTTATAGCTTAATACCTCTCGTGAATGTCAGGATGCCGAACTCTTACGTTAAAACTAATCATCCTCTGAGCGTTACTCATGACAATCGATTTTCGCCCCATCAATGATGAATGGAGGATCTACGGAGAAAAAAGCGGATATCTCAATATCCACACTATTTACAAGGCTAGCACTTTTGCTATCAACAGTTCCTTACCGATACGCCGCTCGGCCACTGACGCGGACATCGAGATATTTGGGAGTGATGTGGTGCTGCGCTAGGTAGCGAATGGCTCGGGCGGCGTCCTCGCTCTGCAGGCCAGCCGAGCGATCGACCGAGAACTTAACAGGATACTCTACCCCTGTAAACCAGACATAGATTTGACGCGTCGTGCCAGCAGGCAGCGTAATCTTTTGGACGGTAAGCTGGTGGCGGCGGACGGCGCCGACGACTTTGCCGATGAAGCCGAGAAATTGGTTGCTCGCGACGACTTGGTTATTACGCGTATCGATACCACTGTCGTCCACCACTTCGATGCTTGGCCGCGGCCCATAGGCACGGCGGAAGGCGTGACCCTCGGTATCAACAAAGAGTTGCTGGCGATTAACCGTCCAGACCACTGCCGCTTGGCGCATAGCGAGAGTGATAGTGCTGCGCCCCAAGCCAGCTTGCTGCGTAGCTGGGAGCACTGCGGCCACCTCGGGGCAATCATGCGTCTGGAGATAGGCTGCCAGCCGACTAGTATTGAGCGCAAAGCGAAAGCGTTCTAGCGGATGGGTAGTGAGATAGTCGTTAATCTTGGCTTGGTAGAGCTGATGGTTGCTGGTGAGATTACCTGCAATAACTGGTGTCGCAATGACGTTATCAAGCGCAAACCACACTGCAGCCAGCAGCCCCACTACCACTCCAAGCGACAATGCCACATGGCGGCGCATCCGGCGCAAATCATGTGCATGCATACGTGGCGACCGCAGCTGCGCCTTAGACTCGCCCGCACTTGGGACACGGCTCACCAAGCTACCGGTCAGCGTACGGTTACGCCGGTAGGTGTAGGCGGTGCGCTGGAGCTGCTCTTCCCTCTTGTTTTTGGCAGCTCGGCGGCGCGCTGGTGGTGGTGTTTGTTTTGTGCGAAAGCCCATGATGCTACAGGCCATTATACCGTAGATGACTAGTTGTTGGCAAAAGCATCTAGGTATTAAACGATGTCTTCTTGGTACTATCCCCTGCCCTTCAGCACTAGGTAACTACCCGATTAACACCTTCCCTGCAATATAATTTGACATTTCTTGCTCCCCACTCCATACTGGGAGCACTACAGTTAAGCGGAGAAATCGACATATGAAGACAGTCCATGCAACAAAAGAAGGAGCAACAATAGAGCTCACAAGAGACGAGATTCGTCTGATCGCAGCACTCGGCACCGAAGTGTTTCATGGGGCCTTTCGACAAGAGTGTGAAGACCTCTGGAATACTGTCGCTATGCCAATCTCTTTCAAGCGGTCTGGCGAGATACTACACCAATTTTATGACACTCTCATTACAATCAGCGAGCTACCTCCCTCTAAAGAGCGGCAGGAAATCGATGCACACTATCGGCCATTTGAGTTTGGGAGTTAATAGCTTTTACCAGTGAGAGCGAGGCTTGTCTTATCTTGGCGCAGTGTTTTTAATGAAAATAATGTAGCATGAATTAACATGCTACATTATTTACTAGTACTTTATGATGAGACCTTAGATACACTCTTACTCTTCCCCTTTCTATAAGAAGAGTCGGGTCACTTTTATCCTTTTCTAGTACGCTGAGCCACCTTCACCACCATTTGCGCTACATCGCGGGCGGCGTGGGGGCGTGCATAGGTATGGAGGCGCTGAGCGAGCTGCTGGCGCTGCGCAGGGTCGCGCACGAGGGTAAGAATGGCCTGGCTAAGGGCATCGCTCTGCTCTAAGGCGTCGTCTTGCAAAACCAGAGCAGCCTTGGCTTCAGCATAGATGGCGGCATTTTTGCGTTGGTCGCCCAGGTGATGAGCCGGTACCAAGATAGCCGCCTGCGCTAGGCCAGCGAGCTCTTGCGTGAAGGTGGCACTAGCGCGTGATACTACGACATCGGCTGCACCGAGCAATTGCGCCATATGCTCGAAAACGAAGGGTACGCAGTGAAAATCGGGGTGCTGCGGCGCTTTGGTTTGGGCAGCATCGTAATTGCCTTTGCCCGCCACCAGATAAACCTGCATGCCAGCAGCCAGCAGGTCATCAGCAGCGCGCAGCACCGCGTGATTGATAATAGCCGAGCCAAGACCACCACCGGTGGCAACAACTAATGGCTTATGTGGATCAAGCGAGAAGGTCTGCCGTGCCTGCTGCCGCTGAGCCACAGTGAGCGGACGAAAATCAGCGCCAATCGGCACCCCCACATAGCGGCTACGCGATGCTGGATAGCGATAATGCTTGAGGGGCCAGCCCGTAGCAATCGCTGCTGCCCAGCGTGCCATCACACGGTTGGTCAGGCCAGGGCGAGCATCGGAGTCGTGGATGACCACTGGTACATGCAGGCAGCGCGCCGCAATGCCAACCGGCAAGCACACAAACCCCCCCTTGGCAAAGATCACATCTGGCCGCCAGCGCAGCACTAGCCAGAGGCTCTGACATACACCAGCCAGGATCTTAAAGATATCACATACATTAGCTAGGACAATACTCGGCATAAGCAACTGGCGCACCACGCTGAGGTGCTGATAGCGCCGGAACTTGCCCGCAGCGATTGTCCGCACCCGCACTGGCACTGCAGCATGCTGCATGAGCCCGCGCGATTGGCTAGCAAAGGCCTTATCGCAGACGAAGGTCACCTGCACATCGGGCTGGAGGGCTGCGATTTCATTAATGACGGCGACGACCGGCGTAACGTGCCCGCCCGATCCACCGCCGACTGCCAGTAGCTTCATGAGAGGTCTCCTTTTCGTTGATTGGTTGGTAAGCTGCCTGGCGTGATAATTGGAAGGCCAGGCCAAGCGCACCAGCAATAAATACCATACTGGTGCCACCAAAGCTCAGCAATGGCAGCGTAATACCCGTCAGCGGGAAGACTCCAATCATCGACGCTACATTTAGCATAACATGTGCACCCAGCCAGCCAAAGACTCCAGCTACCACCAGGCACATTGTCGTATCAGGCAAGCGCTCGGCAATCTTCAGTAGGCGTAGCAGTAGTGCTGCAAATAGCGCCAGCACAACCACCGCCCCCACAAAGCCAAACGTTTCACCAATGATAGCAAAGACTGAATCGTTAATCGCCTCAGGGAGGTAGCCCGTCGCTTGGATACTGTTACCAATGCCCAGGCCAAATAGCCCGCCTGTACCCAGCGCAATCTTGGCATTCTTGATGTGGTAGTCATCATCATTGCTACTAGTGGCATGATCATCCCCCTGGAAGAAGGTCGCCACCCGCTCCATGCGGTGCGGTGCGATGACGATGAGCAGCAGCACCAGTGCCACACAACCCGCCGCCAGGTAACCCAGCCAGCGCCAGCTCATGCCACTCATCACTACCATGCATGCTACCATGGCAGTAAGTGCCAGACCCGTGCCCATATCCTTTTGCAAAAATATCACGAAAAAGAGCGCTGCGCACATCATAATTACCATGGGGATGATCGTCTGGTGGAGGTCGTTTATCACCCCCTGACGCATTCGTGTGCCAAGGAAGAGTGCCATATAGATAAGCATGCCAAACTTCAGCATCTCGGCTGGCTGGAAGCTCCCTAGTGGCCCCAGCGAGAACCAGCGGCACGCCCCAAGGCTACACTGAGCAATCGCCGAGACATGTAGCATATTGCCAAGAACAAACAGCAGTGCACACAGCACAAAACCGCTCGCTAGCAGCGTACCCGCCTTCTGGCGCAGCCATGCAAAGGGTACGAGCGACAACCCCACAAAAGCGCTAATTGACAGGAGCAAGCTCACCGTCTGCTTAATGGCAAAGTAGCCATCGGTGTAGTAGTTGGTGTTGTGCGCAGAGTTGAGCACATTGGCACGCTGCGGGCCAATGGCATACATCACTACCAAACCCAGCAGCATGAGCAACCCCACCCAGAGGATGATCTGATAGTCCGGCCGGTGCAAACGTGGTACAGCAGCGGATGAAGCAGTGGCAGCATTGCGCGTGGTGCGTTGCTCGCGGCGCACTGGCTGAACCGACCGATCCGAGGCCGATCGGTGTACAGCACGGGTGCGACGGCGAGCAGGCGACACCTTAGATATGCCCCCCACCCAGCGCCATCATCAGGCCAATAAAACCTGTCACGCAAGAGATTACCCAGAAACGCATCGTCACCTTTACCTCCGGCCAACCGACTGCTTGGAAGTGCTGGTGAATTGGTGCCGAGATAAACACCTTGCGGTGGAAGAACTTCTTGCTGAGGATTTGAATAAGGCTCGAGCCCGCCTCTACCACAAACAGCACACCAATGACCGGCAGCAAAAACAGCGTATTCGTCAGCATCGCCACGACGCCCAGGCTCGTCCCAAAGGCAAAGCTCCCCACGTCGCCCATAAAGAACCGTGCTGGATAGATATTAAACCACAGGTAGCTCAGCAGCACTCCCACTACGGTGAAGCAAAAGCCCGCCAGTTGCAAATGCCCCTGTAGCAAAGCAATCACCCCGAAGATGCAATAGCTTACCGCCAGCAGTCCACCAGCCAGACCATCCAGGCCATCGCTAATGTTCACCGCGTTGCCAGTTGCCACTACTGCAAAGATAAAGAGCGGGACGATCCACGGGCCGAGCTGCCAGTCGCCAAGGTATGGCACATGCACTGTTGTATAGCCCAGCTTAACGTAGAAGAACCAGGCCAGTACCGCCGCCATCACCGCAATCATCGAGAACTTCAGCCAGGCGCGCAGACCCGCCGAGCCCGAGCCATCACTATTGATATTGATCACATCGTCCAGCAGCCCCACTGCCCCACCACCAAGCAATGCCGCCAGTGGGAGCCAGGTCTGGGCTCGGTCGAGATTAAACCCCAGCGTCACCACAGCAATGGCCACAATGCCAACCATCCCTGCCATAGTGGGGATATCGCGCGTGAATTTATCGGCATGCAGCTTAGTAAAGACCGTCAATTCCTCGCCCGTTGTGCTCGCGGCCCGCTGTTTTTTCCAGAACTTATAGCGGTAGGCAAAGTAGGTGTAGAGCGGCGTGAGGGCCATCGCTAGCAAAAAAGCCGCAACGCTGAGGAGAAATGTCGCGTTGAGCTCGCGAACGAGTGTGGTGAGGTTCATTATGGTGTGTGTCCTTTCGGCTCGAGCTTCATGTAGTCGAGCAACCAATTAGATATATCCGTGAAAATCGGGTGAGCGTCTTGACCCCCCTGCATATTCAGCCCTTTGCCCGAAACCTCCACCATAATAACATACGCTGGCGTTTTGCCAACCTCCCCACCAAAACCGAGGTAGGTGCCAATAGTTTGGTTAGAAATATACTTACCATCCTTGATGGTTTGCGATGTACCCGTCTTGCCGCCAATGTAGAACCCCGCACGGTCACCACCCGCATAAAAGGCCTGGCGCGCTTGGTGCACCATTTCGCGCACAGTGGTAGATGACTGTGGCTTGATGACATGAGCATACGAAGCTTTGCGCGCAGCCTTGGCAAAGGTACCATTGTCGTCAATCGTCCCCGCAATGACGGTGGGGCTATAGTACGTCCCACCATTAATAATCGCACTAAAGCCAGCCGAGACCTGTAGCATCGTCGCATCCATCCCCTGGCCAAAGGACATATTAGAGTAGCGCACTGCATTGCCCTGCTGCTGGGTGGGCGATACGATATTACCCTTAGCCTCACCAGCCAGTTCCACTCCCGTCAGCTGCCCAAGACGAAAGCGCTTATGGAAGTAGTCATACATCGTGTCGCGCGCCTGGCGCGTGATGTAGCTGCCATTGCCCAAGCGCTGTGCAACGGTGACCATACCAGTGTTGAGCGACCAATTAAGGGCGTGCTGCATGGTAATGTTGCCCGTCTGGCCCTTGCTGGCATTGCCGATAGTGATGTCGTCTACCTTGATGCTATCGGTATTATTGTACGTCGTTTGCGGCGTGATAACCCCTTTGTCGATGCCCGTTGCTACTGTGAATGTCTTGATATCAGAGCCCGGTTCGTATGGCGTGGTGATGGTGTTGTTGTTGAGCGCGGCGACGCTTTTGATCGTCTTCAGGTTGGACGGGTCGTAGGTGGGGAGGTTGGCCATGGCTAAGACTTGGCCATTCTGTGGGTTCATCACGACGGCACTAACATCGGTCGCGCCACTGCGCTTGGCTCCATCGACGAGCGCTTGCTCGACCCTCGTCTGGATGTTGCGATCGATCGTCAGCACCATGTTGGTCCCATTCTTGGCGGGCTGGTTGATATTCGTCCGGCCAATGGTTAGCGGTACTGAGCGGATATCTGTCACTGTCTTAAGCACCCCATCCGTGCCGCGCAGTTTATCATCATTGGCCTGTTCGAAGCCGTACTTCCCCTTACCCTCGGCATCGACAAAGCCCAGCACCTGGCTGGCCAATTGCCCTTCTGGGTAGACGCGCTGGCTCATCGCATCAAAGCCCACCCCAGCGAGATTCTCCTTCTTGATAAGTTCAGCCTGCTTACGGCTCACTTTGGTGGCAAGCACCTGGTAACGGCTTGGCTTACGCGTGATGTATTGGCGAAAATTCTCACGCACATTACCACCAGCGACCCGGTTGAGGACCGTCACAATCTTGTCTACGTCTGTCACAGCCATCGGGTCGGCCCACACGGTATAGACCGTCTCATTCATGACAAGTTTGGCGGGAGTAGTACCATCCATGGTGTATATCTCACCGCGCTGGGCGCGCAGACGAAATTGCTTGACTTGCTCGCTATCAGCCTGCGACACATAGTAGTCATGCTGCAGCAATTGCACATACCCCAGGCGCAGCACAAACACCACAAGTAGCCCGCCGAGCACAGCGGCGAGCGCCTGAGCGCGTGGCGTAGCAAGATGGCGCTGCAGCATGGGCTACTCGCTGGCGTACGCTGTAGTGGCTGGTGTTGTCATCGTCTTGGCCACACTACTACCCTGCACTTCCTTAAGGGCAGTCAGACGGGCGTTGTCGACCTCCAGGTCCTTCTTTTGCTCGCTGAGGGCAGAGATCTTGTCGTCGATCTTGCTGGCCTCGTAGCCATAGCTGACCGTATGCGTTGCCTGCGCCAGATATATCAAGCCAAGGATGGTGATAAGGAGGGCAATCAGCACTGTGTGGGTGATTGGCCCAAGTTTGATAGCCGAAGCAAAAGCAACGGTGTTGCGGTTGCGCTTCCAGGTGCTCTGGCGTCGACTATTAAATTGCATTGTCCGTGTGTAGGTTGTCATTGTGGTGGTGTTTGTGTTGTTTAGTGTTGGTATGGGGTCGTTTTTAGGTCTAGGTGGGGCGGATAGCGCGCCGCCCCAGCGCGAGGTCTTAGGCCAAGGGTTATTTGCCGTGGCGGACCAATACGGTTGTCGTGATTGATTGATTTTGTACGGGGATACGAACTGGCATGTCCCTACTCCTTTTTTTGTTTTTTATATTTTTGCGGCGGCTCGCAGCTTGGCGCTGCGGGCACGCGGATTGTAAGCATCGTCATGGCTGCCCGCGATTGGCTTCTTGGTGAGGATGCGTAGCTCGGCCTCGTAGCCTGCCTGGCGCTGCTCTGCAAAGAAGCGCTTGACGAGCCGATCCTCGAGGCTATGGAAGCTGATCACTCCCACTCGTCCACCAGTGCGCAGCAAGGCTGGCACCAGCTGGAGCGTCTGCTCTACCTGCGTCAATTCGTCATTGACGGCAATGCGGACTGCCTGAAAGGTACGCGTGGCTGGATGGGTCTTGCCCCGCTTGCCACGGGTAGCGTGCTCGATGACGCTAGCGAGTTCTCCAGTACTCGACAGTGGCCGGGCCGCGCAAATAGCTGCAGCATAGCGCCGTGCCTTTGCCGGCGATTCTTCGCCGTAGCGGGCGATTAGTCGAGCGAGCTCTGCCTCTGCCATGTGGTTGACAATCTGCTCGGCAGTCATCGCCTGGCGTTGATCCATCCGCATATCAAGCGGGCCAGTGTGTGTAAAGGAAAACCCTCGGTCAGCTCGATCGAGCTGTGGTGACGACACCCCCAAATCCAGCAGCAGCAAATCAAACTGCTCGCCCTCGCGAACCAACTGCTGTGCTGCCTGCAAAAAATCACAATGCATCAGCCGTGCGCCCTGCCCTGCCAAGCTACCAAGCTGCGACAAAGCATACTGGTCGCGATCGACCAAACACGCCGTGGTATACGTCTGGGTCTGCTCGAGAATCGCTGTGGCATGGCCGCCATACCCCGCCGTCAGGTCGAGATAGCGCTCACCTGGACGTGGCTGGAGCTGGGCCAACACTGCCTCCAGCAATACCGGAACATGAAGTGGTGGATGTGCTTTGATACTCATACGTTTCTTATGGTAGCATAGTGAGCCATAATATTCTTGCCTGGTGGCACGCTATTATCATACTCATATCTACAATGCAACAGCATACGGCTTCTCGCTTTGGTGGATCGGCCTGCTGCTGAGGGAGTGTGAGAATCTGTTGTTGTCCCAACAGATTCTCAGCCCAACGCAAGAGGTCGATACTCGGGGAGTGTCGACCCTTACAGAGTTCCCGAATGCAGTAGGCGATACATCAAAGCAATGTACGCTATTGTTTCTACAAAGATACGCCCCGCTCAGGCTACTGCGAGATAGTCCGATGCGGGTTCGAGATCACCCACCTGGTAGCGAAACCTGTTTGTTTTCGCATAAAATGTGTTTGTTTTTGTTGACGATCTTTGTTTGTACCAGGCCGAGAGAGCCCGTCAAAGATCGTTTGAGAGACTTATGTGTATAATTGCCGCAGCAATTATGTGAGGTGGAGTTTTTTGGGAGGTGTTTGTGAGGAAGGTGCGCCCGACAGGGTTTTGCGTGGGTCGGGTGCCCACATGGCTCACTACCAGATGGTCGATCTCGAGGATATCAGTTACACGTACTTGTTAAAGAGCGTCACAAAAACAGCCTTGCTACTCGGCCTGCTCTGGTGCCATCAGGCGCCAATACTGGCCAGCGCGCACCGCTACAACCTCGCGCGATATCCCAGCATAATCCAGCAGATGCTGCTCTACTGTTACCCTGCCCTGCTTCTGGTCCAGAGTGGCAGCAGTCTTGCCGCGCCGGAACTTGACGTTGAGGTCGGCGACATGTTCATCCAGGATGCTACCTGTCAGTGCTGGCTCTACCTGGCTATCCCACACATCCTGCGCATACAGGTGGAGGTAGCTGCCAAAGCCACGCGTCAGGACCACGCCGCTGGCGAACTCCGCCCGAAGCTCCGTCGGTATGGTGAGCCGACGCTTGTCATCCAGCTTGCGTTCGAAGTAATCCATGGGGTGTGGCGATCCTTACAGATGAATTATTTTGTTTTTGTGCAGTGGTGTTTGTTTTTCTCGTGGTTACCCACTTTCTTCCACTACTCCCACTATACTACCCACTCTCACCCACACGCAACCCCTTTTACCCACGGCGTTCCCCGCCGCGCTGACGCTTATCCACAAATCTGTGGAAAAGCTCAACCAGTATCAGGGGTCAGTTGCTTTCCACAGCATCTATGGTGTTGATAAGAATAAGCGATATTGTTGAGTGTTTTGATCTGATCTAAGCGCGCCTATAGTGGGCGTATCTTACTATTTCACACGCACAAAATTAGAAAATACGCTGATTTTATGGCATTATAAGCAAAATAGCTTGACGCAGCTCTCATATATTGATATATATATTAGCTTTTTAGCTCAGAGGTTCGTCTCAAAGAGCAAAAAGCAGCTCTTTGGCCTCTGCTGATCTCAGGAGATCATCATGACGATGAAGAAGTACAAGGTCGAGGTTGACACAACCATTGGCGGGTCTTACCCGCTAAAACAGACCTTCAAGAGTCCAGATTATGCTGCCACCTTTTTACAAGGAGCAGCAACACGTGGGGATTTTCTACCCACAACCCTGAGCTCCTACATCAATGCAAAGCTCATAGTATCATTTAGATGCTATGAGAACAGAGGCTAAATAGCCCACCAACACAACCCGCCATATCGCCACCACGCCTGATTGAGTACTCTATATGAGTATTCTCGGGCCTGGAAGCCCGATTTGGTCGTGACAGTTGGTGGGCTGTGTTTTTTGCCAAGAAAAAACCGGCTGATATGGAGCCAGTTTTCATTATTTCTCCCCTACCCCTGATGCTCGAGGAGCCAGTTGTTGGCTGCTACCCAGGTCTCGAGCGTGCCAGTGTCGAGGTAGTGACCCTTGGTGGGGACGACGGCCATGTGGCCACCAGCAGCGAGGTAGTCGTTGAAGGGATCAGTGATATAGTATTCGCCCGCGACGTCATCGCGGTCGGCGTGGGCGGCAATGCGCTGCAGGAGGTCGTGGCTGAGGACGTATTTGCTGACATTGATCATCTCGCTTGGTGCCTTACCTGGCGCTGGCTTCTCTATCACGCCGCGCAGACGGCCATCATCGGCAACATCCAGCACGCCGTAGTGGCTGAGCTGGTCGGGTGGCATGTGCACGCCCAGGATAGCCGAGCGGTCCTCCCCTGCTGCCTCAATGAGGCGCGCCACCTCTGATGTGCCATCGGCGTTATACACACAGTCATCGCCCATCAGCACGACCACTGGCTCACCTGGGTCGAGCTGCGGCACCACGAGGCTGACCGGGATGGCTGTACCATACTTACCATAGCTCGATTGCACCATGTAGTGTAGGTTGACCTTCGGTGGAGCGATGAGGGGCAAGAGATCTGCCTTACCATTGCGTCGCAGATAATTATTGAGATCGACGTTAGAGCGGTAGAAGTCGCGAATCTGCGTACTCTGCTCGCTCACCACGAAGTAGATATCGCGAATGCCCGCCGCGATGCAGTCTTGCACGGCGTAGTCTACTACCGGGCGGTTACCCAGCGGCAGCATGCATTTTTCGATCGTCTTGGTGACGGGCAGGCGCCGTGTCCCCCAGCCTGCTACGGGGATGATTGCTTTGGTGCATTGCATACTCGATGTCTCCTTGTATGATATTAGTTGCTTGAGCTAACGTATGACAAATGGGCCATTCTCCAGCGAGCCAATTGATAGGGCGCGGCGTAAGCTGGCCCGTGTGGTCGATCTGCACGCAGCGGATAGGCGGGTCTGGCTCGGGCGCAAAGGCAACGGCAACGGGCTTATCGTCGATCAGATAGATTATTTGGCCGGGGTTTGCAGCAGCAGCACGGCGCAGCCACTGGGCTTTATCTTGCAAGGTAGTAATGATCACCTGCCCACCCTGCTGAGCCACGAGCGCACGCACTGCTGGACACAGACGGGCTTTACAGTGCGGGGTGATGGGATCACCATAGGTCAGTATCTGCACCGTGCCATAGTGACTCAGCGCGCGCAGCATCGATGCGACGCCTGGGTATTGGAGGTGACCATCGGCAAGCGCCGTCTGCTCGAGCTGCTCTATAACAGACGCCGCATCCAGGCCCAGCGCCGCAAGCTGCGCCGCCAAGACGTAGGTCGGGGCGGTAGGATTCGTCCTTGGCCGGAGCATGTAGCGAGGCTGCGCCGCCAAAAACTCCTTGGCAGTCACCTGCGCTGGGTAGAGCTGTGCTAGTGTTTCCGCTACTTCGCGCAGCCACTGCGTGGTGTTGATGATCGTCCGGTCAAGGTCGACGTAGATATGGCAATGACCCGTCATATACTCCATGATCTTTACAGTATAGCTAGTCCTTGGTGTTTATGCAAAGTATATCCGCATCAGCTGGCGCGCCACAACATCGGGGTCGTGCCGGATGAAGCTGCGCGTGCTAGCTAATGGATCGCTAGCCTGGGCACCATCCCACACGTCTTGTGCGAGGACTGGTGCGGCGCGGTAGCGATAGTGCTGGCGATGCATCTCGTCCATATCGTACTCGACCATCAGCTCGCCATCGTGAGCGTACTTGTCCATCAGCTCAGGGCTGGGACGCGTGTTGTTGAAGACGACATAGTCGAGGAACTGACTACCCGCTAAGCGCTCGATTTCACTCGCGAAGTCACTCACCGAGAAGCCGTCCGTCGGACCAGGTTTGGTGACGAGGTTGCAGACAAAGACGCAGCGTGCCTTGGTGGCAGCAAGCGCCTCTTGGATCTCGCGAATGACCAAGACAGGTGCCAAGCTGCCATAGAGGTTACCGGGAGCCACGACGACCATATCTGCCGCGTGAATCGCCGCGACCGCGGCGGGGTTAGCCTGAGCTTCTGGCTCGAGCCAAATCTTGGGCCGACGCGCCAGCGCCTGCTGTGAGATGAGATATTCACCCTTGATAGGCTGACCATCCTCGCCCTCTGCGCAGAGCGTCACATTACTGAGTGTAGCGGGCACAACGCACCCATCGATATTAAGCACCTGGCTGGCTAGTGCCACCGCCTCGGCAAAGCTACCGGTCATTTTCTCAAGTGCCGTAAGGAAGAGATTGCCAAAGGCATGCCCCTTAAAACTCCCCTCATCGAAGCGATAATTAAAGAGATCGCGCACCTTAGGGCTATTACTCAGCGCCACGAGGCACTGCCGCACATCGCCTGGCGGCAAAACACCAAGCTCATCGCGCAGTTGGCCCGTCGAGCCACCATCATCTGCCATATTGACGAGTGCCGTGACCTGCGAGGCATACTGCCTGAGGCCCGTCAGGAGCGTAAAGCTCCCCGTCCCGCCGCCGATGACGACGACGCGTGCTCCACCATTGCTCTGTGCCATGTGTTATTCCTCCCGATTATTATGACTACGTGAACGACTGCGTGATGCAACAGCTGGCCGGCGCGGCGGTGTAATCACCCCACTCGAACGTGCCGCTGACCCTGGCGTAGATGGTGGCATTTGGGGCGTTTGGGGTGGCGTTGGCGGCGTGGGTTTGGGTGGCACTGCTGGCGTAGAGCGCGCAGAGCGCGGCGATGACGATGTAGCTTGCGCCTGCGCGGTAGCTGGCTTAGCACTCGGCTTCTTGCGCGCTGGTACAGACGGCAATGGCTCGATGGGCCGCTCTGCCTGTTTCTTCTGCTGCTGCAATACGCGAGCAAACCACACTGCACTCGGGCGTGGTGTCCGCTTATACGTCTTGTAGTCGACCGCAAAGAGGCCAAAGCGCGGCCAAAACCCTTTATCCCACTCAAAGTTATCGAGGAAGCTCCAGTGCATATAGCCTAGCAGCTCTACCCCATTACCAAGGGCACGCTGCATAGCAAGGATAGCCTGCGTGAGCCATTGCTTGCGGAACTGGTCGCGCTCGTCGGCTACGCCGTTCTCCGTCACGAGCAAAGGCAGCTTATAGCGGCTCCAGAGACGCTCCAGTGCAAGCTCGAGATGATCGGGCTGCATTGTCCAGCCGAGATCATTTGGCGTCGTCTCGGGATTGTGTATGCGATAGCCATAGATGCGATTACTAAAGTAATAATTAACGGCAATGTAATCACTCTGCCGCACCACCTTGCGCAGGAAATAATCGTCCTGGAAGAACTGCACCACCCGCGCTGTCGCTCGGCTGAGCCAGGCGTCGTCGCCCGGGTAGGTGTAGGCCGAATTCTTGGCCACCGCCACCTTGAAGCGCCGACTCTTGGCGTGGAGGACTTTAGCTACTTGGTTGTGCGCGTAGGCAAGGTTGCTCAGCACGCGGTAGGTTTGCCACTTGCTGCGGACGTTGGGTGGCCAAGTGCCATTGTAGTAGCTCTCTGTCACGTAGACGCAGGGCTCATTGACGGTAATGACATAGCGCACCGTGGCACCTATCTCATCCATCAGCTTATCAACAAAGCGCACGAAGTACTTCACATTATCGCGCTTCGCAAAGCCCCCACGGGCAGCAAACCACACTGGCAGCGTGAAGTGAAACAACGTCACGACTGGCTCTAGCCCAGCATCGGCCAGGGCAGCCAAGTACGCCTTGTAGTATTTGATCGCTTCGGCATTCCATGCCCCCTCCTCCGGCTCGATGCGCGACCACTCCACACTAAAGCGCCACGAGGTGAGGCCCATCTTCTTGGCCAGAGCGAAGTCTTGGGTGTAGAGCTCGGCGTGGTTGGCGGCTTTGCCCGAGATATAATTGTTTGGATCTTTGGCGACACTAGCAATGTGCGGCCAGTTGGGCAAGTCGCCATATTGATATTGGCTCTGAGCAGCGAGGGTCTTGGCCTGAGCTTTCTCCCACTCCGACCACTGGTTGTGCATACCACCCTCGACCTGATGCGCGCTCGTGGCAGCGCCCCAGAGGAAATGTTTTGGAAATTGCACCGTAGATTGTTGCTTAGCCATAATGCTTATTGTACCATCAGCCGAGGATTAAGAAAAATAGAATTATTGGGTGGATGCATCGTCTCTCTTTCTTTGCGCACGCTCCACCTCCTCACGCTTCATCTGATGGAGTGTAAAAACAGATTGCAATAATCTGTTTTCAGCCCAGCGCAAGAGGTCGATATCCAGTGAATATCGACCCTTATAGCGTTCCTGAGGAGGGAGTGTGGGGAGGTGGAGCGTGAGAATACGTGAGAGTCTTGAGATCAACACCCTATGACGAAATACAGAGCTCTCCCGCTTGCTTGGTCGCTGGCCTCCAGATATTTGATACTAGCTAGACACAGAGAATATCTCTTCCCTACTCTGGCAACTGCTCATTCTCGCGCAAGATCTTCTTGCCGCGCATTTCGTATTTGACGCCGGTCAGGTCGCTCGTGACATAGTCGTCGTTAAGGAGATTAACAAAAACGGCCGCATCCTTAGCATCCATGATAATGATACTCCCTGCCGCATCGTCCGTCATCAGGCCCAGGCCCATTTCGTCGGCGTGGTCGATGAGTTGGTCTTGTGTCACTTGGACGGGATCGAGCTTTTGCAGTTTGGTCACCAGCGCTGGTGTGTCGCGCACCAGGCGGTCGAGCGTGAGCCCCTCAGGCAAGGTAAGTTTGAACTGCTGAGTGATGGCAGCGATCTTCTCCTCCGCCACAGCGTGCTTCTTGGCATCGTAGCCAAAGAGCCGGACGAATTTGCTCTCGCTAAAGGCAAAAATATCGTTGCCAACGATCAACACCTGATTATCCGGCGTGATGCGTAGGCCAGCATCAGCCACAAATGGCTGGAACGACCCACCACTGTACATCCAGGCGGTTGCCCCCTTGAGTACCTGCGACTGGGGCAGCAGCTTGGCTACGAAGAATGGCTCACCATTTGTGCCCATCCGGAAGCGCGCAATGATGCCCTTAACCTTCTTAAATTCATGGTCGCCTTCGTTGAAGGTCTCAAGATCTGCCTCGCTGTAGGTGATCTGCTCGATAACTTCCTGAGCATGCACTACCCGGTCGAGCGTGGTGCGCTCAAGGACATTCTCCTCCGCCTTGGCCGCCTCGAAGTCCCGCACCATCAGGCCAGTCGCTGCACCCGTCTGCACCACCGTGATCATATCGTAGAGGAAGAGCACTTTGAGCTGTGCCTTGAGCTCAGCTGCATAGTTGGTGGCATATACCGTATAACCTTTGGTAAAGAGAAAGAGATCCACCTCCAGCTGGTCTTTGTCGCGGTCGGCTTGATTGGCCCAGAGGAAGATGTCGGTAGCGTCAGTAGACGTGTCAGCAGTAGGCTGTGTGGTAATATCTGTTGGCTGAGCCTCGGCATGGGCGGCCACGTCTGCATCACTCTGCGGCGTAGCAGCTAGCTCTGGTGGCATTACTGGGGTGGTATCGGTAGTGGGGGTTTGTGTGTTTGGTTCGTTATGCATGGTTTCTAGTGTACTATATTTGGGGTGTAAAGCCTATTGCTCAGTAGCGTGCTTTTCACCGACATCGGGATGCTGACTGAGCCAATTGTAGAGCGTGAAGCGGCTGGGGACAAAACCATGAATCTGCTCAAATTGATCGGCATAGCCTACAATCTCTCTACTCGCGGGAGGTTCATCGCCGAGAAGTGCTTGAACGTCTCTTATATGTCCTTTTATACTCTCTTTCATCTTTTGCTCAATCTTAGGATTCACCCGCCACTGGGGTGCAACTCGCCATTGCGGCGTGAGCATTTGCCTGTACTCAGGGTTAGCATAACAATGCAAAGTTATATCAGTCTCTGTTATCTTAGCAGTAATCTCAGATAGTTTTATTATACGATCACTACGTTCATAACAACGATATATAGCACCCCTTAAGACTGACATCTGGTGTGTGTCGTTCAAAGCGTACGCATGCTGATCAAGTTGCCAACAAAGCGCCTTGAGTAAACTAAAATCATCCTCATTAAAATCTTCGAGTGATTCACCTTCAAGCCTTGTATATAACAAACTATCACCCAATCGGATAGCATCCTCGAAACGATCTTCTATTGAATTACGTGCTAGTGTATCAAATTCCACGTCCTTCGGTGGCGTAAACCATTCACTGTCATCATAGCGCTGCTCACGATCTTTCGCTTCTAGTTGTCCTCCTTTCTCACTCGAAGCCGATTCGTTACTATGTTGTAGCGGATTATTATTATCAAAGTCAGGCGTTTTTTCTACTGATCGGTGTGCGGTCACACCAAGATTCGGTATTAGCAGACCAAACTCTGTTTTATGCCACTTTTCTCCAGACTGTACCTGTTTGTCGCTGTGTTCTTGCCGTACTTTCTCGCTCATATATCAGCTCCATCACGTTGTTATATTCTGTATGGAATACAATGATACACTCTTTTGTTGCTAGCGTCAAAATACTCTGTTATTCCTCTTTCCAGCAATCTAGCACTCTTCAAAGCCTAGATCTTATCTTCACCTCCCCATGAAGTTCCCGTCTTACTGCACCGCATCCTCACCAAAATGCTTTTGCAGCCGCATTTTTATCGAGCCTTCGTGCCGGCCGAGAGTGCGGCTGAGCTGGCCGATGCTAACGCCTTGGACGAAGGCCTGCTTGAGCGTCTCATCGTCAACCTTTGTCCATGGTTTGTAGGCATTGGGGTGGGTCTGGCGCATTGTGGCGATCTTGGCCGCCCAGCTAGTGCTGCTAGTTTTACTCGTCGGCTTCTTCTGCGGCGTCGCAGCACGCTGAGCAGCCTGTTCGCGCAGATGTGCAAAGCGCTCGGCATCTTGGGCAGCCCGGGTGCGCAGCTGCGTATCAATGATATACGCTTCGTCACTCATGGTAAGTGCCATGCGGTTGATACCGGTGAGATATATAGCATCGAGACTCTTAACGCGGCTCAGTGCTACATAGCCCATACCCGGAACAAAGGCTTTGCGCAGGTCGATGCGTGCACTATCGAGCGTCATCCCCTGGCTTTTGTGCACAGTAATCGCCCAGGCCAGGCGCAGTGGCAGCTGCGAGATACTGGCTCGCTTGCGCGTACCATCACGCAGTTCCCAGGTATCGGGCTGCATCGTCACCACATGGCCATTACGAAACTCCACCACGGGGTAGTCTGTGCCTGGCTCGAAGTCTGCTACCAAGCCAATACTCCCATTGGCAAAGCGCCGCGCTTGGTCGTTCTTGATGGCCATCACCAGCGCACCCCGCTTGAGCACTAGCACTTCTGGCGCAAGAATGCTCCGCTGCAGCGTGTCAACATAATTTTTCCCACCAGTGCTGCTGCGTTGGTACAATACTTCGTCGCCAGGCAGCTCAGCGAGGCGAGCTTGGTTGATCCGATCAACATCGATATTGACGGTATGAAGCTCGGTTAGGTCGCTCTCGTGAGGTGGCTCTACCTCTGTGCGGGCCAGTAATTGCTCGGCATGGCGTCGGCGCAGATCACCAGCTCGCATAGCCGTTAGGATGTCGAGCAGAGCGTCACCCTCCTGCTGGCGGTATTGCTGGTCGAGGTACAGAATGGCTGGGTCGAGCTGACGCCAGGCTTGCGACTGCACCACAAAGCTCCCCTGCCGCCCACCATCGCGATTAATTGGCGGTAGCTGAAAGAAATCCCCACTCATCACTACCTGCAGCCCACCAAAAGGCTGATTCGGCACTTCGCGCACCCGACGGCACACTTCGTCGATCATATCCAGGCGGTAGTCGTGCAGCATACTAATCTCATCGATGATAAGTACATCTGTCTTGGCAATAATATCGCGCCGCGTCTTCGACAGGTGATCAAAAAAAATGTTCGGCAAGCTATCGTGGATGCCAATCCCTGCCCATGCGTGAATCGTGCTGCCGCCCAGGTGCGTCGCCGCAAGCCCCGTCGTGGCAGTAACGGACACATACTTGCCATCCGCCTTACACTGGCGAATGAACTGCCCCAACACATGCGTCTTGCCCGTCCCCGCTGGGCCAGTCAGCAGCGCACTCTGGCTGCTGAGCAAAATCTCCTGTGCAAGTGTCTGATCCATAGATTCTAGTATACAAGGTTGTGGGGTGAGAGGCAAAAGAGGGTTATTTGGTCAAGCCAAACATCTGCATAACACGCCTACCAAGCAATGCAAGTCGACTCTTCGGCTTCATAGCAACCTCTTGTGCTGCAACAAACTTTTCTAACTCCATCATGATTTGCTCTGCATCTTTGCTCGATGGGTCAATCTCGGCAACTGTAGGATACGATGATCCGGCTTCAGCAGGATCACTATGTGTCAGCTCAACAAACCGTATACTATCACCTGCCACCAGCGCTCCCATTGCATAGTTGTCATCCCAGGCAAAATCTGCAAATGTTGGATCTGGAGCCTTCTCTCCATCAGCAACAACCGATGCCTTAATAAGCATCATATATCCATCGGCTACTGGCTCTTTGCCAATCGTCCCCTGGTATTCTCCATAGGTAGGAAGCGCAACGACTGAACTATATATACCTTTAGAGTCATAGGCTACATAATCATGTGGCGTGTAGCAATGCGGGGTAATTGTTACCGGTTGGCATATTTCTGTTCGTGGGAAAATCTCGGTATCAAAGTGTACGCCCGTCACAACTCTTAGTTGGTCCATCCATGCGATATCATGATCTACGTATTCTTCTACTATATCTGGATGATCTAAAGCCGATGTAAGTCTATGCGCAAGCTCTGCTCTATATTTTTTCTCTTTTTCGTCCAACGGATTTTTGTCAATCCCCCGATATCGCTTCATCATTGACGACTGTTCGCTTGGACGCATATATCCCTACCTCTTACTCTATTTGATTTGTTTAATGTAACATAGAGTACTCTCCCTTTCTGAGTTTGTCAATGATAAATGACATATTATTGCTGTTTTAGCAAAGGGCGCATCACTGAATATTTAAACCATGCAAAACGAGTATGATTGGTTTTGCAATTACCTGTCTTTCTTCTACCGATCCCACACAAACCCCTCACCAAAGTGCCCCCAGCAGGCGGTTGGTTCGTAGATAGGCTGGGCGAGCTGGAGCGTGGTGATGATGCCATGCGGGCTGAGGTCGTAGCCTGTGATAGACTGCTCTACACCATCGATGATGGCAGTCGCCTCGACGGGTTGGTCGTGGCCAATTGCATACGCCAGGCGTACCAGCACCTCCTGTGCGTGGTGCTGTCGCAGATAATCCACTGCAATGCGCCGCGCCATGTACGCCGCCGAGCGGTCCACCTTGGTGGCATCCTTACCACTAAAGGCCCCACCACCAATCGGCACACGTGGCCCATAATTGTCGACGATGAGCTTGCGTCCCGTCAGGCCAGCATCAGCCGCAAAGCCACCAATCTGCCAGTCCCCTGCTGGGTTACAGTGCAGCACTGGTGCATCATATTGCTTATCCTTAAAAAATGTGTTCACATACGTCTGCTGCTCAAGCCACTCCTTGACTGCCTCTGTTAATTCGTCTTTTGGTGCGTGTTGGAAGCTTGCAACAATTGCCGTTATCTGCCCACCACGTAGTGTTACTTGCGTTTTGCCATCGTAGGGCCAACGTTGATACAAAAATTGGTTCAATCGCCGCGCCAGCACTGTTTCGAGTGGGAGCAGCTCAGGCGTTTCGTTGCAAGCATAGCCGATCATCACACCTTGGTCACCTGCCCCGCCATCATCCACACCGCGAGCAATCTCTGGGCTCTGCTGAGCAATATGCTCAATTATCTCTACCTCATTCCCCGCCAAACGCTGCACAATCGGTGCCACTGCCACCGTCGCCTGCGACGTCACTTCGCCTGTCACAAACACCGTGCCATGGCCGCCGCACACTTCCACTGCCACGCGCGCCTGTGGGTCGCAGGCTAGATAGACATCAAGGATGGCGTCGCTCATTTGGTCGCACAGCTTGTCGGGGTGGCCTGGGCTTACACTCTCGGCGGTGCGGAATTGTGCTGATGCTATAGTAGTTGCTGTCATAAAAACTCCCTTCTCTTATCCTGCACTGCCAGGCGAGAAAGGAGCTGCTCTCTTACGCGTCTCATATCTTCCCTGCGCACAGGCTGGAATTAGCACCTTACTCGCTTCCCGAGCAGGTTGCTGGCGAGTCATCGGGCCAGTCCCTCGTCGCACTCTGGATATTAGTGATATTGGTAATAGTATAACATATATTTATGCTAGGAATATCTACCTCGTTGATGTAGCACAACGCGACGAGAAAGATACAGCTAACTCAACATGAGAGGAAGAACGCATTGTTCAGCCGCTTGGCTACAAGCTTGAGCCTGGTACATAGAGCTGCATTCTTATATAAGCCGCCACGCAGCAACATCCTCTGCACCTAAAAACCGGTCATTACAACCGGTTTCTCGCTGTTCATTCTCCTCCAAGCCGCTCCCCGGCTCGTGCTCGGTTAGCCCATTGGTCGGCCAGCTTATTTTGCTCATGGCCGTTGTGGCCGCGCACCCAGATAAGCTTCGGCTGCACGGTGGTATAAAGCGCATAGGCTTCTTGCACGAGCTCGAGATTCTTGATGGGCCCGCTGCTCTTGCGCCAACCCTTGGCTGCCCAGCCAGGTGCCCACTTAGTGAGGACATTAACCCAAAATTCGCTATCGGTATGGATCTCACATTCCTCAGCCCCAGCCAACTGCATGGCTGCGATGAGGGCCATCCCCTCCATGCGGATGTTCGTTGTGTTGCCTGGCTCGCTGCCCAGCGCCACGGGCTTGCCCTGCTCGATGACGGCATAGCCGCCCGGGCCAGGGTTGGGGCTGGCGCTGCCATCGGTGTAGAAGATGCGCGGAGTGGCTGCCATGCTAGTTACCACGATCCACGCGCTGGAACTCCATCCAGTCTGATGGTCGATACCACTTGGTTTCATTATCATAGCGCTCGTCAAACTTCGCCTGGTGCCGCGCCAAGAAGTAATGCCTGCCACCATCGTGCTCGGCTTCATAGCGGATATACATTTGGTCTGGATAATTCTTGGGTGCGCCGCTGTAGAGCATCACATCCACTGCGCTGCCCGGGTTAAGTGTGTGCGACTCGTTGCGCATGTTCCCCAGATACTCCCAGCTTACAACCCTCACCTGCCGGTCAGAATCATTCTTGATGCGTGCCCACACGTCAATTTTCGACGCGCTCTCATTCCGCACATCAACACGCTCGACGCGCACTACCGGAAAATTACTCATCTGCTTGTCTCCTTGTTTATGGGGTTATCGAGGTAATTATACCATATGGTGCGCAGGGTGCTCGTTAAATACAGTATTGTGCAAGTTTTGTATATTATTACCTCTGTTAGCATCAAGAGTTTCGTCTCACCCACACTATATATAGCGTGCCCATATCTAGTGTCTAGGGTCATGTGGAAAAGTCGTGGAGATTTTTTACTGGCACTAGACCACTGTTGGGTAGTCATTTTTCGCTTTCATACTGCTCTATAACTGTCCAACCCACTATGTCTTTCACCCCGGGTCAGGCTAGGAAGGGGAAAAAACAAGGTAGCACCCTTCACGCAAAGTAAACATCTCATAAGCCTCGCAACACGTATCTACATATCAAGATGCCGCTATCTTACCAGGCAGCCACGCAGCACACGGGACTGTATATCCTGCAATAATACCTATACCCCTACTATCTATATACTATTAGCCTATTTATAATCTGTTCTCATAAACATCTTTTTTGCCATGATGAGCCATACGTTGCTACAATAGTGGTATATAATTGCTATACGAATTATCTGGTAAGGTTATTATGAAACTCCAGCGCCTACTCGCCATTCTATCGCTCCTCTGCGAGCGAGACAAAGCCACTACTCAGGAGTTAGCCGATCGTTTTGAGGTGTCGAAGCGTACTATTTTGCGCGATATCGAGACGCTGAACCAGGCGGGTATTCCTATTATCACTCGGGCTGGCCGCGATGGTGAAATCGCCCTCATGCCACACTACATGCTTGATCGGCGCATTCTCTCCACTACCGACAAGCAGCACTTGGCAAGCGCACTGACAGGCCTCCAAAGCATTGCCCGTCAGCCATCGATCACCACTTTGCACGTCAAACTTCTCCCCGAAGATGACCAGTCTGCGATGCCGATGTATGCTATCAACTTTAGACCCTGGGCGGCGGGACACCCAGTTCAGCACAAGATTGAGCAATTGCAGCAGGCGATCGAGGAGCAACACTGCATGCAGATGCACTACATTGGCTATGATGGCCAAACGGAGCGAGTAATCGAGCCACATCAGCTGGTGTTTCGGCAAGCGAGTTGGTATGTGTGGGCGTTTTGCCAGCTGCGCCAGGATTTTCGGCTCTTCAAGTTGCGGCGCATCATTCGCCTCTCACCGCGAGAGGAGAGCTTCTCACCCAGGCCTTATCCAGACGCCTCCACTAATAACGATTACTCGAGCAGCGTTGTCTTCTCGCGCCAACCAATCGCTGGCTACACGCGCGTAGAACTCCGCTATGCTGCGCACGATGCGCTGGCGGTAGCAGAGGTGCTTGACGGATCATTTCTCGATGTCGACCATTTTCGCGTTACCTTTTATACGCCACAGCTCGCAATCGCCTGCGAAGCAATCTGCCACCTCCCGCCCAGTGTCATCATCGATGAGCCAGCGCAGCTCCGCGCGATGGTGGCGCAGCACCGAAGCGCAGGGTGATATCAGAAAAACACAAAACATCAATCAATACTGACACACTGCTGTCATCATTTGTGGCGTATACTTGAGAGACAATACACTAATCGGTATATCGCAAGGAGGTACCTCATGATCGATCATTTCGGCATTATAGTTAAAGATATTGAAGCAAGCAAGGCCTTTTATGCGGCGGTATTGGCACCACTGGGGTATACCAAGACAATTGACGAATCATATGGCGTGGGCTTTAGTAATCCAGACCAGACGCAACACACCGGGATATTTTGGCTTGGGCAAGGCGAGCCATCATCACCACTGCACTTTGCCTTTGCTGCACCATCGCGAGCAGCAGTTGATGCATTCTATGCAGCCGGCCTAGCAGCAGGGGCACAGGACAATGGTGCACCAGGCGTGCGGGCGATCTATCATCCAGACTATTATGGTGCCTTCCTCATCGACCCAAACGGGCACAATATTGAGGCAGTGTGTCACGCTACTGCATAGGGGTAGCCCTACCTTATTGGTGGGTGATGGGGTATCTATGCGGAGGTCATTTTCTCAATCAATAGTAGCTAAGCGCAGCACCGCGAGGAGCGATGCTTCGGCCACCGCCAAAAGCAAAGAAGCCCGCATAAACGACCGAGCTTCTTATATTTCTATAGGCTTGTAATATAGTGTACCTATACCTCTTGCGAAGCATGAGCTTATGGCAGGAGTATTGCTACGTTACCACGCTTACTGTGCTTGTTCATGGTTCTTTGCAGTGTCTTCGTGTCGAAGGTCATATCTGCATCGGCCTGCTTGTCAAGGAGCAGGTACTGGGCCATTGCCATAGCAGCGAGCTTAGCAATACACCGTGCGCGCACTACCTCTGAGCTGTGCCGCTCGTTGGCTACACCTCTCTCTGTAGCATCATCCGGCCGAAAAAGTGCGAGGACATTTACCACTCCATCATCTTCGCCTTCGCCCATCCAGCCACGCATCTCACCCGTTATGCCAGGTAGCGCTGCCGTTGTAAACCCATAGTCTGATACGATGCCTCGATCAAGAAAATCCTTGTGGCTCCCCTGCGTCGTATGGACGGTATCCACCACCAGTTGCTGCTTACGCCCCTCACCTTCTAGACGCATGTCAGTTGCCAGGCTAACTGGTGTAGTATGTACGCCGTCGTAGCGCTTGATCGATGGTGGAATAACAGAATCAGTATGAATCTGTACGTGTTTCGGTATTGAACTTTTTTCAAATAATTTCATAATGCTCCTTATCATATATGATATACTGATAATTTGCAAGTTATATTACCTCTGTTTTTATCAATACCCTATAGGCCACCCTCTATATGGGTTCATAGATGGATTTAATAGGACTATACCCAAGCAAGATACAGCTAATATCTAGCTACAACTATTACTCAAAGCTATGCGCTATAACCTACTACCTATGTAGGCTAAGGGGTATGTGTTGCACAAGAAGTAGACAGACAGTACACGTTCTTACATTAAGACCACTTCTGCCTGTGCGAGCCCTTTTTCTACTACTTCACTCGAAAATAATAGGGTACGTTACAACAGCTAGCTTTCATCCAGCTCTCAGCAATCGATACAGCGCACGTATCGGCCATTCATAGCTTGATGGAAGTATAGCAAGCGGAAGATGAGTAAAATCGAGCCTATAGCTCTCACCGCTGATAGCGCTGCACAAACTGGCGCAGGATCTTGACTGGTTCGGTGACGGTTTGCTGGCGGACATTGGCAATGAGAGTATCGGCTTCGTCCGGAGCACAGTAGCCAGCGTGACGATAGATATCGATACGCAGAGCAAGGCTCTCCGGGTCGAGCTCGGGATGAAACTGTGTGGCATACACGTTGCGCCCTACTCGCAGCATCTGCACGCACCTGCGCGAGCGTGCTAAGACAGTACAGGCAGCTGGTGGCTCAAGCACCCCTTCTTTGTGCCCAACGAAGCCGTCGAAGGTAGTGGGCAAGTCAGCGAGAAGTGGGTCATCCCCAGCCGCTGGCGTGAGGGTGATCGGCACGGCACCAATCGCCTCACCATACGCAAAGCTCGGCGTACCACCCAGCGCCGACACCAGCGCGCCAACCCCCAGGCAGGCACCAAGAAATGGCACATCATGGGCAATAATCTCGCGCAGCAGTGGCATCATCGCGGCTTCGAACTCGCGCTGCTCGGCTGATTTCTCCTCTGGCCGGTAGGCAAAGTTGGCCGGGCCACCACCCATCAGCACGCCACTATAAGCAGCAAGCGACTGCGCGGGGCGCTGCCCTGCCTCGATGCGCACTCGCTCAAGATCGGTTGGCGCAAGGCCACCAAAGTGTAAGAATGCCTGATATTCATTATCCGACGCCTCGTCCTCGGGGCGCGACTGCAGTAGTACAAATGGTTTCGTCATACTCCTTAGTGTAGCATGGCATGGCGGTAGCTAATACCCCCTGCAGACACGTGCTATGGGGCATGGGGTATTACTGTGCGGTATCACCTGGATAGACATAATCCTTGAAGAAATCTGCGTCAAAGTCACTATCGACCCACAGCTCCAGCCAGCCAAGGAAGTCCTGGCGCTCGCAGCACGGGCCAGCCCCTACGTCACAGAAGTTCCACACTTCGCCAGCCCATTTGCCAGAGGTGATAAGCTGGTAAGTATCGCCACAGCCTTGGTCGAGGAGCAGCACACCTTCATTACCCAGCCGCTCCTCAAATGCTTTATTCGTGAGCAATGCCTCATCCTCTTCTTCCTCCCAGAGCCAGTAGTCGTCGATCGTCACACTGCGCGAGAGGTCCTTCACCTCGGTATCAGCTAGTCGTTTGAGGCCATAGATAGAGATGCCACTGGGCTGCCGAATATCTTGACAGCCATCGCCCACCTGCTGGAGGAAGAGTCGATAGGCCTCGGGCAGGTGCGTGTTGCAGGCAGTTTCGAAGGCAGTGATGTCTGCTTCGCTCAGCGTTGGGCCCATCACGACACCCTTTTCGGCTAGCTTGGCTTTGAGGCGCACGATGATGGCGGGATAGTCGGCAGGGTTATGGATGGGCATAATTTCTCCTTATATTTTTTCTCATCGTACCATGTATAGTGCCTCCTCGCAAATGTGTGCTCACACCAAAAGAGCTGCTCCAATATGCAGAGCAGCTCTCGTAGCTATCAAGAGATGAAGGTTTTATTGATCCATCCTACCCTTTACGTAGCCCTTAGTCTCGTGAGCTTTGTTTTCGAGGTCGTTTGCCTTGTCCTTTACGGTGTCGACAGCATCTTCTGCAGCGTCTTTGGCCTTCTCAGCTACTTCTTCGGCTTTGTCTTTTGCGTCACTGGCTGCTGCTTTAGTTTTGGCTTTGATGTCATCAGGTAGTCCCATGTGAGGTCCTCCATGGTTAGTGTTGATATAATTCTATTATAGCAATGCTGAGCGATAATAGCGAGCTACTCCATGAGCCGGAAGATAAGAGGTACTGTATATCAAGTCTAGCTACTTGCTTACCGTGTCGCTTGGACCGATCAGGTATTCTTCCGCATCATGGATAAGGAAGAGGCTCACGTCGTCGCGCGTTTTGCCAGCCTTATGGAAGGGCGTGCTGATAACGTGGATGAGGATAATCATATACACCAAGACAAAGCTAATCAACCCCACCACCGTCAGACTAGCGACAAATGGGTCGATGTTGGTAATGAGCAGGAGGCCAAGCAACGCCACCACAATAGAGCGCGCCAAGATAGATGCCGAGGGGATAAAGCGGATCCGTTGGATGTAATCTACCCGGTGGCGATGGCGGAGCAGCACCGTCTGCTGCTGCTTAAGCTTGACGATGAAGTTAGGTGGCACATTACCCTGCTCCATCGTGGCAAAATACGGCGTTAAGCCCCGAATATCCTGCCGAGCATCGTAGGCCGAATGGCGCACATCGCTCGAAAACCCTTGGGCTACAGCATGGAGCTGGTGCCGAAAGCCATCGATATCAAACACCGGATAGCTCTGATGAATCGCCGCGGCATCATCATACATATCCTCTAGCAGCGCTGCAAACTCCGCTGGGATTCGCTCCGACTCTTTGTAGTCTGCGATCGTAGCCGAGAGCAAAAAACCAATCACAAAGGTCACGCTGGATATGACACTATTGTGCAGCGAGCTCTGCTCAATCGGCTCCCACCCCAGGCGGTGCAGGACGAACTTCACGCTCACTACCACTGTCGCCACTGCCAGCGCTTGCCAAAAAATCCGCAGGAGCTTACCCTGCTGCTTAATCTGTTTTATCTGCTTGATAGGTCGATCCATAATTTTTCTATTATACCGTATCTGGCGAGGAGAACAATTGTCTTGCCTAGCAATGTGGCTCAACCTGATGCGGCAATTTATTATTCATTATGTGAGATAAAACCAAGCACGCTCCATGCTGACTTATGCTATACCCACACCCCTACTGCCCTCATAGGTCACCCCTATGACGCGGCGCAAGCTCCTCCACCGAGGCAACATCGCGCAGCCACGGGAAGTGCCGCAGTAGCACCGCTGATTGCACAAGCTCCTGCCAGGAGATCGCTCGAGTGGTTATCCGCTCGCCCACATCGCAGCGCGGTGGCATGTGGCGCACGGGTTGCTGGGCCAACACAAGGTGGATAAACCACTCCATCTTCGGCTCGGGCTGCACCACCTCCAGCAGCTGCCAGTCGGCAAACTCCCAGCCTGTCTCCTCGCGCAGTTCGCGCTGGGCTGCTGCAATGATGGTTGTATCCTCGGGGTCGACCCGCCCCGCCGGTAGGTGGCCATGCCGCACAATGCCGCCTGGCTGCTCCTCGTCATTCACCAGTACGTTGCCCGCATCATCCACTGCAATGACGAGCACCGTATCGGGCCGGCGCACCATCTCGAAGGTTGCTACTGAGCCATCATACAGCCGCTGCGGCCACTGGTAGACGCGAAATATCTCGCCCGCAAAGACACACCTCGCCTCGGGCGGAATCATCCGAGCATGGGGTGGAATGGTACGTTGTGTCATGATGGTATTGTAGCATTGTTCGCGCCTCCACGCATTTCTCACTGCACATCATCTTCCAAAAGATTCGCTCCCGCACCCCATATCTGCTACAATAATCCTCATGCATAATGATATCGAAACAATCCTCTTTACCAACGATGACATTGCGCGTGCTGTGGCACGCCTGGGCCAGCAGCTGAGTAAGGAATATGCCGATAAAAACCCGCTGGTGGTGGGGATTCTGCGCGGGGCAGCACCCTTTATGATCGACCTAGTGCGAGCGATGGATTGTATGCTGGAAATCGACTTCATGGACGTTTCGAGCTATGGCGATGAACTTACCTCGACTGGTAATGTGCGCATCCTCAAGGACCTCGACACAGACGTGGCTGGCCGGCATGTGCTGCTGGTGGAAGACATTGTAGATACGGGCCACACTGCCCAGGCGCTGTTTGAACTCTTTGCCGGGCGCCACACCGCCAGTACTAAGCTCTGCACCCTGCTAGATAAGCCCGAGCGCCGTACGGTGGATGTGCAGGCAGATTACATTGGCATCCCCACCCCCAATGAATTCGTGGTGGGCTACGGCCTCGACTACCGCCAGCACTACCGCAACCTGCCGTATATTGGTGTGCTAAAGCCGGCGGTGTATCAGTAAGAGTGCTCTTCGTTATATTGAGCGGCCACTACGGTCGATGCCTGTCGTGTCGACCTTGCCCTGCCAATCTTCAGGTATAAGAAGTTGTGCATCAGGATGCTGCACGGTCGGTGGTAGATCAGCTAGCTGCTTTGCGTCAACCACAAGCGCATACTTCATTCCAAGCATTGCTGTGCGAACGATAGCGTCGGTCGTTGCGACAGATACCTCTGCCTGTTGGAAGCGCTCTGCCTGCAAGTCGTAAGAAGCGCCATAAGCATCTTGCTCGGCCTTGTCTGGATTGTAGCGCCCAAACGCAAAACCAAGTGTATAAGCAAAATCCTCTGGTAATACCAGGTATGAGTCCTTAGATTCAAAGCCAATCTCAGCCCGCAAATCCTTATGATGCGGCTGATTCCCTACCCCGATATCTGCCACATAGACATCACCCGCACTTCGGTGTAGACCATACCACACACCAAGGCGTGCCTTATCCGCATCATCGTTTGCTCGCAAATTGCGCAGATGTATCTGCACGTTGGGTTCTTCAGGTGATGGGTGTGCTGATGTTTGGAACTTCTCTGTCATGGAGATAGATTATATCACAATATGATAATCTATAGGAACATGACATCAAAAAATGGCGCGTTCTGCAAACGCGCCATGGATGCTTATGTCTCGGTGACGATACACCACGTGATGCACGTCACTTACTACGCACGAGCAAGACATAAGACTGACTCCACAGACACCACATGTGGTGCTCACTTAGTATATATCAAGCAAGCTGATCAATCAACCAGTCAGTATGGCTCTCGTGAATGAATTCACCTTTTGCAATGCGGAGCCGCGCCAATGGGAGATTGTGCAGCACCCGACCAAGATACACTGGCCTCATATACGTCACAAAAACAAGATGAGTGATGAAATGTACCATGCGTAATCCATAGTTAGTTTGCGGCTCAACCGTGTCGATCACAAGTGCATGCTGGTACCCGTGCTCACGCGCCTGCTGTTGCATATAGCGCTGCATCTGACGCGCCGTTGCCGCCTTGATCGTCTTGTTGCCCACAACGATACGCACATCCCTCATGGCACTGCACCAGTGTATCGAGCAGCAGCCGACGCAGCAGCACCTGCCGCATATGGATACGTGCTGCTTTATTACGCATTCGCGTCTCTTTTTTGTCACGCTCCATTACAACATACGTGATAGAGTGATCATCCCGAGCTGGTAGGCTTTTCGTAATATACTGCTCAATATGTTCTTTGACGTACCAATCGACAAGAAATGACTGAGGTTTGTATCGTCGCAAAACATGGCCGTTTACTCGCCGGATCAGATTCTTCATTCGTTTGAGTGCTTTCTCGTCGTCAATCATCAGCGCTGCCATGACGAAGTACGGCTTATGGCAACCCAAGTCCAACGTACCAGATTCGTGGATATAGATTGTTTTCATCTCGTATAGTCCCTGTCGGTGTTATTCTTTTGTATAATAATACACATCTGCCGCGTGAGCAAATATCTCACGTATATACCATTTGATATTCTATGCGGTATTGAGACGGGCTACTAGACGGTGTATACAAATCTCAAACCCCACACGATTTCTGTGTGAGGTTTGCTGTTGCTCGTATGCGTTTGCTATTACTTACGGCGGAGTAGTCGCTTTCGCATCAACCACATTCCAACACTACCCAGGGTGGCTGCACCAAGAACAACGAGGAGGATGCTCTGGCCAGTGTCGGCAAGGAGTGACGTGTGCTGGCCACGCGGTTTGTTGGCCTGATTGGCTGTAGGTGACGACTCTGCTTCGTACACCGCAATTGGGTCGCTAATAGTGCCGTTGGCAGCGCCATCTTCGTCACCAAAGCCACCGTCGGTTACATCATAGGTTATCGTCGTGTATTTACCGTCTGCTGTTGTACCAAAGTTCATCCGGTTAGTGATATCCTCGGTAATAGTACCATTAACAACCTTCGCAACAGTCACACGGCTCGTGTCGTCATAGCGGCGGCTCAGTGTGAGCGCAACGTGCGTGGTATACCCGACCTTGGGCGGCTGGTGGTCGCAGGTGATGGTGAAGCTAGCGACGTCATGCAGCGTGCGGCCGCGATAATGGCTCGGAGCAGCTGCCGCCTTTGCGGTGGCGATGTGATAACACTGATCCCCAGCAGTTGATACCGTCACAGTACCGCCATGCGGCTGGGCAACTGCAGCAGCGTTTGTTGGCTTTTTGGGTGTCGGTGTAGTGACAATTGCGGCTAGGCGCGCCTGGAGAGCGGCTTTTTTGGCAGGGTCTCGCACAGCATCGACCAGTGCTTTGGCAGCGTCGATTGCAGCACTAGTCTTGCTCTGCTCAGCTTGAGCTACGGCAGCATCAGCAGCAGCGATCCGCTGCTCATCTGGGTTTGTGTGGTCAACTGTATAGATTGCACCGCCATACGCTACTGCAGCGACTAGTGTACCATCCGCTGAGCTCACAACCGACGCCCAGTTTGGTGTGCCAGCAGACGTTTGTGCCACCCAGCTAGCACCACCATCGCTGGAGGTAAAGATGTAGCCACCACCACCTGCGGTTGCGGTTAGTTTACTTCCATCATTAGAGATGGTAGCAGATGTCCAGTTGTGCCGACCATCGGCAGCTCGCTCCGTCCAGGTGACACCACCGTCGGTTGAGACGAAGAGATTACCGCCCGCCGTTGTGGCAACAAGCTTAGTGCCGTCGGCGGAGCTCGCGATGGATGTCCAAGCGCGTGTGCCCGCCGCTGGACGCTCCGTCCAAGTGACACCCGCATTGGTTGAGGTGTAGACCGCACCATTCTCGACAAGAGCAACGAGTTTATTCCCATCAGCCGAGCTGGCGACTGCCTGCCATTTGCGACTACCCGAGCTTGGCTGCATTGTCCAGGTAGTACCCGAGTCAGAAGATGTGTAGATTGTTTTGTCTTTTGCGACGGCGACAAGCTTAGTACCGTCAGCCGAGCTGGCGATGGATGTCCAGTTTGGCGCACCTTCGACTGCATGTTTCGTCCATGTTACGCCACCATCGCTTGAGGTAACGATGTAGCCACCCCAGTCATACAACGCAGCGAGTCTGGTGCCGTCAGCTGAGCTAGCGACACTTATCCAATTGCGCGCCTCAGAGCCCTGCTGTTCTGTCCAGGTAGCACCAGCATCGTGCGAGGTATACACCTTGCTCCCCTTGGCGACGGCGACCATCGTCTTGCCATCGGCCGAACTAGCGATCGATGTCCAATTCTTTGCATCAGCCGTCGGGCGCTTGGTCCATTTCGCACCTGTTGCTGGGACTGGTGTCTCGGGCGGCTGCGTGCCCACACCCTTTTGGAAGACGCGCACGTAGTCGATCAGCATCGTCTGCATAGGAAATGAGTCGGATGGGTCGATAGGGCTGAGGTTCTTGCTTATCTCTACATAGTCATTGAGGATAAATTGCCAGCCACGGTGGAATGCGGCGTTGATATTCTCTTGGCTGGCGATCTTCGTGAGCGGCTCGGCATCCTTCTTGGGAGTAATGGTGCCATTATTGGTGGGGCTCACATGGTAGCGATATACTTTGATGGGCTGGTCATCTACAAAATATTTGACCGTTGTGCCATCGTACTCGACCGCCCAGGTGTGCCACTCATAGGCAAACGAGCCAGGCTGCGCACCAGCATAGTGCTCACCACTATGCGAGAATGATCGCGTCCGCCAGCCGGTCTTCCAGGTGGCGTCGACACCGTGGTGATAGCATGACATATGCGTCGTCGACCACGCGTAGTTAGGCGTGTATGAGTACCACTCGATGATATCGAGCTCACCATAGGGATCATTCGCACCAGGTGTATCGTCACAATTTTGTAGCGTGTTGCCGCTCACCATCCACAGCGATGGCCGTGTCCCACGCTTGCCGTTCCAATTAAACTTTGCTCGAATCTCCGCTCGAAATGGCTTAGTGCCATCAACTACTTTGTGTCGGTTCTTGACTCGCCCACTGAGGTAGCGTGTCATCTTGCCACTTGGGCATGGCTGTTCGCTTGCATTAGCATCGGTGAGTGGCTCACTCAGGCTACTCGCACAGTGGCGCTGAGTTGTGATTTGTAAATGGTCGTTGCCGACGATTTTGATATTGTTTGCGCTGTAGGCTAGGTGGGTGTTTTGCAAATTATCTTTGTTTTGCTGGAGTATATCCCACGCGTTTGACACCGCCGCGCCTTTAAATTCATCATTCCACACCATGCCCCATTGATTAGCTGTTGTCTTTCCGTTGGTTAAAATAACCAATGCTAGAATACTGCCCGTCATGAGTAGCAGCGTGATTATAGCTCGTTTTACCACCCGTTTCTCCCCTATTTTATGTATAAAACTCTGGTCATATTATAACGCTTATGCTTTTTAAATCAAGGTTTTTACATTGTAATGTTCTACTCTTACAGCGCCTCTCCTTCTCTATTTCGTGCAACGGAGGCAAATTAGCCCAAATGGTTGAAAGAATGCTTCGCATACGATTGGCATCATTGTAGCGTGGCAAAATCCTCAGCTTCAAGCAAGAAAAAGAGAAAGGCGGTAATCGCCCTTCTCTCTTCGCGTAAGGAAATCCTCAGCGGTTAGCTCTTGCGGCTCTTAACGAACCAGAAGCTTCCAGCGCCAAGACCACTAGCTGCGAGTGCAGCGACAAGCCATACACTGTCACCAGTATCGGCTAGTGTTGGTTCTTCATGCTTGGCAGGAGCAGCAGTCTCTGTCGCTGGTGTGGCAGCTGGTGCTGGTTCTGCGGCAGGTGCTGGTTCTGGTGCGGGAGCAGGCGTGGGAGTGGGAGCTGGCGATGGTGTCGGTGCAGGTGGTGTAACTGGCTTATCTTTGGCCGTTGCGGTGCGAATATTCCCACCGTTCAGTGCTGCAGCAAGCTTATCCCCAGTGGCAGACATTGCAATAGCCGTCCACGCATTTGGTCCAGTATTCTCACTCTCTGTCCAGGTGGCACCACCATCGTCTGAGGTGTAGATCGAGCCGTCGGTTACTGTTGCAGCGAGCTTGGTGCCGTCAGCTGAGCTGGCAACGGCTGTCCAGGCGCGGTCTGCAGTATCTTGCTCTTTCCAGGTCGCACCACTGTCTGTTGAGGTGTAAACACGACCACCATTCACGGTTGCAACAAGCTTTGCACCATCGGCTGAGCTGGCAATCGCCGACCATTTCTTCGTACCAGAACTAGTTTGCTCTTTCCAGGTTACACCACTGTCTGTTGAGGTGTAGATCGAGCCGTCGGTTACTGTTGCGGCGAGTTTAGTGCCGTCATCCGAACTTGCGATAGACGACCAGTTTTTTGCACCTGGGTTGGCTTGTTCCTTCCAGGTTGCACCAGAGTTTTCAGAGGTATACACCTTGCTATTGCGCCCAACGGCAGCAAGCTTTGCACCATCGGCTGAACTCGTAGCAGATACCCAGTCTCCAGCAGCTCCTGGGAGACCTCTTTGCTTCCAGGTGACACCTGCGTCATCTGAGGTGTACATATAGCCACCCCACTGGTAGAAGGCGGCAAGCTTGGTGCCGTCAGCTGAGCTGGCAACAGCTGTCCACTTCTGTGGACCAGCAAGCCCAGTTACCGTTTGCTCCTTCCACGTTACACCACTGTCGGCCGAAGTGTAGATACTCCCTGAATTCACTGCTGCGACGAGCTTGGTACCATCATTCGAGCTGGCGAGTGTCGACCAGTTCTTTGCGCCAGAACCAGTTTGCTCTTTCCAAGCTACGTCTTGGACAGCGTGTGTGGGCTGGCCAAACAATGCTACCACAGCGGCCACTGCCACCAGGCACCCAGCCTGAGACACGCGAGTCAGTGCTCTCCATTTATTATGTTTTGCTTGCCTGAGTTCCCTCATGCAATAACCCTCCTTTTTTGTTGTGAAACACAACACCTTAATATAACGTTCGCATTATAGCATTATTGTGCTTATGGTAACAAGGGGTGATTGAGTAATGATCAGTCATACATCCCGCTACATATCAAAATGAGGTGGTATTTATTGATATTATCGATGTTTTGTTGGGTGCAAATTCACCGCATTTATCTACTCTGTGGTGGACACAAAAGTAGCACTCATAGAGCAGCCTACAAGCACCACCAGCCACATCACAAGCGAGACAACGCCTACTGCTGAGCTAGCCAACAGCGAACTCCCACCAACGACCAGAAGTAGCATAACTTGCGAGAAACCATTAAACGTCCCATGCAGCACGGCAGCAAGCCACACGCTTCGGGTTCGCTCAACGACAAAACCAAGCACAAGCGACATCACCACACAAAATCCAATGAACAACACCGACCCCGGAAGCGCGTTCGCTGTGCCATAATTATACCCTAGGGCAATCAGCGGAATATGCCACAGCCCCCACAGCACGCCAATCGTCACATATTTCTTGCAAAATGGCCGTCCAGCAAATGCCTGCGCAAGGTAACCACGCCACATAATCTCTTCCGCCATCGCAAAGATCGCATTTACCGTTAGCCCAGCCATCAATGCACCAAAGATACCAAGTGGCAGCATGGCAAGCGGTGTTGGTGGCATATTCATCGCGCTAGTATCAACCGATGTGCCGATGAGCTTCTCAAGGTTGTGCACCAAGTGTCCATTAGTCGTTGCCAGGTGCCCAAAAGTATCTGGCCATAGCCAGCCAAGAACCGCAACGGAACTAATCATCAATACGGCCCAGGCCAAGAATAGTCCAGCGACCAATGCATACTTCTTCACGGTGATGTGCTTTAATGATAACAACGCACGGAATGGTATTGGTATGCCAAGCATCAATCGACTCAGTAAGAGCGTATACAGTGGTACCGGCATATACAAAACCGCGATGTACGCCAAGCGCAATGCTAGCGCTACCGGCGGCGCGCTACTGCTTGTCGCAGCTACAACTGCCCAGTAGCCGCCTCCGGCGAGTGCCGTCAAGAGAAAGAGGGTGATGAGTACTTTGTTGCGATGCTCTTTTTTAATGAGAGAGTGAATTAGATGTTTTTTCTGTCGTGTTACTCATATGTATACACCTAGCCTTTTGTGATTTTGTTCGTATGAGGTGATTATACCACCTTGAAGCTTTTTTCGCTATTTACTTATATAGATAATTGTCCACCATAACTAGATTAGCTCATTTGCTTTATTCTTCTACCGTCGTTACAATGGAGCTATTAAGATGAAAAGGTTCCGAACGGTTAATTGCCTAAGGACCCTTTTTCTATTTAGTGCCGGACAGCTAACTTACTGCCTCAAGCTATACAACCGCTACCTCCTCCCCCATCACCTGCACCTGCCACTGACGCTCGCGGGTGGCGGCAGTGGCGTCGCCGGGGTGGAGCAGGTTGATGACCTTGATGGCGTAGTCGCTGGCTACCATGGCATGCTCTGGCATGTGGCCGGTGCCGATGGCCTGGCCCACCACGCGCAGCACCGCCGTGGTGAGTTCATCCGGCGCCTGGCGCGCTAGCTTGTGCACCGCAAAGCCCGCTTGGCGCACATCGTGCATGCGGGCCGCTCCAGCCTGCCACTGGCGGTTGACGGCAAAACCGGCGGTAATGGCCGGGTTGTGCGGGTCATTGTAGCCCGCCGTATCCATAATGTGCGCTGCCAGCCGCAAGGCATAGCGGCACAGCGCCACCTGGCTAGCGCCCTCGTACAGAGCATCGAGCGCCGCCCGGCCCGCGCTGTCGTCGTTAATTGTGATTTTTAGCCGTGTTGGCATAAACTACCCACGAGGTGACTCAGACAGGCACCGCGTGGCATGACGAAAGCCGATCCGCCTATCGCCCTCTTTGATACCTTGGAGCAACAGCGTGACACAACCGTTGTTACCCCATAGAACATATGGAGCATATAGAGACTGCTCTGGTGCTTTGCAGTATGTTCCATAGACCTGATAGCTCGGCGGCTGCGACTCTCCTTCGATGATCCGACTCAGCTCGGCAGTCAGGGCTTCTGCGATGGTTTGGCTGTCGTAACCATACCGCTTATAGAGATTCGGGTCTTTATCTAACGGAGACCGATCCTGCCCTTCTGTAGCTACTGCATCAAGACTTTTCGCATGCATCTGATCGGAGTTTTGCTCAGGCTTACGCAGCGAAGGAACCGGAATCCCTCCAACTGAGAAAAGGCCAGGAATAGACACGGACAGTTCTACGCCTCTCCTTTTGCTCTCTTCGGATGACTGTTGACCGCTCCGACCTATGAGCGCAGTCGCCACCTGCGAGAGCGCCTGCTCGACCGACGGCTCAGGCTCTTTTATATCGACCCAATCTAGCTTGTGGATTTTTTGGTAGCTCATCCCTCGAAATCGAGGCTCTTGCCTACCAGCAATAACACTTGCCGTACAGGGGATGCCATCAGGGCTATAAAAAACCGCTGTACCTTTTGGAACTGTATTAAATTTTGGCCACGCATCATGGGATAGACTCCTGCGGACATGTAAGCCATATATCATTCGCCCCATATCGTGTGTTGTATCAATTTGCTGCCGCAACGGGTTATTCTCGATGCTATCATCTTCTGTCGCTCGCCGAAAGGCTTGCTCCCACAGCTTGCGGCTGAGATTATACGGCGTTACAACAACACGTGGGTCATCCTCACGCTCTTTGAGTTTTTCATACCGATGAGCCAGGCGCAAAAGTCCTCTTGCGGCACTCGTGCCAAGCGGCGCGCAGCTTTTTAGCCCCATCTCGTGATACGGTTGGCCCGTCGCATAGCTAATGATGCGAGACGTCGATCGCAGCGCCTGAAAGAAAGACTCGCCAAATTCACGATATTCTTCCTTGTCGAATATCTCACTCTTCGCCTTCTCGACGAACGAGACTTCACCGCGCCGGTCTTGAAGTAACCCCTCTTGGAGCTTCTCTGTCGCCTCGAAAGACACGCCTTCTTTTGGGACGATAAGTCCTGTATATTCACCTGTTAGTGAGTATGTATACGGTTCCCAGCCATTCGGGATAGATTTCTCTCCGTTCATTGGTCGCTCCTTCTGTGTATAGTTCAATTACCGTTTTGTGTTTATTATATTGTGATATTATCGTTTCGGCAAGGGTGCTCGGATCTTAATCTCGGAGCTGTGGAGTGCCTCTTGCGATATATATTTTTGACGCATTGGGTTGCTGTGATGAGTGATGATATTTCAAAAACTTAGGCAGCGAGTTGTTGCCATTTCTTGTACGTCGCATACTGTTATACATCAGCATTCTGAAGGGGATATGGTAGAGGGTAATCAGCACTATAGTTATCATTGTCCAAGACTGTGATAATTTTGCCGTTTTCTACCACAGATCTCTATCCTTTTATTATAAATTTACTGAATCGCTTCTTGAATCGGTTGAAAGACCAGCTTGTTTTGTGAAGAATCAATATACATATACTTTTTCCCTATTCTGCCTTCAACAATTTCTTTTGCAATAACCACTCCATCATAATCCCGGATAACCGCATATCTATGATTGTCTACGACAAAGGCCCTTGTTGGCCTAATTGTTTCACTCATATAATACCCCGCTATATATGCCAACGAAAATACTATCATAGTTACAAAAAAGAGCCCGTTATATGCTTTGACAATCTTAAGCTTCTCAAAGCCACTCGGCTCAGAAGACTTACGCTCACTTTCGTCGAACGCTCTAAGGCTTTCCGTTAGCATTTTTTTGAATGGACGACGAAAGCGAAAATGGAATAGTATCCATAAAATACCTGCTATAGGCATAGTTAAAGCCACAAGCATCGATCGCATAAGATTTGCCTCTCCAGTGGAGACAAACGACCAAAATGACAGTATGGCAAAAACTATAACAAATTCAAATACCCTCTCATAAACAAACCTTCCCATTTCAGTCTTGATCTTCTTTGGTATGTCAATAAATAATCCAAGTAGAGGATTCAAACACACACCTAATGATATTAACACCATGAAGCTAACAATTAGGCTTGGTATTGTTACACGAGCTGCCTGCCAAGATATACCAAATGACCTCAGATAGCTTACCTCGAATATATAGGCTACGAAATATGTTGCTACAGTTAGAAGAAACGTCGTCCCTACTTTCTCGATGATCTCCCTATAATTCATAGTTTTATATCAAAAAGCAGTTAACTATTTTGAACTAACTCATTTGCAGCCACCCGCCGCTGCTCCGTCGTATCCCGCTCGCGCACGGTGACGGTGCCGTCCTCCAGCGTCTGGAAGTCGATGACTACGCAGTACGGGGTGCCGATTTCGTCTTGGCGGCGGTAGCGTTTGCCGATGTTGCCGTTGTCATCCCACATTACCCGGCCAGGGTTTGCTTTAGCGAGGCTCGCGTAGACTTCGCGGGCTTTTTCTACCAATTCTGGCTTATTTTTGAGTAGCGGTGAAACGGCAAATTTGACTGGCACCAAATACTCTGGCAACGCCAAGTACACCCGCTTTTCACCATTTTGCTCGTCCTCGCGGTAGCTACTGGCCAGCACTGCCATCAGCGCCCGCTCCACACCAAAGCTCGGCTCAATGACGTGCGGCACAAATTTTGTGTTCGTTCCCTTGATGGTATATTCCATGCTCTTGCCACTAGCGCGCTGGATGTTCATTAGGTCAAAATCGGTCCGGTAGGCAATGCCCATCAGCTCTTCGCGGCCGATCGGATAGTCGTATTCGATGTCGATCGTCTTTTTGCTGTAATGTGCTCGATCCTCTGCCGGCACATCGAGCTCGTGAATGTGCTCTTGTTTAAGGCCTAGTTCTGCCAAGAACGCATGCGTGCTGGCGAGCAGCTCATCAAACGCCTCTTGCCAATGCTCAGGGTCGACAAAATATTCAATCTCCATCTGCTCAAACTCCCGAGAGCGGAAGACGAAGTCGCGCGGTGCAATCTCATTACGAAAGGCCTTGCCCTGCTGAGCGATACCAAACGGTAAATTAGGATAAAAACTATCGACGACGTTTTTGAAATTAGTGAAGATGCCTTGAGCGGTTTCCGGACGGAGATAAGAGATACTGTCCTCACTCTCAGTCGCACCGACGTGTGTTTTGAACATCATATTAAACGTCCGCGACTTACTCAGCGGATTACCATCCGGGCTTTTGATGCCTTGTTCGGCAATCGCCGCGTCCATCTGCTCCATGGTCATGCCGTCTGCATCAACACCATTATCTTTGAGAATATGATCGGTGCGGTAGCGGCGGTGATTGACCGTGTCTTCGCACAGCGGATCGACGAACGTATCCACATGCCCACTCGCTTTCCACACCTTCTGATTCATCAAAATTGCTGCATCCACGCCGTACATGTCGTCACGCTCGTCGACGAATCTGCGCCACCACAGGTTCATAATATTGCGTTTGAGCGCCACGCCTAGCGGGCCATAATCCCATGTGCCACTCAGGCCGCCGTACACGTCCGACCCCTGATAAATAAAGCCGCGGCGCTTGCACAGGCTAATAATTGCTTCCATCGTTACATTACTCGTTGTGCTACTCACACGCGTCCTTTCTCCGCGTTGGCAACGCGGCAGCTTCATGATTGGTTCTTTGCTATTATTATAGCATTTCTTGAGGTGGGTACGTCCTTCATCGGGTGGATGATAAAGCAGCACAGTATACACACCAAACCGAAGATGTTCCGGCCAGAATATATACAGAGCTTATCCGTTTGCTTAGTCACTGACCTCCAGATATTTTCTTGTTCGGCATGTATACTGTACTGCAGCTACACCCCAGCATGCTGCCGTGCCACCAGCCAGCATTCGGGCAGAATGGTCAGCACGCCACCGACCTGTGCTACTACTGTGGGTGGGCGCGTGGCGAGCAGGCGGAGCAGCTTGATGTGCGCTGCAGTGATGTCGCCTTGATCGCTGAGGCGCAGGCCACGTTCTGACCCGTCATACATATACCGCCGCTCGGGCTGGAGGGGCTGGCCTACAACGTCGCGCAGCAGGTTAAGCTCGTAGCCCTGCAGCGCTGCATAGTGGATGGCTAGCCAGGCTTGAGTAAGCATGACGGGTACACTAGGCTGATTAAGCCCCTCATATACCAAGCGCAGTACCTCATACCACGCTGGCTCGTCCAGCATGCGGCTAGCTTGCGCCACCAGTTGGATGGCGGCATAGCCAGCTTGTAGACGATCATAATCGGCCACGATTGTCTGATAATACTTCGTCAGGCGAGCCTGTGTTAGCACGCCTAGCTCACTGCGCCCCTGGCGGATGACAACATCGCTGATCGCAAAGAGTTCAACCGCCCCAGCTAGTCGGCTCTTTTCGCGCCGGACACCCTTGGCGATCACTGCCCGCTGCCCTTCTGGCGTGAGCAATTGCAGTACACGGTCGGCCTCGCCATAGTTGGTGCGGCGCAGGACGATCGCTGTGGTGCGCTGCATACTCATGTCGCTACCTCGCTTGGGATGCACCTGCCTAGTACGTTCGTCACGTCGCTCGGGTGCATCGTTGTTTTGTCCAGCAAGGCAACGACACCGTAGGGTGCGAGATCGGCTAGCGTCATGTCGCTCGCATTATTACTACAGATGATAATGGGGATGCGCGCTGTATCGCTATACGATTGCAGCTCGTGGAGTAGTACCAGGCCATTGCCTCCTGGCATGAACATATCGAGGATGATCACTGCTGGGAGTGCCTCGTCGAGCGCTGCTATGCCAGTCAGCACATCGGCCGCATAGACGGGCACCATACCAGCCCGCCGCACTGCCGCAAGCTGCAGCTCAGCAAACCATTGATCATCGTCGATGACCAACACCCGCGGCGGCGATTGCGTCATAATAACCTCTGTTGATATACCGCCTGAAGATCGATGTAAAAGGTCGCACCATCGCGGTGCCGAACTGCTCCAATTTGCGCCTCCATCGCGCTGGCAAATTGCCCCGCAATGTAGAGCCCTAGGCCACTGCTGCCTGGCCGGCTGTGTAATGGCTGTGCGCTGACGCCAAGGCGTTGCTCCAATTGCTGCCAGAGCGATGGCGGAATGGCTGGGCCGTAATCGCGCACCGCTAGGCGGATTACCTGGCCGCCAGCTCGCCGGGAGAGTCGCACCACCACGGGCGCATCGCCTTCGCCACTGTAGTGAAGTGCGTTGTCGGCGAAGTTGCACAGGACGCGCCGCAGGAGGTCGCGGTTGCCAAGACCCACCACTGCCCGCCGCGGCACACGTACCGTCAGGCGACGCCCCTTGGCTGCGTAGAGTGGCTGGAGCTCGGCCACGACGTCGCGCGCCACCAGAGCCAAGTTGAGCGGCTCGATGCCAAATAACTCCTCGTGAAGACGGGTGGATTGCGTTAAGTCGGTAGTGAGGCGCAAGGCCCGCTCGCTGGTTAGTGTCATCCGCCGAGCTAACTCGGCCACCTCGACGGGCGACAGCCCACCAGCCTCCAAGCTTAGCGCCAATTGTCGTAGCAGCGCTAGTGGCGACTTGAGGTCGTGTGCCGCCGCAACAAAGAGCGACGCCTCCCCCCAGGAAGCGCCGCTCATCATAACCGCATTCCCCTCCGTGCTCATACCAGCTGCATTGTAGCACAGATCGTCGCAATGTTCTATATTTATTCGTTAAATTTAATGGTTTTTATCAGGGCTTCGTAGTCGTTATTAAATACGTCGGCATCTGTCCGCACCGTGAGTGTCCGGTCACGCATCTTGATCACTACTGCGGTGCCGCGGATATCTTTGCTAAAGTTCCCTTCTAGGCGCGTGCCCGTCAGGCCTTTGTCATTGCTCCAGGCGCTCGATTTCAGCTCACCTTTTTTGATCTGGTTGTCGTAGTCGTTTACTGCTTTGTCGTAGATCTTCTGCTCAATGCTAATCCGAATGGCAATCTTCTGCGTATCTGTCACTGGTGGCACGACGCGGGGGTTGAGATACGCCTCGTATGTCTTCCCACCACCCTCGCTCACATCAGTGGCTTGGTAGGCACTCCAGGTCTTGGGATAATCAAAAGTCAGGCGGCCATAGTCATCTGGTCCAACGAACTGCAACATGGGTTGCTTCTCGCGCTCGGCAAATTTCTTCTCATCTTCGTCTGCTTGCGTCTTCTTGGCCTCAGCTTGCGCTGCGGTAATCTTGCTATCGAGGTTGCTCTTGGCCTCAGTATAGTTAGTGTAGGCCCAGGCCGAAAACCCACCAAAGAGCACCACCAGCAGGGCCAGCCCAATAATGGCAAAGGTGCTGCCACTAAGAAAACTTCGTCGTTTGTAAGATTGCTTCGTCATATCTCTATTATACTTATGCCTGGGGCGATAGACAAGAGCGGGATGCTATTTGTGTTGTTCTGCTCGCACTTGATACAGCTTATGCGCGCCTTGCTCGCGCACTGGTGTCCAGCCAGGCACGGCAAAGGCGTAGGAGATAAACCACAGGTCTGTACCAAGGCGGGTGGCTTGCTGCTGCACATGGGCAGCCATCCGAGCGATGTCGCGCGAGTCGCCAAAGGTGTAGACCACTGTGGTGCCAGTTGGAAAGTTCGTGCGGTAGAGGTTACCACACACTACCATCGCTTTGGTATCACCGCGCAAACGCCAGCGCGAGAGCAAGACGAGGAGTGGGTTAAGTTCCACACCATAGGCTCGTGCCCCCTGCTGGCGGGCAATCTTTAAGACAACGCCATCGCCCGAGCCTATGTCCACCAAGCAATCCTCCGGTCCGAGGCTATAGAGCTGGGTCAGCGCCCGTTGCACATCTCGGCGGTGTGACGGCACATAGGGTGCCCCCGTCAGCGCTGTCACGCAAAACAGCAGGATAATGACGAGGAGTGCCCACCACATCATGAGGCAGCTGCATCCTCTGTGATAATAGTTACCTTATTTTTGATCTCTCTCAAGCGCTGGTCGATCTGCTCGGCAACGCGCGCGGCCTGCTGGTAGCGCTCTACCGCCGCCTCGAGCTCAAACTCATCACTGTCAAACCACGCCAAGATTTCTTCCAACTGCTCCATTTGCTCACGCAGTGAACGGTTGTCTGCGTTGCTCTGCTGGTCAGGCTGCTGGGGTGCTGATGGGCTTGCTGGTGTATTATTGGTGGTCTGACTATAATCCGGCGTGATTCCCTCTGCTGCGAGGGCCATCGCCAGCTGGTCATCATCACTGAGAGTGGTGCGCTTGGCCCGAGTGCTGGGTGTGGTGGATTTCGCCTGTTTCGTTGGTTGTTTTGCGTTCGACATGGGTTACCTCCGCTGTTATCATATCGCTATATCGCTCAATGGTGATTGTCTGGCCGATGGTGGCCTGGCCGCGCACCAGCGCGTAGCCACGCGCTAGGGTTGCTGCAGGGTTATACAGCCGGAGCCGGGCCTGCAGCGCTGCGCATTGCTGCTCGAGTACCTGCTGCCGCCTGGCTAGCTTCACTCGAGCCTCGGCCAGTTGATGCTGCACCGCTATTTGCTCATCATCTGCTGTGGCAATAATCGTTCGCTTCATTGCCTGTAACTGTTCGGTTAGCCGCGTTCGCACTGCCGTAGCATCGGGCGTGATGAGCTGAGCAGCGTTGGTTGGCGTCACAGCCCGAACGTCGGCAGCGAGGTCGGCCAATGTCTCATCGGTGTCGTGCCCTACCCCAACTACTGTTGGCACCTGGCTTGCGGCGATTGCCCGCACCAGTGCTTCATCGTTAAAGACTTGCAAATCATCGGCGCTGCCGCCACCACGTACAATCGCCAGCACTTGTGGCACGGTTGCACGGCGGTTGCAGCGCTCAATGGCGCGGATGATCCGGTCGGCCGCGCCAGCACCCTGGACTGGCACTGCATAGACATCGACCTGCATGCCGCCCCAGCGCTGGCCGATGATCGTCATAAAGTCGGCATAGCCTGCCGCCTGGGGACTGCTCACCACAGCAATGTGCTCGGGCCACTCGGGCACTGGCCGCTTGCGCTCTGGGGCAAAGAGTCCTTCTGCACTCAGGCGCTGGCGTAACAGCTCGAAGTTTTTCTTAATGCTCCCCTGCCCGACTGGCCTCACTTGCTGCACGGTCAGGCTAAATTTGCCGCGCGCCGTGAGCTTAGGCACGGCTTGCACTGCTACCTGCATGCCATCTTCTAGCGCCACCCGGAGCTGCCACACCATCATAAAGCAGCTCACGCTGCCTGTCTCGTCCTTGAGGTCAAAAAAGACAAACTTCCCCTGGCGCACTGCCATACTAGCCACCTCGCCCTCGACCGTTAGTACCGGAAATGCTCCCTCCAGCACCTGGCTCGCACAGGCGAGAAAATCGCTAACGCTCAGTGGTGGGAGGTTTGTCGCGTCCATAACGCATGATGGTTAGTTGATAAAATGCATAGCCAAACACCAGTGTGGTAACGATGGCAATCACGCGGTAGAGCATCGTCCCAGCGATGGCTTGGCCCTGGCTCACACCTGAAAGCGCCAAGATCCCCACCATGACCGCCTCATACGCACCAGCTCCACCAGGAGTAGCAACAACCACCGCCATGGTCGTGGCCACGCCATAGGCGATGAGAATTGATGCAGGATTGACCGATACCCCCAGCGATTGGAAGGTCATCCAGAAGGGCAAGATCTCCATAATCGTAAAGACAATACTCCAGACAAAGGGCTGCCACAGCAGCTTCTTGTCGCGCCGCAGCTCGAGGAAGTCAGTGTGGAGGTCGTCGCAGTAGCGCCGCACCGCAGCTTCGTCCATCACTGGCTTTGTGCGCCGCAGGATGCGTCGCGCGAAGCTGTTGATCGTCAGCGTGACCTGATGCGCCGCCTTGTGGAGCCGCCGCTGGCTCGTCAGTAAGTATACTCCTAGTAGCGTGATCATCGTCAGGCAAAATACCAGTCCCCCACTCATTAGGATGATCCAGCGGTTCACGCCGCTATCGATCGTCACTATTACCACCGCCACTGCAAGGAACAGCACCACTGCCACAAAGCCCATGACATAGCGCACCATTTGGGCCATTGTCGCACGCCCCGTCGAGACGCCGTATTTGCGTAAGCGCCAGTTAGCGTATGATATACCGCTCAGGCCACCACTGGGAAAAGCGTGGTTGACGAAGTTTAGCTCCAGCGACAAGCGCATCAGGGCAAAGGGGCTCACATCGCGCACGAAGCCCTTTTGCCGCAGATACGAGAAGATCATCTCGCCCGCTGCTAAATACCCCAACGCCGCCACTGGGAAGACGGCAATCAAGACCCATATATTGACCTGCTGCAGCAAATGCCACGCCTGGAGAAGCTCGTGCCGCGACAAGAATAGAATCAAGGCAATCAGCACAAACGTCATAATACTCAGCCAGGTGCGGAAGGACAGCTGTTTTATTTTTTTGATATATTTCTTCATAGCTACGGTATATTATACCACGAGGCAGCGAGGCGAACCTTTTCTAACGCTTTAATCAGACTGAGTACGAAAGCTTGTCGTACAAGCTCGAGAGTGGTCGGCTACCTATATCTAACATACCGTTCGTGCCGCCACCCCTCCATTCTCACTCACTTTTGCGCTATACTAGGCATATGTATATTGCAATTCTTGGCCGGCAGCCGGCCCTCGGCGTGGCGGAGCTGGAGTGTTTGTATGGCGGGGCGGCGGTGCGTTGGTTTGGCGGGCAAGCTGCTACTATTACCTCTGATATATTCGATTTTGAGCGCCTAGGTGGCAGCCAAAAGGCGGGCCGGGTGGTGTTAGAGCTGCGCGGTAACTGGCTGGCGGTGAGCCGGCAGATTGTCCGCCACTATAGCGCGCAGTGGCAGGACGCGTCGCACAAGATTACGCTGGGCATGAGTGCTTATGGCTTCTCTGTCAGTGCCCGCGAGGTGCAAAAGACTGGCCTTATTCTCAAGGCAAAGCTGCGTGCTTCTGGCACGAGCCTACGCCTCATCCCCAACGCCGCTCCAGCGCTCAATACCGCCACCAGCCACCACAACAAGCTTGGTCGCTCACCGCATCATATCGAATTGCTGGTGGTGCGAGCCCAGGATGGGCGCGTTATTGTGGCGGAGAGTGTTGGCGCGCAAAATATTTCTGCCCTGGCCGCACGCGACCAAGCTCGCCCCCGCACTGATGCCTTCGTCGGTATGCTGCCGCCTAAGCTTGCCCGCATGATGGTTAATATGGCTGGGCCACTGGTGCAGCCCTCACCTGCTACTAAGCACTCAGCGCCCCGCCCCGTGCTGCTCGACCCCTTTTGTGGTACCGGTACTGTCTTACAAGAGGCGCTCCTCCTAGGCTACGATGTGTGCGGCAGCGACCTGAACCCCAAGATGGTCAGCTATACCAGCGAGAACCTCGCCTGGCTGCAGCGCCGCTCTACTGCGGCTACTCCTGGCGCGGTACATAGCATTACTCAGGCAGATGCCACTACTCATCAGTGGGCAGACGCCCAGCAGCTCAGCGCCGTCGTCTGCGAGACATACCTTGGCCAGCCCTTCTCTGCCCCACCTGCTCCCGCTAAGCTCAGCGCTGTGCGTACCACGTGCAACCATATCATCAGTCACTTTCTCACTAATCTTCGTCCCCAGCTGCGCTCTGGCACACCACTGGTCATCGCGGTGCCCGCTTGGCGCGGCAGCAATGGGCAGTTTACTCACCTGCCACTCATCACCCAGCTAGAGCGACTGGGCTACCAGCGCCGCCTACTCCAGCACGTTCGCCCCGCCGACCTCTGTTATTACCGCGAGAACCAGGTAGTTGCGCGGGAGTTGTTGGTGGTGGAAGTAATGAAATAACCTTGTGTGGTAAAATCTCATTCTGGTCATCCAGCAGTGGGTGTATTTCCTTCTGCATGCTAACGGCTATAAAAAGCAAAGAACCTCAGCATGACATAGCTGAGGTTCTTCGTACCGCTCTGGTAGCATGGAATTATTGGCGGTTGTTTGCCTCCATGTCCATTCCATAAGCTTCAGTTCCTACGTGCAACCGTGCAACATCAAGATCATGAAGGTTAATGCCATGTAGAGACTGTACCACAGCATTCAAACGACGCACAGCACTTGCTGGTACGTTGCCGCCTCTAATGATACTCATTAACTCATTTGCTGCAGTATCCAATACCTCTGGAGCGTTGCGAAGCGTCTCTTCTGCACGCCAAAGGGCTCGTCTTTTCTCTTCCTCTTTAATTTCTTCTACTGTCTGAGGAGCCGGTGCTTCGTGAGTGCCTACCCCGCCATGAAGCGCTGCACGTATATCCCCTGGAGTTGGTGGCGCAGCTGGTGCTGTTGATTCATGAGTCTCAGCAATTTCTCTTAAGCTCTCTCGAAGCTCAGCTGCAGTGGGCGGAGGAGTGTCCTGTGGGGCATCGTCCTGCCCTGATGGTAAACCACTCACATCAACATATCGAAGCGCCTCAAGCTGCGCCAAACCTGCCTCAATCTCCGAGCTGCCGCTCGGTCCACTGCCCGAATACGGCCACTCACCTTGTGATCCAAATCCTCTTGACCCTTCATGTCGTCCTGCCATCATCACTCCTTTTCCGTATCAGCGTTATATCTTAATATACCTATTATACCACCATAGTGCCAACTATCCAATTCGTGCCTGGCTAATACTGTCGCCACAATCTGTACTACTACCTCTGTTATTATCCTCTTTCTTACAGCTTACGGCCTCGTTGATTCTTGTGCTTCCCTTGCCGCTTCTTCTTCTTCTCGCGTTGCAGCGGTTGGCATTCTCATGCAATCACCTCCCTGTGTCGAGACCACGAAAGCATGGTGGAGTCTTAACTGCTCCGCGTGGTGCAGTATTGGAGTGGATAGACTAGCACTATGCAGAGAGACGTTGCTATTATTCAATCCACACCGCTTGACTTCGCCCACGCCCTCACGTATAATCGTATAGATTGTTTATATTAGCTAAAGGAGTGATATGTCAAAAGTCAAAGCAGGTGGCTCAAGCAAGAACGTCCACAATAACGCTGGGGCGCGCCTTGGTGTCAAGCGCTTCGGTGGCCAGCAGGTCAACGCTGGTGAGGTCCTTGTTCGCCAGACAGGCGCTACGAAGATCGCCGGCCCTGGCACGTACATGAGCCGCAACTACACCATCCACGCCGCTCACAGTGGTGTTGTCAGCTTCAAGAAGGTCAAGAAGTCTACCTTCACTGGCAAGACCCAGCCACGCACCCAGGTGTGCGTCAGCGCAGCGTAAGTGTTTTATAGTGCACATGCAAAACCACCTCATAGCCGAGGTGGTTTTCTTGTTTTTGATAATAAGTCCAGCACGTTTGGTGTGTATTACCAATAAGTATCTATGCTTGTATTATTCAGCAATAACACGCTTTGTCCTAAAAGATAGCCGAACCAGCCCCTTATTGCTTTACGCGTCCAAGTACCCGCTCCACGAGGAGGCTATTATCCACAACAGTATCAAGGCGAGCAGCTTTTGCTAAGCCAGCCACCGACTGGTGATTACCTTCCCCATCAGTTCCGGTTCGGTCATACTTTTCGTCTTGAGCGAGCAGCACCTCTGTTTGTTGCTCTTGGCTGCTGGTAGTAGCATGAGTGGTATCAGCAACGGGCTGCAGCTTGCCATCCTCCATTGTCACGCCATAGGCTTTTTGCAGATATGCATTAGTGAAATCAATGTTTTGCTCCTGTAGCACCGCGAGTGGCACACATTTCTCGAGCTGGTGGATGTTGCTTCGGTTGACTGGCTTGGTCATCCGCACTAGCACCGTGCCATCCTTGTCGATAATCTCTCTATCAGTCCACCCTTCGTCGAGCTGGCCGCTGCTGCGCAGTACATTCCACTGGTGGCGTGGCACATCGTTGCGTTTGGGAATGCTGTGCGTATCGGGATGAGTTGCACGCTCTTTTGGCGTGCCATCCGTTGTAATTGGCTGCGTCAAGAGGTGCTCGGGCTGTCGTGGTGGGAGTGATGCCGAATATTTTTCCGTCATCTTTTTATGATACCATGAAATACTACTAAGGAGAAATCGCTCAGAAGCAAGGGCTCGCTGCACGCTTCATTCGACAGCCCTCTGGCCTCTGTTATTCTTGGCTCATGCCCAGGTGATACTTAATACGGGCCACTACGTCACCAATCATCACTTGCGACTTGACGAGGTAGTCATCCACTCCTAGCTGCTTAGCCCGCTCTTTGTCCTTGGGCTGACTCAGTGCTGTCAGCATGATAACGCGGACGTTGGTAGTGTCTGGGGTGTTACGCAAGATGTCGAGTACGTCGAAGCCGCTGATCTTAGGGATCATCACATCAAGCAAGATCAGATCAGGCCGAACATCGACCACCGCCGAGAGTGCATCTTCGCCATTGTGCACTTCGCTCACCGCAAAGCCCTCCAGCTCGAGCCGCGAGCGATACACTGCCAGCAGCGCGGTGTCGTCTTCTACTAAGAGAATTTTCTTTCGTCTGTCCATATGCCTTTATGGTAGCGTAGATACGAGGCAAATACAATACTTTTGGCGAACAATTGTTTGCCTTTTGTTGGATATATGTCTACTCTGCGAACTTTTGTAGTGCGCTATCGAGCTGTGGGTCACGGCCAGCGTTGCGATCATCGGTGCTCATTTTGACCTCAGTATCTGGCGCAATGCCGCCCTGTGAGATATTGCGGCCACTTGGGGTATACCAACGCGCCACGGTGATTTTGAGCTTACGGCCGTCGGGTAGGTCAAATAGCTTCTGCACGGTACCCTTACCAAAGGTCTTTTCGCCGAGTAATGTCGCTGCTTTGTGGTCGTGCAATGCCCCCGCTACGATCTCACTGGCACTGGCGCTATTGCCGTTGACGAGGACAGTCGTCTTCATCCCCTTGAGCAGTGCCTGGCCGCTGCTCTGCACGGTGTCACGCACGACATCGCCAGACTTCTCTACTACCACGACTTTGTTCTCAAGCCACAGGCTTGCGACCTCGCGAGCAGCCGTTACATAGCCGCCACCGTTGTCGCGTAGGTCGAGTACCACAGCCCGCACCCCCTGCTGGACGAACTGCTCTGCCGCTTGGCGCGCGAGTCGGCCAGTTTGGTCATCGAACCGGGTAATGGTGAGGATACCCACGCCATCGCGAATCTGGCTACGCACACTGGCGTCGCTCACCTTGGCCCGGACGATGGTATATTCCTCGGTCGATTCCTCACGCTGCATCACGAGCTTGACCGTCGTGCCAGCCTCGCCCCGCACTTTACTGGCCACTACCTCAGGGTTCTGCCCTTCCACCGATTGGCCATTAATACTGCGGAAGATATCGCCGGCCCGCAGGCCTGCTTTGGCTGCTGGTGAGTCATCGACGACGCGCACTACTGTTGGATGGTTGCCCCGTGATGCAATCTCCACGCCAATACCGCTCACTTCGCCATTGAGGCTGCGGTCAAACTGCTCAGTCTCTTGCTTGTCCATGTAGGTAGTGTAGGGGTCACCAGTGGCCGCAGCTAGGCCACGGTTAGCGCCATCGATCAGCTTCGTGTCGTCCAGTTTACCATCATATTCTGCTTTGAGTTTGCGATAGGTCTGCTGCACACTGCTCAGGTCAATGCTATCGGCCGACACCTTGAGGCCAAAGACTGGTGCAATTGCTGCATAGAGCTTGTCGGCGTACATCCCTGCCACAAAGCCAGCCCCCAGTAGCAGCACTGCCACGAGCAAAGCCGTTAGCTGCGAGATAGTCAGCTTTTTTGGTTCATCATAGTCATATTTCGAGCGGCTCGCGCTCGCCGTGTCACTCCGTACCATACTATGGTATTATACTACGCCAGGCGACGCGGCAAAAGAGTACGAAGATACCATCTACCCTCGTGCTCTATCGCTCTCTATTTCACCCTTCACGTTCAGTTATTTCTTTTATATCTATCTTCATATATTCTCCTTTTCTATCTCTATATATCTATACATCTCTTTCTCTATATTTCTCTATCTATTTCTATATCCATCTCTATATTTCTATCTATTTCTCTACTTATCTCTATTCATCTATCTCTATCTCTATCTTTATCTCTATTTACTTATTTTTATATCTCTTTATTTCTATCTTTATATTTCTTTATTTATCTACTTATCTTTCTCTATATTCATACTATTCTCTATCTTTACCTATATCTCCCTATACATCCATATATCCATATCGATTTCTCTCCTATTATATATAAATATATAAAAAGAAGAGAAAAAGAACCCACGCTAACAGAGAAAAAACAGGGTAACTATAGTACAAATCGATTTGTACTATATGTTGGGAGGGGGAGGGAGGGAAAATGAGAGGAGGATAGGGAGAGAAGGTAGCAGAACTAACAATAAACAAAAGAGTTTATGCTTTTGTTGGTAACGATAGCAGTGCTTCGAACCCCTTGCATTTTTGCCTCATCCTCGTATAATAGACAATTACCATTCTTTAATCAAAACGAGTGAGGTTATCTGATGTCTCTTGCTGTTGTCAGCGCAAAAGAAGCGCCTGTTTATTCATTACTATCCACTGCTGAGGGTGGCTCACAGCCACTTGCCGAGCCTGTCTCTCGAGCTCAGGTTGGGTATCTTGCGCTTGTGAGCGAATCTGCCACCCAATACAACAGCAATGAGGAGCTCGATGTGATGTGCATTATCGACCACGAACGCCACCAGCGTGAGCAAATCCTCCACGATGTCATTGACAGCCTCACACGCATTATTGCCGGGATGAGAAATAGCGCCCGCGGTGACCAGCCGCCCATCACCATCACACATAGCGAGATTACCTACTCGGTGCATTATTTCTATGAGCGCTGTCTAGACTGTCGCGATTGCGGCCACGGTTTTAATCAAGACCTCTTAGCGCAGGAACAGCACGGCTTTACCTACGGTGGTGAGAAGCCGCCCAGCACAAGCGAAGCAATCAGCAACGTCAAAGAACTCTTTGTTCTACTGGCTCATATGGCCCAGGCCGATACACGCGCCGCCTTTAGCAACAGCTACATCGCCCAGCTGCCCACTGATATTAAACCCCTCCGGGACTGCGAGAGCGATGATCCAATTGGCACAGAGTACAACCAGTATGGTTACCGAGTTAGCCCGCCCGAGACGGACAATACCACTTATATAGGCACTACCCAGACCGACATCCCACACCAGCCTACCCTATCTGCAGCATAGACCTCAAGAATCCCATTCACTAAAAAACGACCACCGCTACCTGGGTGGTCGTTTGTGCTATATATTCTTCTCCTACAAATAGATATACGTATCATACGTACTGGCGGGTACGGTCATTTCGCTATAGTGACCCCAGCCAGAGCCACCAGCGTTGAAGTAGTTGAACTGGCTAATGTGGACGGTGTTACTGCCAGCGTCGTACCCTTCAATGTAGACGATATGCCCATACTGCCCTGCTGAGATAACACCAAGAGCATTGGCTCGTGGAGTGCGGCCCGTCGAGAAACCAGCATTGCGAGCGGCATTTGGCCACATATTGGCGTTGCCCCAGTAGCGTGGTGCGTAACCAGTCTTTTGGTAGGTCTTCCAGGCGGCGTAGCTCACACACTGGCGGCAACCATAGCCCAGTGGATCTTCACCGCCACCAGTTGCACCACCGTGCGACATTGCATTAGCATCGACGGTACAGCCACCAGCCCACGGGTAGCCACCCATCGAACCATCTCCAGAGGTAATACCGAGCGAGCCACCACCGCCAGCGCTGCGGATGGCTGCTTGGATGGCATCCTGCTGCGCCTTCTGGACGCGGGCTTTCTCGCTCTCGCGGTCGGCGGTGAGCTTTTGGTAGTTTGCTTCTTCATTTTGGGTCCGGGCAAGGAGGTCAGCTTGCTCGCGCTCTTTGGCAGCGAGGGCTTCGCGGGCATTCTTTTGGTCGGCCAAGACACGCTCGACTTCCTTCTTTTGCTCTTCTAGCTGCTTTTTGAGCTTATTGACCCGAGTAATCGTCTCGCTCAGCGTGGTCTGAATACTATCGCGGCGATCTTGCTCCACCACATAGTCGCCAAGGCTCCGGCTGCTGGCCAGCATCTCCAGCGGGCTGATGGTGCGGTCGACATACATATCGGCCAGCGTGTCGCCTAGGGCGTCTTGGTTAGCCTTGATATCGCGCTTTGTCTGGGTAATCTTCTCTTGCAGTTGGTCGTGCTTCTTCTGACTGATGTCGATCTGCGCTTGGATCATTGCTTTCTGCTTCGACAAGACTTCGAGCTCATTTTGCAAGCTCTTTGCCTTCTCGTTCAGCTCCTTGGCCTGCGACTGATACTGCCCAATCTCTTTGTTGAGCGCATCAATCTGCTTTTGGTACTCTTCCTGCGACACAGCCGAGGCAGTCCCAGTGGTAACACCAAGGTAAGTGCTAACTGGCGTACTCAGCGCCATAATCACGGCAGCTGCCACAATAACCGACTTGGTAGCAAGCCCCTTGGTTTTTTTGGGTGCGGCCACAGCAGTGTGGGCACGCGAAACAGATGTGGTGGATTGTTTCATATTTCTTATGGTAACAAGCGGTGTGTGCTTTGTCAACACAGGGCCTCCTTTTGTATCAATGCTAAATCTTTAGGTAGCGGCGGGTGGCCACCAGCGATGAGACGACGCCGATGCACGCGCCCAGTGCCATCATTGCCAGGGCGATAAGCCACCAGTAGGATGCTGCCATATCAATCGTGGGCTGGAGAGCCACGCCCCACTTCTTGAGCGAATCGCCCGAGAGGAAGAGCGTAATGATACCCAGAGTAGTCGCAATCACTGCGGCAATTACTCCATACACCACTGCCTCCACAAGGAATGGCCCACGAATAAAGCCCCGGTCGGCACCAATCAGCTTCATCATCTCGATTTCATCGCGCCGGTTGAAGATCGCCATACGGATGGTGTTGAAGATAATCAAGAACGAGATAGCAATAAAGAGGACGCTGGCCGCTACTCCCGCCTTTTGCGACATCTGCGTCCACTCTGCGATGCGCGTCGTGCCGTTGCGCCGCTGGCTCATGAAGGTTGGCGTCTGGGTGGCGCTAATCAGTGGTTTGAGCGCAGAATTGGTATTGACGAAGTCTATCAGCTGCGATGTGTCGTTGTTGTCGTGCAGCGTGATGCGGATCGTTGCGGGCAGCAAGTTTGTCGCTTCGTTAAGAGCGTGCAATTTGGCCTCGTCGTCCTTGTTGGCCTTGGCAAACTGCTCCTTGGCTTCCTCAGTACTAATAAAGCGGACTGACTCGACGTTGCTGAGGCGGCGCAAGCTCACCAGCACTGGCTGAGCGCGCTCCTCCGAGACATCCGGGCGGAGGTAGATCGAGCGATCAATATCCTTGTTGATAGCCTGAGCCGTATCAGCCAGTGAACGCTGGGCGACAAAGGTCGTAAAGACGATCAGCAGCGTAATCGTCATCACAAGCGTGGCAGCAACGGTCAGCCACGCGTTGCGGCTAAAGTTATTAACGCCATAGCGGCACATCCGGACGAACGTCAGCCACTGGCGACGGCGGCGCTTTTGCTGCATCAGGGCGCGGGCGGTATCTTTGCGGCGGCTCATTGGCGGTAACTCCCTCTGGCTTGGTCGTGCGTGATCTTGCCATGCTCAATGGTGATGACGCGGCGCTTGAGCCGGTTAACGATCTCGACATTGTGGGTGGTCAGCAGCACGGTCGTGCCGTATTTATTAATCTTCTCGAGCAAACGAACGATATCCCAGCTGTGCTTAGGGTCAAGGTTACCAGTGGGCTCATCAGCGATAAGAATCTTGGGCTGGCGCACGACGGCACGGGCAATCGCCACCCGCTGGCGCTCACCACCACTGAGCTGGTGCGGAAATTGCTTCTCTTTACCCCGGAGGCCGACGAGATCGATCACCTTAGGTACTGTGTTCTTGATCTCGCGATTGCTCATACCTGCAATCTCCAGCGCAAAAGCGACATTCTCAAAAACGGTGCGCTGCGGCAATAACTTAAAATCCTGAAACACCACGCCAATCTTGCGGCGCAGCAGTGGAATATGCTTATCTTTCAAGGTGTCGTAGTCGATACCACCGACCACAATCTTACCCGTTGTGGGCTTCTCTTCGCGAGTAAGGAGCTTGAGCAGCGTGCTCTTGCCCGCCCCGCTCGTACCAATAATAACGACAAACTCATTGGGCTCAACATGTAAGCTTACCCGATCAAGTGCCGGCTTGGCGTCCTTATCATACCGTTTGGTTACTCTGTCTAACAATATCACTATACCAGTATAGCATATGGCCGCATCTGAAGACGAGATTGTTTACATGTTGCAACGCATCGGTACATTACACCACTGTTATGATTATGACGTAGTTAATTAGACACGACGTATCACACATTTCAAAGTACAGCCGCAGATAACTATCCTACAAAATAACAAAAATACAAAAACCAAGGTGAGTTGCCCCGCGAAAATAATAGTTATATTATCTTCGCGGGGCGTAGTGGTGGTTATTTTTGTCTCCCGGCGACCAAGACCAGCTTGATGTGCTCAGAGGTATAAAACTCTCTGATATAAGCAGAGAACCCTAACCATGCGAGACGCATAAGGATCTCCTTGCGCTCATCCTGAGACAGGTTAGCGGGCAGCATTCTCTCATCTGACGGATGCGCCTCAAGTGAAGCGATAACAGCCCGGAGAATGGCATTCACGCGGTCCATAATGGACTCCTCTCTGCACCTCTATGAGGTGCAACACGAGCCTAGCTCTTCACTAAGCTCTCTTTCTTATCACCATACAAAAAACAAAACAGAAGTATCCCGATACTTCTGTAACGAAAGCAAAGAACTCATACAACATGACGTGTTGATGGTAGCAAAAAAGAGAGCTTAGCAATCAAGCAGCATCTTGAGGCTATGCAACCACTACATTATAAGATACGTATCAACCTACAACCTATGCGGGAGGGATACTCTATTACTCTATTACTCTATTAGCTTATATGTCAACAGTGTGATGTACAAAAATGTTGTGATTTTATCATCTTATGAAGTCGTTTACTTGAGAATAGTGGTGATAATATGAGGGTTGATTTTTACTTCTCCCCCACCCCCATCGCCAAATATGCCTCGATAAAGCCGTCGATGCCGCCATCGAGGACAGCTTGGGCGTCGTGGGCTTCGTGTTTGGTGCGGGTATCTTTGACGAGGGTATAGGGGTGGAGTACATAGTTGCGGATCTGCGCACCCCAGCTGGCAGACTCACCGGTGCGGAGGTCAGCAAGGCTGGCGGCTTGCTGCTCGTGCTGGAGCTGAGCGAGGCGTGAGCGCAGGATGGTAAGAGCGGTCTCGCGGTTTTGGATCTGGCTGCGTTCGTTTTGGATGGCAACGACGATGCCGGTGGGTAGATGGGTAACGCGCACCGCCGAGTCGGTCGTATTAACGCCCTGCCCGCCCTTGCCACCACTGCGGTAGACGTCGATCCGGAGGTCTTTGTCCTCAAGCTGCACCTGCTCAGGCTCAGCGATCTCGGGCATCACCTCCACCAGGGCAAAGCTTGTCTGGCGCAAATGGTCGGCATTAAACGGGCTGAGCCGCACCAGGCGGTGCACGCCATGCTCGCTGCGCAGCTGGCCATAGGCATACGCACCATGGAGGCTGTATGTCGCACTCTTGATGCCAGCTTCTTCGCCCGTCGAGCGCTCGAGGAGCTCCGCTTGGAGGCTATGCTGCTCGGCAAAGCGCAGGTACATCCGCTCGAGCATCGCTGCCCAATCCTGCGCATCAGTGCCACCGGCCCCAGCACTGATCTTGATAATAGCCGGTTGGTCGTCGTGCTCGCCACTGTAGAGGAGGTCGCGGTGGCGCGCTTGGTAGTCGTGCTCGAGGGCGGCAAGCTGCTGCTCAAACTCTGGTATCATCGAATCGTCGCCAAGGTCCATCAGCTCTACAATGTCGCTCGCCTGAGCCTGCAGCACCTGCCACGGCTCTATCTGCCCTCGCAGTGCCGCTGCCTGGCGCGACACCTGCTGAGCGTGGGCTGGATTGGCCCAAATTTGCGAGTCGGCCAGCTGCGCCTCGAGCTGAGTGAGCTGAGTAGCTTTGTCCGTAATTTGCAAACGACGAATCGCATCGAGAATATCGGCGAGGAGCTGTGCGGCGCGCTTTTTGAGTGGTTGCATAGGTCTATTATACCGCACTCTTGGAGGGCTCGCTCTACTATGTGACGCAAAGTATTGGGCATCAATTTTACAGAGAGGTTCATCACTCTGAGAAGAGGAACAACAAAAGGAAAAGGCACAAGTGATCGATGAACCTTTATGGTCGAAGTGTGCACTATCGTAGGTATAGAGCAAAACCAAGAGGCCGCCATCGCACGGATAGTGACCTCTGTATACACAGCGATTTATCGCCTCGCAGCCCCCTACTGCGGTTGGACTGGTGTCGTGGGCTGGGCTGGTGCAGCTGGTGCTTGGGGTGTGAGGAGCTTGGTGGTCATTTCATCAATGTGGTCAAGCCGGCGCACGAGGTATGGGTGGTCGCTCAAGGTCTGAGCAAAGCGGTTCATTGGGCGGTTAGCGGTGTAGCGCTGCCACTGGCGAGCAGTTTCGTTCATGCCCTCCGCCACGTCAGGGCCAATGTGCACCTTGACAAGCGCATTCTTGACGAGCTCTGGATCTTCGGTATAGGTAAGCGCCAAGCGATCGGCCGTATACTCGGTGCGGCGCTGCCAAAAGCCCGCTAGCCAGCCAGACACTGATGAGACAAACGGCAGTGCCAAGAACGGCTGCAGATACAGCATAGCTATGGTGTGCTTGTACTTAATGTGCCCCATCTCGTGGATAACGATTGCCTTAAGTTCATCAGGCGTGAGATAGCGAATCGAACCCGAATGCAGCACAATACAGTATGGATTCATAAAGCCAAAGGCATAGGCATTGATGACCGGATTCTGCGTAACGAAGATCTCTACCCGTGGCAAACCGAGGTCAGCCGCTGTGACGTTGGCCCAGTCGCGCAGCCAAGCATAATCGCTATACTCCACCTGCATAGCATTACCCAACATCTTCTGCCGCTCCATCCGGATGAAAAACATCCCGATAAGGAGAATAATACCAAAGAGAAGAGCGCCGCTAAATAGATCCATGATCAAATGAAGCCACAGCGGAAGTGTATCAGTCTCTACATAGGTAGGCTTATCTCTTCCGTAATTTATCAATGTTGTGACAATAAAGTAGAGTGACGTCATAAAAAAGAAGCCAATAAAGGTGGCTGCCAGCACAGTGTTGTCACTGGGCATAGTGGCGCGGGCCACGGCAAGCTGCCCCTTACTATACTGCGGCGCAGCTGCGGGCTGCGGTGAGTTGGTGTGCGGTTGTTGATCCATTGGATTATCGATTCCTTATCTTGTATTGCTTATACAATTGTTTGTAACCTATTATAGTATATTCTGTTCAATCGCAAAATAGCCCTTTTCTCCATGAGTTCTTTCTCTTCTCTTCATTCAAGTGGAGATTGCTCATTATAGCGAGCAATTCTCACACAAAAAGTGAACATACTGGAGCGATATTTGCCCTTATACCGATTTGGCTATGGAAAGCGCAAGGATAAAGCAGCTTATGCTTGACTGCCCTGCACCGCTGCAATAAATTGCTCACCACGGTCGGCATAGCTACGGTATTGGTCAAAGCTCGCGGCAGCGGGGCTTAGGATGACGACATCACCAGGCTTAGCTTGCTGCTTAGCGGTATCCACGACCTCTGTCATAGGCACACTACCAAGCGTTATGATAGGTGCAGCAACATCATAGTTTTGTAATACCGCTGCAATCGCCGAAGCATTTGCTCCCATAGTAATGACAGCACGGACAGACTCACCCTGATCATACACCTCTTGTGCGAGTGGCTCGTAATCACCACCTTTGTCTGCCCCACCAACAATGAGAACTTTAGGATCCGCAAAGGCACGCAGCGCTGCAATGGCACTGCCCGGTGTGGTAGCAATACTGTCGTCATAATACCGTACCTCATCCTGCTCTGCCACGAAGGCCAAGCGATGCGGCAAGCCAGCAAAGCTCGCCAGCCCCTCCGCCAGGCGCTGCGGCACAGCCTGTGGGTCGAAGGCCAGCACTGCGCTCAGCGCGGCACAAGCATTCTCAATATTGTGCGCACCGGGCAGCTGCAGGCGATCCGTTGCGCAAAGCCGCCGCTCACCCTGCCAAAAGGCATCATCTTTCACATACACCATGCCATCGTCTGGCGTGCCATAGCGATACGCCGGTGGTGGCGTACCCAGGCTGCCACGCGCAACGTCCGTGTCGAGCGACTCAGCAATCTGCGCGGCATATGGATTGCTTGGATGATAAATACACACATCGCCTGGCCGCTGGTGCCGCCGAATATTAGCCTTAGCATCGACATACTCGGCAAAATTAACGTGTTTGTCGAGATGATCGGGCTCAATCATCAGCACCACCGCGATCTGCGGTGAGCGCTCGGCATCCCACAGCTGAAAACTACTCAGCTCATATACTACCACATCATCAGGGCTAATCTGCCCCAGCTGCGCCAAGGCTGGCTGGCCAATATTGCCCACCACATGGACGGTGCGCCCAAGGGCTTGCAGCATAGCAGCGATGAGGCTCACCGTTGTACCCTTGCCCTTTGTACCTGTCACGCCAATGATCGGCGCAGGGCAGCGTGCGAAGAACTCATTCGTAGCCGACCACACTGTGCCGTCCGTCTCGATCCGCCACGGTGCCAATCCAGGGGTGCGCATGACGATATCGGCATCACCCAGCTGAGCAAAGACATCTGGGCCTGTCAATACATCCACCACCCCAGGCGGCACATCAGCAATGCGCCGCTCATCGGCTATCACAATCTCCGCCGCAGGCCACACCTGCCGCGCATAATCATATGTTGCACGACCCTCAACGTCGTACCCAGCAATCGCAACTTTCATACCGTTATTATAGCATACATAGCCTATCTCATGTGGATCCATCAGAGGTGAGAATAAGGGTTATTGTTATTAATCCGCTCAAACCACAAAAATCTACTAGCCCAAGCTGCTCTTCCTTATTACTTTGTTAAATAAGCAAAGTGTGGTCTTGTGTGATATGTCCCGATCCTCCTCAGGGTTGAAGCCATATCGCTCAACGTCCATCTGAGCTTCGGTGCTCATAAGCTCACCTAACGGAACGTAAGACAAATGCAACTAACCTAATCGTTCGTACTCTGACGAGGAGTCACTTGAGCACGACGCAGGTATGCATTGTCACTGTGATTCAAAAGTCAAGTATTTCGGAATGCTACTTGGACGACCTAAGGTCGCCCTCTTGGAAATCATCAACCTTATCGAATAGTGCCATCAAACTTTCGCGCGTAGGCATACCCATGACATCCTCCATCCATTGCCATTCTTTTTCAGAAGGTGCATACGGGCCTGCGGTGAGCTCATTCATGGCTGTCAATAAATCTGAGCATTCCCGTTTTGTGAGGACAATCGTGACAAGGTCGTTGTAACCTTTTCGTTCGTCCCCAGGACGGTAACTTTTACTGTTGGTTGGATTGACGTCACTCATACATTGTTCTCCTATGCTATTACTTCAATAATACGACAAAATTCAATGAATGCAAGTATCTCTCCTTGCCTTCACTAAAAAATAGTAAAAATAATTTGATCAAATTATATAAGCAGATAGGCCAAGCATCGCCACAAAAACTTCGACTCTTATGGCACAAAGGGGGCAACTATACTAAGCTGAGGTGCTTCTACCTCTGTGTAAACAGCCCTTCCAGCTGCTCACCTAGCCGCACGATGTCGCTGCGCTCGCCGCTGCTCACACCAGCGAGTGCCCAGGTGTTGGCAGCGATGAATTCACGTGCTACAGCGTTCATTTGCTCGAGGGTTGTGCCTTTGATCTCTTGTGGCACCTTGGCATAGTCCTTCACATAGCCATCCCAGAAGAAGCGGCCAGTGTAGAATCCACTAATTTGTGCTACTGTTTGCGCCCCCATTTGGTAGCGCCCCAGGCCATAGGATTTGGCTGCCTCCAGCTCGGCCTCGGTAATTTCACCACGCAGCACCGCTTGGAGCTCACTGACAATCAAAGCAAAGAGCCGCTCTGCCTTGTCGCACTCTACCTCACCACCAAAGTCCCAGCTGCTCTCATACTTGCCCACCGAGCCATCACTAAACATCCCATAGGCCATGCCCTGCTTGCGCGCCTTGCCAAAGATGCGCGAGTGCATAGTGCCAGTGAGAATATGGTTGAGGCAATCGAGTGCAGCGTCTTCTTTATCGCTAAGCTCGCGCGGGATCTCCATCGACCAACCAAAGGTGAGGTTGCTGGCCTCTTTGCGGCGGATGAGGGTAGGCTTACCACTGTGAAGTTCGTCGTGCGGCACCGCAAAGCGCTCACCACGCGGCAGTTGCCAGCTCTCGAGCATACGCTTGATTTGCGCCTTGCGCCCCGCCATTTTGCCAGCAATGACAAAACGAAGGTTATCGCTGGTGTGGGTACGTCGGTAGTGCTCCTGGATATCGCTCAACTGCACCCGTGCAATGGTACGTACTCGCTGGTGGTAGGTGTAGATGTCATTCCCCAGTAGCTGCTGGATCTTGGGCCATAGTACTCGATTGTGGTTGTTAAGATAGCCGACAAGCTCGCTGCGCACATTGCCCTTCTCGGCTTCAAGCTCCATCTGGTTGAACTTTGGCTGGGTGATAGCCACCTGCTGCAACTGCAAAATACGCTCCCACTCAAAATCCGCACAGTCCGCCACATACACCATAGACAAATCACTCGTCCAGGCATTGTGGTAGGCACCGTTTTTAATAAACTCTGCCTCGTACTCATGCTCGCTCGCAAACTGAGCATTAGCACCAAAGGCCATATGCTCCATAATGTGCGCTGTCTCGTAGATGTCCTTGCTCGCAACATAGCGGTTGCCCGCCCGAAATTGGAACTGGAAGCTCATCACGGTTGCGCCAGGCACGTCGATGAGAAGGCCACGAGCACCATTCTTTAGCCTGACCTCTGTTACTGTGTGTTGCATCTAGCGGTTCTTTTTGCGATTCTGCCGCTGGGCTTTCTTTTTCTTGCGGGCGGCGTTACGTTTGCGGTTGACGTCGGCAGTGGTTGGTGCCGCTTTTGTTTTGGTAAAGTCCTGATCGCGATTCGCTTCCCCACTCGTGATTTCATTCACACCGCGCTCCACCGAGGTTTCGGCCAGGCGAGTGAGCTCGGTGTCGTGCTCGTTGTCGGTTGCCTCCCGAGTGATGGCATCTGTCTTGCGTACTTGGTAGATTGCATGGAGGACCTCCGCCCGGAGATTAGCCTGCAGGCTGTCGAACAGCTTTTGCGATTCGGCGCGGTACTCCACCAGCGGGTCGCGTTGGCCCACGCTGCGCCAGTGAATCCCCTCGCGCAGGTGCTGCATATTCTCTAGGTGCTGCATCCACAGTGTGTCGAGCACCTGCAAGTACACCTCGCGCTCGATGCCACGCAGTAGCTCGCTACCCAGCTCGTCTTCTTTGTCTTGATACAATTTTTTCGCCGCATCGAGTGCCATCTTGGTCCGGACGCGGTCGCGCTTCTCGGCACCGATTTTCTTAATCTCGTCTTTGTCCAGTGGGAAGATCGCGCCAAACTCCTCAACAAACTTTGGGTTTTGCTTGGCTGGTACCTCTGTGAGGCTCTCTACTGCAGTGCGCAGCAGGCGCTGAATTTCTGGCTTGATGTTGTCGCCATCGAGGATCTTGCGCCGCACAGTGTAGACCACTTTGCGGTGGCGGTTGATGACGTTGTCGTACTGAACAACATTCTTGCGCGCATCGAAGTTAAAGCCCTCAACCCGCTTTTGCGCCGCCTCAAGTGTCTTACTGACTGCTTTGTTTTGAATAGCCATGTCTTCTTCTACTCCAAGGCGCTCCATCAGGCCAGCAATACGCTCACCCTGGAAGATCCGCATCAGATCGTCTTCGGTCGAGACATAGAATTGGGTGTCACCCGGGTCACCCTGGCGGCCACCACGGCCACGCAGCTGGTTGTCGATCCGGCGCGACTCATGCCGCTCGCTGCCGATCACCACCAGACCGCCAAGCTCCTTCACGCCCGGCCCAAGCTTGATGTCTGTGCCACGCCCCGCGATGTTTGTCGCTAGCGTCACGGCACCCTTCTCACCAGCGTGTGCTACAATCTCGGCCTCACGCTCATTATTCTTAGCATTGAGGATCTCATATGTAATGCCTGCTTTGTCGAGCCACTGGGCGATCAGCTCATTCTTAGCGATCGAGCCCGACCCCACCAGCACCGGCCGGCCTTGCTCATGGTACTTCTTGATGGCAGCCGCCACAGCTTTGAGCTTAGCCTTCTCGGTTTTGTAGATAAGATCTTGGTGATCTTTGCGGGTAATTGGCTTATTGGGCGGCACTACCACCACATCCAGGCTATAGATCTGCTGGAACTCCTCTGCCTCAGTAAAGGCCGTACCGGTCATACCACTGAGCTTCTTATACAGGCGGAAGAAATTCTGGAAGGAAATAGTCGCCAGCGTCATACTCTCTTGCTGGACGGGTACGCCTTCTTTCGCTTCGATCGCCTGGTGGAGGCCTTCGTTGTAGCGGTTGCCAATCTTGAGACGGCCAGTGTGTTCATCGACAATGATTACCTCGCCATCATTGGTCACTACGTAGTTTTTGTCACGATGGAAGAGTGTCTGGGCGCGCAGCGCTTGGTTGATGTGGTAAACGCTGCGGACATACTCAGGGGTGTACAAATTTTTTATACCAAGGAGTTTTTGCACCTTATCGATGCCGCTATCCGTCAGCGCTACACTGGTGTGCTTCTCATCGAGACGGTAGTCCTCCGGCACAAGCTTGGCAGCAATCTTGGCAAATTGGTAGTAGCTATCAGGGTTCTCAGCCGCGGGCGCACTAATAATGAGTGGGGTACGCGCTTCGTCGATCAAGATGGAATCCACCTCGTCTACAATGGCAAAGTTGAGCTCGCGCTGGCGCACCAGGCTAATCTCATTGACCATATTGTCGCGTAGATAATCGAAGCCAAACTCGTTATTCGTCCCATAGGTAATGTCTGCCTCGTAGGCTTCGCGCCGTGTACAGGGGCGGAGCTTTTGCATACGTGGGTCAGTATGGTTCTCGTTGGTATACGCACCATCGTAGAGGAAGGACGCTTCGTTAATGATCACACCAGTACTAATGCCCAGAGCGCTATAGATCTGCCCCATCCAGCCAGCGTCACGCTGCGCCAAGTAGTCGTTGACGGTCACGATATGCACACCCTTGCCCTCGAGCGCATTGAGGTATGCTGCCAGAGTGGACATCAGAGTCTTACCTTCACCAGTCTTGAGTTCAGCCACGTTGCCTTCGTGCAGCACCATCGAGCCAATCAGCTGCACATCATAGTGCCGCTCGCCAATCACCCGGTCGGCCATCTCGCGCACCACCGCAAAGGCATCAGGCAGGATAGTATCAAGCGTCGTACCTTTCTTGTGTAGGCGCTGCTTAAGGACCCCTGTTTGCTTGGCTAATTCCTCATCCGAGAGTGCCTTGTATTTAGGCCCGAGCTTGTTGATTTCGTCTACCTTCTTTTGTAGACGCTTCAAGATCCGCTTCTGCGGATCGCCAAAAATCTTCGTCAGTGCTTTTTGCTGTGTTGTTGCCATGGTGTCAAACTTCCCTCGCTTTCCTCTCTAAGCGGCCATTCAATTCAAAAAACTCCCCTCATTATACCGGGTTTGCGGCCGTTTGGGAAGGGTGGCCCGCACAAAGTATGAGCAAGAGGCCGATGCCCAACCGATATCAGCCTCTTAACTCTTGCATACCTATCGCCTACTCCGTAGGGTGATCCTGCTCGCGCTCGAAGCTGCGCTTGAAGCGAGCGAGAAGGCCACGGCGACCAAGGTGCGGCAGCTGGTTTTGCTTATATTTGCGCAGCTGGCCAGCCAGTTTGCGCTCGACGATGTCGGTAGCAGCCAGGACGTTAAGTGTGGAGTCTTTGGCCTTGATGGTTTGGTCTGGCACGGTAATGACCACCTCTACCTCATACTTATTGCCATGCTCGCCATTAATCTCCTCGATGCGTACCATAGCGCTCACGGTCTTGCGAGCGTGGCGCGACACCATGCGGTCGAGCGCACCGATCTTCTTGCGGATGTATTTTTTGGTTGGCTCGTCTGGCGAGTATTTGCCAATACCGGTAATGTCGATGTTTGCGATCATGCTGACCCCTTTCGTGTTAGCAACTTGTGCCTATAGTATAGCATGGTTGAGGAGAAAACAGGGGTTGTTGTGGGCAAATTATCAGCGCAGGTAGAGACGTTTGGCTAGCGAGCTTAGCTGATAGGCCGCCTCTTTTCGCAGCTTTTTAATCTAGTCGAGCAAGGCTTCAGTCTCTTTGCTCTTAGGTGGTGTCTCTGTGCGGCAGTGCGCCCCTTCGATGAGATTTCTGACATCATGCAACTCCTGTGCATCAGTCTCTGCACGCTCCAGATCTTGCTTGCCGTCTTTATCTACCGGCTGGAAAAACGTGTATGGCTCACTATCGATCTGGCCTGTCTGGCTGCTATGGATGATACGCTCAATTCGCCACTGGCCATCATGACCAGCCTCTGGGCGACCGGCCTTCGAACGATACACCACCCAATCATTACCATCAGGTGTCATAATGGCGACAGACGGGTCCAAAACGACCGACATTGCATCAAGCACAACCCCAAACACCGCTATATGTTCGTCATCAGGACCTATCAAGAATATAGTGCGCTCAACCGCATTATATTCACCAGTATCTGAGCTCGTCCGGACTCGGCGCTCCTGCAAAGCACCTGGCCTATGTTTGGCATACTCAAAAGGTTCGTCGGTGAGTACACGGCTCATCCTAGCCTGTAGCTCATATGCAATCCCTGATAGGTCTTGTCGTTCTCCGCTTCCTGGATCTCTTGCTGGCTGACGTTCGTTCATTCTTGCTCCTTTGTTGCACAATTCCCATCCTATAGTGCAGTATATTGTGGGTAATGTCAAATGGCTGTGAGCTTAATTTCACAGCTCCACTCCTTAGCACCAGTCCCCCTTCTTTCTACTTTATTCAAATAGAGTAACGGATCGATTGTTATAATCGACTTCAGCTCTAGCGCTGGGGGGAGACGCGAAAAGAAACAAAGCGCTTTAATCTCAAGCCGTTCGCTTCGGATGCCACCAGCCCCCTACTTGCGGTGCGCCGCACCAATTGCTTCGCTAATAGAGACATAGTCGTCTCGGTCGAGCAGCTCCACCAAGCCTTCGTTGATGTCGCCCACGACCTGTGGCCCTTCAAACATCAGCGCTGTCACCAGCGCCACCAGGCTCGCGCCGGCCCGGATCTTTTCGTACGCATCCTCCGCCGTAAAGACACCGCCCACACCAATGATGACAAAGCGGTCACCATACAGTGCATACGTCTTGTGGATAAGCCGCGTGGTAATGGCCTGAGCTGGCCGGCCACTAAGGCTACCGGGAGTATCGTCGGGCAAGACACTTGGGTCAGTGAGCTTGCTGCGATCTTTGACGAGGTTACCGATCGTCAGGCCCGCGACATTATGCTTATCGATAATGGAGAGTAGTTTGGCAAACTGCGTCCACGTCTTATCTGTTGGCATTTTGATAAAGACGGGGCGCGAGAGCTTCAGTTCATCCACCGCAGTGAGGAGTTTCTTAAGGCGAGCGGGCGTCGTGAAGGGTTCGCCGCCATAAGCATTAGGACAGGAGATGTTAATCTCGTACAGTGGTGCGCAACCAGCTTCTTCAAGCTGGCGAAGACTGTCGCAGTAGTCGGCAATTGCTTGCTTGGGGCGGACTTGCTTAGGGCTGTTCGTTTTGGCTACGGATACGCTGAGCGGAAAGTCGCGCCAGACCCGTGGTGAGTAGCTGCGGATCTGCTCGATCGCCTTGGCCACGCCGCGATTCGCCAACCCAACATTCACGACGATCGACTGCTCACTAGCCAAGCGACGAAACCACGGCTTGGGGTTACCCTCACAAGGCATGGCCGTTACCGAACCGCCAATCTCAAAGCCGCAACCAATTTTCTTTGCCACAGGGGGCAGATCAAAATCTTTATCCAGCCCAGCAGACAGACCGATGGGATTAACAAAGTTGAGGCCAAGAATAGTCTGCTCGAGGCGAGGATTCTTATAGCGCCAGCCGCTAAGGAGCTGCTCACCCCGAATAGCATGCAGTGCCCGCGCCGTCCAGAGCATCGACTGGTGCGCTGCATCGGGCTGCCGCCGAAAAAGAAGCGGCTTGGCAACTTTGGCATAGCCTTTACGGCTCATTTTTCTGATTGTGCGCCCCATCTAAAGTACCTCCCTGTTGTTCAGATATGGCTGCAGCACCGTTGGCACGCGGAGCTGGCCATCCGTTGTTTGATAATTCTCAATAATCGCTACAAGTGCGCGAGCCAAGCTCACTGCGGTACCATTGAGGGTGTGTACTACCTGGAGCGAGCCATCGGCTCGGCGGACGCGGATGCCGAGGTTGCGTGCCTGGAAGTCAGTGCAGTTGCTGCAGCTAGTAAGCTCGCGGTAGGCACCATCAACAGGCGACCAGTACTCGATGTCGTACTTCTTGGCAGCTGGCGCACCAAGATCCCCCGCTGCGATATTTACCACGTGGTATGGCACGCCCAGGCTTTGCCAAATCTCCTCCTCCAGCGCGAGGATTTTCTCATGCATCTGAGCCGATTGCTCGGGCAGGCAGTAGATATACATTTCGAGTTTGTTGAATTGATGCACCCGGAAGAGCCCGCGGCTAAACTTCCCGGCAGCGCCAGCCTCTTTGCGGTAGCAGGGGCTGTAGCCAGCGTAGAGGAGCGGCAAGTCTTTCTCATGCAAGATCTCATCGGCATGGAAGCCCGTCAGTGGTGCCTCGGCTGTGCCGATCAGCATGGTGTCTTCGCCCTCAATAAAGTACTCGTTACTCTCTTTATCGCTCTTGGGTGCAAAGCCCGAACCACGCGCTACGCGGCCATTCACCACGTGCGGCACCGTCATAGGGCGGAAGCCTTTGCTCACGAGGAAATTGAGGGCGTATTGGTAAATGGCATTCTCGAGCAGCATGAGGTCGCCCAGCACATAGTAAAACTTCGTGCCAGCCACCTTAGCACCGCGCTCAAAGTCGAGCCAGCCCCGGCTCGTAGCAAAGTCGAGGTGGTCTTTAGCCGACTCACGTCGCTCACCCCACTGCTTAATCTCTACACTGTCTGTCTCGCCGCCCAGTGGGACGTCTGGCAGGGTGATATTTGGCACTGCCTCGAGCTGCGCAAAAAAGTTATTCTCGATGGTGCGCAGCTCCTCTTCCAGCGTTGCAAGCTCGGCTTTGAGTGCCTTGCCTGTAGCGATGAGTTCTTGGCTTGGCTTGCCACCCTTCATCTGAGCGGCAGTCTCGTTGCGCGTGGTACGCACAGCATCCACCCGCTGCTGAAGCTCCCGGCGCTGATCGTCGCACGCGAGAAGCGCTGCGATGGACACCTCATAGCCCTTATGGCGCGCTGCTGCCTGCACCTCGTCGGCATGCGCGCGAATATAACGAATATCTAACATAACTATATTATATCAGATACCACGCCAAGCGTAATGGCAATTTGTTCGTGTTTGAATCCTCTATACTACCACGAACTTTTGAGATAATTCGTATTTTAAGATCCAGCTAAGCACAGGTACATAAAACCCGCCTTACCTATCCAGCAAAGCGGGTTTTGGCTCTTCGTATCGACGCAGTTTACTCTGTACGCAGCGCTTCGATTGGGTCAAGCTTAGCAGCCTTACGGCTTGGCAGCCAGCCAGCAATGATCGCCACCAGCATCAGGCCAACCACTACCGCAGCAGCATGCTCTGGCACAAAGACAAGGAGTTTGTGATCACCAAAGCGGAGCTTCTCCGAGATAACTGGGTTGAGCGCCACACCAGCGCCCCACGCGCCTAGCACACCCAGCGCACCGCCCAGCAGGCCGACCCAGGCAGCCTCGTAGCGGAACAAGCGGCCAATATCGCGCCGGCTAGCGCCCAGCGCCTTCATCAGGCCAATTTGCTGCGTCCGCTCTAGCACCGAGATGTACTGCGTGTTGACGATGCCAAAAATACTCACAATCAGCGCCAGCGCACCAAAGCCCAGCACAATCCCCTGCAAGATATCAATAAAGCGAAAGAGTGTCTGCTGCAGATCTTTGGCAGTAGCTACAGCGTAACCATCCTGCTCGAGAGATTTCTTGGCGGCTTCGGCATCCTGCTTGGCAACTGCAGTGGCAGACATGTACTTTTGGTATTGGCTCGTGCCCTTGGTACTATAGTCGCTCAGCTCGCGAGCTACCTTAGCATTAATACCAATGCCACGCATTGCTTGGGTTTGATCGGCCGATTTACGCGTCACAGCCGCAATGGTAAAGGTCTTGTGCAATTCCTTGCCATTAATCAGCTCATTCACCCCAGCCTGCCCCTTCTCAGCAAAGACCTGGCCAAGCGTTGCTTCGTCGATCTTCTGTGGCATTTGCACTACTGTGACGGTCAGTTGTTTGCCCACCATTTGGGCAGGCGATTGCCCTAGTGTCTCGGCATAGCTCTCGGGGATGACGGCTTCGCCAGCCGCGAGCTCAATACCCTTGCCCAGCTGCTTACCCGCCACCACTTCGGCCGCGAGCGCACCATCAAAGACGCTCACATCACTGCTGTATTTCTTGTCCTTCTTAGTTGCAAAGCTCACGTATTTGGGCTGGAGCTGATAGACTGGCCTCACCTTCTCGAGGTCGGTGCGGGCCGCCAGCTTGTCGATGTCTTTTTGGGTTAGGGCTTTATAATCATTACCATAGCGGTTGATACTATCAGGATTATACTCACGCAGGTCAGCCTGCTGGCCCGATTGTGCCCCGATGAGTCGCTTGTCTTTGACGACAAACACCGCCTTGGCATCAATATTACTGCTAATCAGCCGATCAATATACTGGCGTGCACCCTCGCCCGCCATCAAGCTCGCCATAATGGCGAAGCCGCCCACCGCGATAGCGATACTGGTAAGCAGGGTACGCATCTTGGCGCGGCGCAGGTTGCGGCCAGCGCGGCGAATGATATCAGTCGTCTTCATGGTTAGTCTGCCCTCCTTGGTGTTGGCTTGGTGGTTGTGGATTTAGCTTTTGTGGTGGTGCTCGTGGCTTTTTTCGTTGTTTTCTTGGGCCGCGAGGCAGGTGCTGTGGCTTTGGCTGGGCGACGAGTTGGCGCCTTTTTAGCCTTGGGAGAAGCTGTCGCCTTATCATCCATAGCGCTGTCGTGATCAATCACCCCATCTTTGATGCGAATAATATGCTGGCAGCGCTGCGCGAGATCCTCGTCGTGTGTAACGATGATGAGCGTGGCACCATGCTCCTTGGCGTAACGAAAGAGCAGGTCTTCCACCACTGCAGAAGTTGCTGAGTCGAGATTGCCCGTTGGCTCGTCGGCAAAGAGAATCTGCGGCTCGGCAGCAATTGCTCGAGCGATCGCCAAGCGCTGCTTTTGCCCACCACTAAGGTCCTTAGCCCGCGCTTTGATCTTGTCCTCTAGACCAACTGCCTCGAGCGCCGCCACGATACGCCGCTTGCGCTTACTGCGCGGCACACCTGCGGTCTCGAGCGACAGACTCACATTGTCATAGCAACTCTCGCCGCCCTCCACAAAGAAACTCTGGAAAATGAAACCCATCGTCCGCGCTCGAAAGCGGTCGGTCGCCTTGGGTTTGAGTCGTAAGATATCCTCACCGTTGATGATCACCTCACCCTGCTGCGGCTTATCCAGGCCAGAGATGGCATGCATCAGCGTGGACTTGCCCGAGCCCGACTTGCCTAGCACTGCCACGCTCGACCCCTCCTCGATTGCAAGACTTACGTCCTTGAGGGCGGTGAAGGTATTTTTCTTCTTGCCGTAGACTTTTGTAATGTTTTTTATTTCGATCATTGCGCCTCCATAAGCTGCTAATGTTAATAGCAATTATACCGCAATCACTCAGCGAGAGCAAACGAAGTGAACAACATTGCAATGTTTTTTCTAGCGCTTCAGAAGCAAAATTATAACAAGACTGAATCTAGAAACCTTGCATATATGAACTAATACTCCCCCCTACTTCATCTGGGTGGAGTACAAAAACGCGTCGCCATAAAAACACCGCTATACTCATTCAAACGAAACGCCAAACGATCTTGAGCATGATCTCTAGAAGGCCGATGTCTTCAAAAAAGATTCACTCCCCTGCTCAATAGGACGTGAGGTAAGCCTGAAAACAAGCATGGAGAAATTACACTGGCGCCAACACACCCACCGCAAGCAGGATGATAAGTAATGTACTCAGCGCCAAGCGATAGCCGACAAACTTATCAAATGAATTGCTCGAAACAAAGCGCAGTAGCCACGAGATTGCCACATATCCCACCACAAAGGATATAATAATCCCCAGTATCATCTGCGGCCAACCAATCAAGCGGCCAATCTGGTGTGATTGTGTGATGGCTTCCAACCCACCTGCTGCCATCAATGCCGGAATCCCCAGGAAGAAGCTCATCCGTGTGGCAGTCGTGCGGTCGATATCGCGGAACAATCCCGAGGCAATCGTCGCCCCCGAACGCGACACTCCCGGGATGAGTGACAAGCACTGCATCAGGCCCATTGCCATAGCATCGCGCCAGGTAAGGTTGCGCTCATGGCGTGTCTCACGTCCCCGGCGGTCGGCCAAAAACAGTACAATACTCCAAATCATCAGCCCAGCCGCTACAAACCACAGGCCACGCAGTACCGTCTCGATCGTATCCTTAAGAAGCAAGCCAACCACTGCAATCGGCAGCGAACCAATGATGACATACCACCCCATTCGGTAGTGAAACGTCCGCGCCCGCGGGTTCACCACGCCAGCACACCACGCCGAGGCAATGCGCCAAATGTCCTGCCAGAAATAAACAATCGCCGCAGCAATCGCCCCAATCTGCACCACCGCCGTAAAGGCGACAAGCCCAGGGTCACTCACCGAGTAGCCTAGCAACTTCTCTGTCAGCATCAAGTGGCCCGTACTCGAGATGGGCAAAAACTCAGTAATCCCCTCGACAATGCCAAGAATAATAATATGAAGCCAATCCATAATGTGTTTTCCTTATGTCTTGTACCAAGTATACCAAGTTCGCCACAAAGCACCAAGCCGGAAATGAAAAATGGTGAGTGCGCCAGTTTGTATCTAAAATCCACGCACGATTGTTGACAGTGAGATTTTAGGACTCGAGCTGGCAAAAATTTGACACAGGGTTCATATATTGATATATATATATTAACTTTTTGCTCAAAGTCTGTCTTGGAGCAAAAAGTCGCTCCTGGCTTTGAGCTCACCTTACGGAAGGAGGTGAGAAAGATGAAACCAGAGATGTGGTCTTTGATTATTATAATCGGAGCAATAGTGTGCTGCTCTATTTTGCTAGCTGCTAGCAGAGTCATGGAAGAACACAGGTGGCATAAAGCACTCAGATGCTATATGTTTCTGAGTCTTGCTGTGACAATTGTCTCAGGCGTCATTCTATGGTGCCATGAGAGCATTGACATACTGCAGCCACTTGAGATGACTCTCATTACGACAGTCATAGTCGGAGGCCTCTGTAGCTTCCACCTTATGTGGACACTCTGGGATATCAGAAGATGGCGCAAGAAGCGTCACAGTCAGGGCAAATAGCCCATCAACATAGCTCACTAAACCATGTCTCAATCTGATCGTAGTGCATGTCTTGCGCTCTCGGGTTGAGATATATCCGGGTTCAGTTTGAGCATGGTTGGTGGGCTATGTTTGTGGCCGATCTATTTTCGTTCTTACACTCAGAAGCGACCACTATGAGAGAGTGGCCGCTTGTTTGTTGTTGCAAAAGAAGGGTTGAGATATACCTGCGCGCTGGGGCGAGTGGGCTCTACCACCCACCACCACCACCGCCGCCTCCGCCGCCGCCAGAGAAGCCACCACCAGTCGAACCGCCACTCGACGACGAGAAGTCACTCGAGCCAACAGAGGTAGAGCTCGACAAGCTACTCATACTCGAGACAAACATCGCTGCATTGAAGGCACCGTGGCCAGCATACCAATCGGGCTGCGTGCCTACTTCCTCATAGTACTGCCCCAGCTGCTGGCTCCACTGCTTCTCTTGGCCAAAGAGCACAGCATAGGGCAAGACCCGCTCGTAGAGTTTGACAAGCTGAGCGTGGTCACCAATATCAACCTTCTCAGCAGTCTCAGGGCTCTGCAGCAGGCGTAGACGGTCGGCCTCGGCGTAGCGGATATACATCTTGAGCCCCAGCAGGTAGCGGCGCAGCGCCAGCCCTTTGTCCGACAGCGGCTTAGCAAAGCCCAGCTTACCAATGATAATCACAATAAAGACCCCTGGGAAGAAGAGGAATTGCAGCCCGCTGAGGAACGGCACAAACATCGTGGCTGTACACAGCACCAGCACTAAGACACCTAGCACACCCGCAAAGATGCGGAAGCCCCGTGTGCCCTTCCGGCTTGTGTCGCGCAGCTCGTATGTGTGGTCGATAAGATTATCGAGCTTCTTGGCATTATCCCTCAGGCGGAAGGCATAGGAGGTATTGTTGCGTAGCGTCTTGAGGTTGATGCGCTCGCCCACTGCAGGCAGGTGACCAAAGATATCGCCCAGGATCTCTTGTTCCTCAGGATGAAGACTGCTGACATCCTTAACAACTTCAAGCTCGTACTGTGCCCGCGAGAAGAACGTCTTGGGCTTGACCTCGATCAAACGAATGTAGTGCCGCACCGCCCAGTCGATCATCTGCGCTGCCATAGCTGAGCCCTTCACCATCCGGAATGGCCGCACGATCTCCGCCGCTGTTGTCACACTTGTGTTGGGAGGTGGCAAGTATTCTGGCACGATCGTCCCCAGCTCCTTGCTCCGGCCAATCGCCCGCCGATACAGATAATACATCAAGCTTGAGAGAAGCCCTAATACCAACATACTAGCAAAGAATATCTGCGCTAAGAATACTGCTAATCGTTCCTCAAACCGCTCCTGCGCGGTCTTTTGGTACGCCGCAAAAGTACCCTGCGGGAAGCCTAGCGCCAACGTCACGCCATTGTTTGGCTCAAGCGAGCTCACCGTTGCTGTCATGATTTTATCACCCGTTGTATTGACGGTGCAGGCAGTCGTGCTACCCTGCTGGCCTGTGTAGCAGCGTGGCTCGGGCAATTTGGCTGCGGCAAGCTCTGGACTCAGGGTGAGGTTGATGGTGGCGCTGCGAATCGGCACACGCCACTCCGTACCTACCACATCCCAATAGAATTCATCTCGCCCAACATTCGCATAATATCGCGTCACGTCGCGTTGGGTATACGTGATGACGTATGTCTTGCTACCCGAGACATATGTGTCTTTGTTGCCAATGCGTAGGGCATTACCCGACCTACTATATTCATAGTCCTTACCCTGCTCGTCTTGGACAGACTGAATAGCAAAGCTTGTACTGTGCCCATTATATTGTGTGACGAACTCCGGTGCGAGGCCATGGTTCTGCGCTGGTGGAAAGTTCGCTGTAATAGTGAGCTTTGTCTTGAGGGTGGAGCGCTTCTCGCTATCGCGCCCGAGCTCCATGTCGGCCGTGTAGCTGGTGATAGTGAAGTTGTCTTTACTACTACTCGATGATGAATAGGCTCGTACCGATGTGTCGGCCTGCATTGGCACTGCCCCGAGCGCGGTGCCCAGCAGCACCAAGCAGACACCAATTGCAGATATAACGCGTGTCGTTCTCATACATCGATTGTGCGCCATGCAGCACAGAATGTCAAACGCGAGCATCGCTCAAAAATCGCCGATCCGTTTGACAACATCTGAATCTCTCAGCTTACCACAGCCTGTCATGTTCTCTTGATTGAGCACAGCTCAGACTACTCACCAAATCGCTCTCGTACACCATCAAATATCCCCGCTCATCACTTCCGTCTACCTCTGTTAATCTCTGTTCAAGCTATACCGCTTATGCTGTGATATGGCAAATGGTTATGCTATACTCACAGGCAATACCCAACGGCTAATCGGCGAGGTGAGGAGTATAGCAGAAGTGAGACGATATTGGACGCATTTTCGGTTTGCAGGTGTGGCAGCAGTGGTAGTGCTAGGAGTTAGCTTTATGCAGCTACGTCAGGTGGCAATGGCCGAGCCCGCTACTAATTCTGGCTCCAATTCATCCACCAAAAAAGATAATAAGCCCGACATCTGCGATCCTAATACGATGCGCTTTAAGACTACAGCGCTGAGTTCCCCGACCGACAAAGCCCGCGCCGCTAAGGCCCTCGCCAACCTTCGCAGCCTCATGCAGCCCATCCGCAACGCTGGCGATGGCAGCACCATCACCGCTGCCAAGCAGTACGGCACGGACTACACCGGCGAGATAAAGGGCTCATTCCAGCTCAAGAACAGTGGTAGCTATGCCACTGGCAACCCCACACCTCTCTCCGTTACTTCGCCATCATCTGTGCCAGGTAACTACCGTGGCAAGGTATCGGGCAAGGCACCTACCGGTGGGAGCCGCGTTGTCAAAGCCTTCCGCGCTACTGATGCCGAATACGAGCAAGGCAAGGTCACCCCTGCTCAAGTGCAGGGCGATGGCAGCTGGACGCTCGACCTCTCGCCGGTCGATGGCAGCATTGGTGGCGAGTGGCGCTTCCGTCTCTATGATGCCAGTAGCGGCCAACCTCTCGGCGAGAGCTGGCCACGCGTCAATGAGTACCAAAATGTCGAGATCCAATCATACGTCATCACCGACCAAACCTACCTCGTTGCCAAGCAAGCCGCCAACACCAACCGCACCTTTAGCTTTCCGGGTACCGAGAAGGGCCACAAGATGCTGCGCCTGGTGGATACGCGCAGCAACAAAATCCTCGCTGAGTACTTCCAGCCACAGCTGGCGGGGCTGATCCGCTCGTACGAGTTCTCACCTGGCCAGGATGGCTACGGCACTCATCGCGTGCACTATTCATTTATGTACGATCAGTCGCTGGCGCTGCTTGTGGCGGTTGGTGCGGGCGACAAAGCAATGGCAGACCAGCTCGTCAATGGCTTCAAAACCATCCAGATCAAATCCGGCCGGTCGCGTGGTGCCTTCCCTTCCAGCGCTCATCAACTCGACCCCAGTAACCAGCAGGCGCGCTATTATACTGGCGGAGTAGCCTTCGTTCTCTATGCGCTCATCCGCTACCAAGAGAAGTTTGGCGATATCAATGGTGTCAGCAGCATGGTGCGCTCTGCCCTGGCCTGGGTCAAGACTAAGAAAAGCACATCCGGCCCCGGTGCTGGCCTCTACCGCGGTGGCACAAATATCAATGACGATGACAACAACAAGCAGTTTGAGATCGCCTGGCACTCCACTGAGCACAATACCGACCTCTGGCATGTGTACGAGCGAGCCTCGCAAGTCTACGGCGACGCCAGCTACCGCCAAGAGGCCGACAGCCTGGCCAAAGTCATTATGGAGAAACTGTGGAATAAAGCCGAGAATCGCTTCGACCAAGGACTTGACGACCATGCCAAAGCGCTGGACACCTCCAGCTGGGGCTCTATTTTCCTCAACGCAATCGGCGAGTACGACAAAGCCAAAGTCTCGCTAGCCTACACGCGCAACTTTACCATGAGCCGCGCAGGGTCTCAGGGCTACACCCCATACCTAACTGGCACCTACACCCCCACCGTCTGGTTTGAAGGGACATTCGGCGTCACCCAGGCCTACAACGTCGCAGGCAACAAAGACGAAGTTGCTGCTAGCGCCCAGCGAACGTACCCATCTCAGGGAGCTAATGGTGCTTGGCCTTACGTTACCAATGTCGACGAAGCGAACCAAATGACGAATGCTTACTCTGTAGCCTCTACTGCATGGTACTTGCTGGCTACTGCTTACCCCGATGCCATTTGGTCAGAATGCCGCACCGACAAAAAGCCCGACGAGAAGAAGCAGCCGCCAATGGTGCGCCACATCGGCAAGGTCACCCTAGACAAGTTCCTCGCTGGCGAAGACAAACCACTGTGGGTCTTCATCCTTATCTCGCTGCTTGCTCTCTTGGTCGGCATTGCCGCACTCATTCTCTACCTCATCCGGCGTCATTATGCCAAGAATGCTGCCGCTACGCAGCTGGGTAGCAAAGATAATAACACTCCTCCAGGTGGGCCACCAAGCCCGAGTGGTGGTAGCGGTACGCCTCCGCCAAGCGGCTCAGCCAGCGGCCTGGGCGGCCTCGCGATGAGTGCTCCACCGCGCACTACTCCGCCGCCACTCCGCTCTAGTGCATCACCCAGCCGCGGTACCTCCATCGCTGTCCAGAGTGGCACCTCGCACCATGTATCACCACGACCCGCACCAAGTAGCCCACCACCACGGTCACCCAGCGTATCGGGCTAGCTCACTGCAAGAAACCACCAGTAAGCACTGGTGGTTTTGTTTGTGTAAAAGGCTTCTGTTATTTATACCGCGCTGCAGCCTCTATCTCTTCGGAGTTCTGCAGATGAGCGTTTAGCGTTTTTTGGAGGATCATCTTTACGCCGAGGCACAAAATCATAAGCATAGCAAATGAGCTTGTACTCTTGCTGGGAAGGGAGTAACTCTACGCCGCTATCTTCATTGCTTCCGCTGGTGGGTCAACCAGCTGCTCTACCACCTCATACTCACCAGAAAATTCGTGGTACACTGTAGAGAATTGCTTTGTCTCAGCACCAAGCCAGGCTTTATTATCCTCTACAATAACATCTATTTCCCTTACTGGCGCTGGTGAAGCATATACCACGCCGGCCGTGTCACTTCGAGCCACTGCCATAGTGTGCGCGATCGAAGCCGCAACTGGCTCATAATAGTCACTGCCAGACCCTTGAAAGCATGAGTGAAGCACTACGCGGCACAGTCCCTGGCTATCCGGCTTCATCAGGGCAAAGAGTTGCGCAAATGTTGGATCAGAGGCAATATCAATTGTCGATATGCCCGGCATGTCCATCGCCTCATCAAGCGACCAGTCGGCACCCACAAGGGCACTGTCATTGCCCTGCTCTGGATCCATTCCCATCTTTATTACACCTGGCGAGCCATGCCCTGCCAGAATAACAGTCGAAGGCTGGATGCCACGCTCTTGCAAAAATGCAACGTAGTATGGTATATCATACTCCACAAAGCCAACCTCGAAGTGTAGTGTTGCGGATGTATCACGATCACCATGTTGTCGATTGATATTGGAGAGTGCACCATTATGATCATCCAGCGGCGTATTGCCCAGCACAACAGTCACTGGCCTGTTTTGTAGTGTCTCAAGCGTCTGGGGATCTTTATCAATCACATGCTTCATCAAGTCTATCTGCTTTGAATCAAGGTCCCCAAGCATACTAATGCCAGTGTGCTCATACACATCCATCAGTGTACGAACACCACAGCGCTCTATAAGTCGCACTGTCTTGATGAGGTCTCGTTTGTGATTCTTGTAGTAGCCCTCGAGCTTGAACTTCTCACTCACTGAGTGGTAACGATTATGGAGGCCTGTTGCCATTCGCAGCGGCAGCGTTGGGCTTTCATTATAGCCTCGCCACGCCTGCTCTAGTATATCCGTCGCAAAAAGCGCCTGGCTCTCGTAAAGCTCATCCTGGCTGTAGCGTTTCGTTGGGTACAGCCGGTCTGTTAGCTCATGCAGCCAGCATGCCCGCATACCATGCAGTCTGTCCTTGGGTATGATTTCTTCTGCAGCTGGCGAATGGAGCGTCTTGACGACTGATGAGTTATTCGCCATGATAGTATAGAGATTGAGCAAGTCAACTGCATGTTCATGATCATCCGACTTCTCGATACGAGCCGCCTGCCATAAGGTATGCATAGCGCGCTCGTCATCATGCTGACTATCTTTCCACAAATGCATGATCGTTTCGCGCGGCAAATAGCGACAGGCAAAGCGAAGCGTCTCGGTTGCTGCAGCACTATAGGCCTGATCCGTTAGCTTATCTTCGTCCGTTTTTTTATGACGATAGGTCTCTGCAATGAAGAATATTTTCAGTGCTGATTCTATCTCACCAGGATTATCCAGCTCATGTTGCTTCGCAAACTCCGCCGCCAACGACTGCCGCGCTGTTTCTTCTTTAATCCAGTAGCGCCATGCAGCATTCACGTTACCGCCAGCATGGTCCTTCATCCTGTTAACCCCAGCTAGCTGGTGCACTGCTTGCATCAAATCACTTGGTTCTGTTGTCTGCTCAAAGCGTTTCGCATCATGCATGGCAGCATCGCGTGCGCGCGGGTCATTCTCGTATTGTGGCATTGTCTTTCCTCTTTTTGGTGTCATTATTATGTAGGGTCTCGTCTTATATGTCAAGGGTATACTACCGAGACATCAAGTTCACATCAATCCTAGCAATTGCTCTACTCATGGCCAGATTCTCTTCTCGCTCTTTATCTATTAGGGTATAGGCTGCAAAGTCACCCTAATCCAGCTTCACCCCTGGGTACACCGCCCGGGTGGTTTCGTCGATGTCGCTTTTGAGCTGTGGGAATGGCACACCTTCGCGCGCCGTGACGCCTTCAAAAATCCAGAAGACGCGCTCGCTAAAGCCCCAGCCACAGGCTGGCGGCATGCCGTATTCCAGCATTTCCACGTAGTCGATATCCAGCATCATAGCCTCCTCGTCGCCAGCGTCGCGCATCTGCTGCTGCTCCACAAAGCGGTTCAGCTGGTCGATCGGGTCGTTCAGCTCACTAAAGCCATTGCCAAGTTCGCTGCCGGCAATCACCGGCTGGAAACGCTCCACCGTCTGCGGGTTATCTGGGTTGGTTTTGGATAGCGGGCTAATAAACTTCGGCGTATTAACCAGCCAGACGGGCCCAGCCACCGTCTTGCGGATGTTCTTCCACAGTTTATCGATGCCGCGTGGGATGGAATCGGTCTTTTCTACCTCCAGACCATGTTCTTTCAACGTGGCAGCTACCTCGTCGATCGTGGTATTATACACATCAATCCCGTAGTGCTTGTTGATCACCTCAGCATAGTCCCACACCTGCCACTGGCCACTCATATCGACCTCAAACTCGCCCAGGCGAAACTGCAGGGTACCAAACGTCCGCTCCAGCACATACTTATACATGTCTTCCATAAAGCGCATGCCTCGCTGCCAGTCCCAATAGGCGGCGTACCACTCCATGGCGATATGCTCGGGCAGGTGCTCATCAGAATAATTCTCGTTGCGAAAGCGCGGGCCAATATCGTACACCTTCTCAAACCCGGCCCCCAGCAGGCGCTTGAGCGGCAGCTCGTGACTAATCCGTAGATAGAACTGCTGGTCATCCAGCGCATCCATGTGAGTGACGAAGGGGTTGGCATCCGCTCCACCAGTGGTGTGCTCTAACACCGGTACGTTGACTTCAGTAAAGCCATGCTGGTTGAGGTAATCACGCGTCGCCTGCCAAAACACGCTGCGACGGTAAAAGCGCTGGCGCACCGCTGGGTTGACATTCATATCCACATAGCGGCGGCGAAAACGCTCTTCCTTATTCTCGAGCTTTTCTGGCATTGGCCGCAGAGCTTTGGCGAGCAGCCGCAGCTCGCGCACGCCCACCGAAATCTCACCCGTCTTCGTCCGCAGCACCGTGCCAGTTGCCTCGACAAAGTCGCCCGTGTCGAGTAGTTTGAGCTGTTTCATGCTGAGAATACCGCGCGGAGCGTCGAGCTCAGCCATTGTGTCGCGCTGCAGATAGAGCTGCACTGCGCCGCTCGCGTCTTGCAGCTTGATGAAGGCCAATTTGCCAAAACTGCGAATGGACACCACGCGCCCAGCCACCGTCACCTCCTGGCCAGCCAGTTCGTCGTACTGCGTGACCACTGTCGCACAGTCGTATGTGCGCTCAGTGTGTGCTGGGTAAGGGTCGATACCTAGCTCGCGCAGAGCTGCTAATTTTCGTAATCGTTCGTCTCGGTAGTCTTGTAATGTCGCCATAATTGCTTGCTATTATAGCGGAGAATGGGATGGTTGTCGACTAGGACGGCAGCCTAATCGCTCCGCTCTACCAAGTTCTTAGAGAAGTGCGGCACTCAGCAGCTAATCTCTCTCCTATTTTGATTGCGAAGAAGTAGTCTGTGGTGCGCATGCAATTGCTGCTTCACCAGGGCCAGATGCAGTCATCGAGGCCTGTGTGTCCGTGCCAGTATACCCAATATCGGGTGATGTCGTCATATTCCAGCCACCCTTGCCAGTCTTGCTTGGGCCAGTTGCAATGGCAATTGGTACCTGGTGCGCCCCTCTCTTTGCATTCGATGAATACACCAGTGTCGCTTGCGTCCGTTCTTGTTCGCCCGTCGAGAATTTTACCATAGTGAGTCGTGTTGTGCTGCCATCAGGGTTTGTGATGGTTGTTTGTGGGTTCTCTGCTGTCACAGTTATTTCTTGACGGGTTTTATCGCGACAATGAGTTTTGTCAGTGGCTGGATCGGTCACAAAGGGACTCTCTGTATACTTCGCCAGCTCACCAGAAGTTGGCCGCGCTGCAGCAACCGAGGTTTTTTCGCCAGGTTGGTAGTGCTGGTAGCCAATATAGCCCCCACCAATCAGCGCTACCGCAGCTGCAGCGAGCGCGGTGATTCGCCGCACTGCCGGGTGTTTATTATGCTCATATTTTAACCTCTTATCTGTATCCCCTTTGCTGGGGCGATGTGCGTGTCGTGCTGTATATCGAGTCATCGTCGGTCTCCTTGGGCTGTTATGGTTGATTGTCTATCATAGCATAACATCGACAATAACGCAATGATAGTGAATTGCTTATGGTTTGGTATGGTTATTCTGTATTCCCAGCAAATCAAGATTTTTCATATATTTAGCCTTTAGTATCAATACTAAAAGATTATTAACTATCGAAGGGCTGGATACATGCACCGTGCGTATAACTACATCCCTACTCTGCTGCTTTAATACTCACAGCAAAAGCCGAGCAGTTCATGCTGCTCGGCCTATTATTTTGAGATATACTTATTGCACCTGCTGAATAGTGTAGGTGATCTCGCCCTTGGGGGTGGTGATCGTCACCTGCTCACCTGCACGGTGGCCCAGCAAGGCTTGGCCAAGAGGCGATTCGTCGCTAATCTTGTTCTCCAGCGGATCAGCCTCAACTGGGCCTACCACAGTATAGGTCTTTTCTAACCCAGCGTCCGAAGCGAGGGAGACGGTGCTACCGAGGTGGATAGCACCAGTACTTGGGGCAGTAATCTGCTCGGCATTAAGCAAGATCTCCTCGATTTCGGCAATGCGCGTCTCTACCACGCCTTGCTCTTCGCGAGCGCTGTCGTACTCGGCGTTTTCACTCAGGTCGCCGTAGTCGCGAGCCTCAGCAATCTTCTCGGCAATCTCGCCGCGACGGCCCTTCAGCTCCTCCAGCTCTGCCTCGAGCTCTTGGCGGCCAGTATCAGTAATCTGGTAGGTTTTTTTCATTATCTTCATACTCCTTTCTTGCAAAGTCGGTGAGGCATGCCAGGGGCATGGCTATACCTTGCGACAAGCTCCGCAATGGTTACCCAGTGTAGCAAGCAATTGGCTTGTCGTCAAGCGCTGCTGCTTGCCCGTCCGGCGATCTACGACCTCCCACTCCTCTGTCTCAAGCAGTCGGTCGCTCACCGTGACGCGGGTTGGCATGCCGAGTAGCTCTGCATCGGCAAATTTTTCCCCGGGACGAGCGGCGCGGTCGTCGTATAGCACTGTAATGCCAGCGTGCTGTAGTGTATCATAAAGCTTATCTGCCGCCGCTACCGATTCCTTGCCAATCTGCACCAAGTGTACGCGGGCTGGAGCTATTTCCTCAGGCCACACTAGGCCTTTGTCGTCAGCGAGTTTCTCCACAATCACACCCATCACGCGGGTAATACCAATACCGTAGCTGCCCATGTAGGCGTGATGCTGGCGGCCATCCTCGCCGGTAAAAACAAGGCCCATCTCCTCTGATTTTTGGGTACCAAAGTTGAAGATATTGCCCACCTCGGCCGTGCGACGTTTTTGGTAGACTTCGCCAGTCTCAGGCGAAATATCACCTTTTTTCGCAAGTTTAATCTCGACGAACTCGCTTGGTCGCGGTATATCACGGCCCCAGTTAGCGTTATAGGCATGCTGACCAGTTTTATTGGCACCAGTTTCAAAGTTCACCATATCTTCACATGAATCATCGACAAACAGCCGCACATTCTCTGGTAGATTATATAGCCCAGCAAAGCCTAGCTTCGCCCCTGTTGTTGCCTCAATCTGTTCACCATCCGCCAAGCGCAGCCACGATACGTCCGCCACCGCCTTAAGCTTATCTTCGTTAATTTCATAGTCACTCCGTACTACCGCCAGCAACATACCATCTGGCGAATCATACAACATCGACTTAGTGCTAGCTGTGCGCGGAATGTCCAGCGCTTTCGTCAGCGCTTCCGCACCGATGATATTTTCGTCATCTAACATGCCTAATGGTTTCATGACAGCACCAGCATCCGGGTTCGGCGTTGCACGCACCGGTGCAACTTCGGCGTTATAGGCAACATTCGTACTTGGCACGATGAAAATATCGTCCTCACCCGCCTCACAAATCGTCTGGAATTCGTGGCTAAACTTGGTAAAAGCTCCGCCGCTGGCAAACGTCACGTAGGTGTCATCCCCCAGGCCAAAACGGTTGTAGCAGCGCTTATAGGCCTCGATAACCTCTTGGTAGTAGGCGTCCAAATCTTCCTTACTGGCGTGGATGCTATACATGTCCTTCATGATAAACTCACGCCCGCGCATGATGCCGCTCTTGGCGCGCAGCTCGTTGCGGAGTTTGTTCTGGAATTGGTAGACGCTGATAGGCAGGTCTTTGTAACTCTTAAGGTAGCTGCGCAGCAGTTCGATAATCGGCTCCTCGTGCGTCCAGCCAAAACCGACCTCAGTGCCATCCTGCAGGTGCGACTTGAACCACACATCCACCAGCTCATCGCTCCAGCGGCCAGTCTCCTGCCAGAGCTCCTGGCGCTGCAGGGTACTCATCAGCAGTTCTTGGCTGCTGATGCGGTTCATTTCTTCGCGGACGATTTGCTTGATATTCTCGAGCACGGCCAGGCCCAGCGGCGTATAGGAATAGACGCCGGCCATCGTCTTGTGCACGTAGCCAGCGCGAATCAGCAGCTGGGCATTGTGCGCCACCTCATCGGCGGGGGCTTGTTTGCGGGTACGGGTGAAGGTGTGTGATAATCGCATAATCTCTCTTATAGTAACACAGGATTGGCAAAAGCGGCATGAGACAGCTAGGTTGAATGCTCATAATTTCATCTCAAAAACCATCGCTGGCGCAGAAGCTCACCAAACCGAAAATGTTCCGGCCAGATAGAATGGTGGTGCTTTTCCGTATATTTGGTTGCTGGCCTCCAGATATTTTCTTGTTCGATGAGCTCCTGCGCCAGTAGAGAGATACCAAGAAAGAGGGGTTCTAGGATTGATACGGGGGAAAAGATATCGACACAAAATAAGATTTCTGAGTTAAGCTCGCTAGTCGGCTCATTCTCCCTACCCCACCATAAAGACAAACATCGCCAAAAATGCAATCGCATTCTTGACCATATGAATGAGAATGCCGGGCCATATTGTGCCAGTCGTATGACGCAGCGCCACCAGCACGACGCTGAGCATCGCCACATCAATGCCAACGTTGAGCTGGCCATGTACATAACCAAAGAGTCCACTCACCACCACCGTAATAAGCCACAGTGGCATGTGCGCGGCATGGAGCTTGCTATACAAATAACCACGAAACACCAGCTCCTCGGCCACTGGTGCTACCACCACCAACATCGCAAAGGCGAGCAAGCGCTCTGTGCCATAGAGCTGCTGGTAGCCGAGGTTCTGTGCCTGAGTCGCATCAAAGCCGGGCAGCCACTGCTTGGCCGCCGCCAGCGCAATCATCGACAGCACAATGTAGATAATGAAGCCCACCAGCGCCCAGCCAAAGTCGCGCCACTGCAGCGCGCGCCGCCACCCAAGCTGCCGCCAGGTGATGCGAAAGCTCGCTGGTGCCTTGGGCCGTGCGCGCTGCACTAGCCACGGCAGGCCAATCAGCAGCGCCAACGCCACCACATAGACCGCCGTTTGCATCATGATGAGCGGCAAGACCGGCACCGACTCTTGGCCATGAAACAGGAGATAGAGCACTGTGCTGCAGAGCAGCCCCGCCCCCATAAAGCTCAGCCAGACCCACAGTGGCCAACCGAGCCACGAGGCAACGCGCAGCAGGCGCTGGCGTGGCGTGAGCGGCGTTTTGGGCTGGGAGGGGTGAGCGGCTTTGGGGCGGAGAGCAACACGTATCATGAAGTGAGCTCCTTACGTATTACCATTACGTGATTGAGCAACCCTATCTCCCCGCGCTGCAATCCTCCACAATAACGCTCTGCCCTGCTACACTGCATAGCCTGCATCAGTGCACCAACTTCCCAATGTCAGCAATCGTCACCAGCACAACCAAGCCAAGCAAACACAAGAAGCCAGCCGCTTGGATATTCTCTTCCATCTGCTTGCTGAGTGGCTTGCGCAGCAGGTGGAAGATCGCCATCACCGTCCAGCGGCCACCATCGAGCGCCGGAATGGGCAAGATATTCATCACTGCCAGCGATAACGCAATGATCGCCGTCAGCAGCAGCACATGCACCACGCCAGCCTGCCCCGCTGCTGGGAAGATAATGGCAAAGATCCCCACCGGGCCAGCCACGGCATTGCCCACCTGTGATAAGTTTTGCTTGGCCTGCTGGCTCGTCGCGCTGTCGCTGCTAAACTGCTGCACCAGACTGGTGGCGAGATTTACCACCATATCACCCAGGCCTTGGAGCGTCACTCTAGTAAGCTGCGCTGTTGTCACCACACCCACAATCGGTGCCGACCAGGTGGCACGGATTGTATCTTGCTGCTTGGTGAGCTCTGCCCCCAAATAGCCTTTGCGGTCAGGGTTATCGCTGCGCAGCGCCACCATGGCAGTGGCTTGCTTATCACCGCGGGAGTACACCACAGGCACAGTTTCGCCCTTGTGCTGGCTGGCAAAGTGTGCGAGGTCGGACGTGCTGCGCACCGTTTGCCCAGCCAGTTGGCTAATTGCATCACCCTGGCGGAGACCTGCCTTGGCGGCGGGCAAGCCAGGAGTAAGTGTGCCCAGCTGCACTGGGTGGTTGCTCACCACTGCGTCGCTTGGTAGGTAAAATTGGTTGTCGATCATCTTAGGCAAGCCCACCCAGGCGAGGCCAGTGAGGAGCACCACTGCAGTTAACCAGTTGACGGTCACGCCAGCCAGCAAGATCTTGGTCTTTTGCCAAAAGGTCGCTGCGCCATAATCACCAGGCTGATCAGCCGCATCGTGCTCGCCCTGCAATTTAACAAAGCCACCCAGCGGCAGCCAGTTGAGCGAGAAGCGGACATTCTCGCCCAGAATACTTTTTTTGATCACTTTGCTATAGGCCTGCGGTGGAAAGCCAATGCCAAATTCCTCCACCACCACACCATTGCGCCGCGCCACAATGCCATGGCCCAGCTCGTGCGTTGCCACCAGTAGCGTCAGTGCGATTACCCCAATAATAATACCAATGACTATTTCCATATTCCTCCTTCGTTATCCTCCAAAGCGTCGCTGTCGCCGGGCATACTCGGCCAGCAAAGCATCGACGTCGGCGTGTGTCATATCTGGCCATGGCTTATCCAAGAACAGCAGCTCGCTATAGGCGCTGCGCCACAACATGAAGTTGCTCAGCCGCTGCTCACCACTGGTGCGAACAATCAAATCACACGGTGGCACATCTGGTGTATACAAAAATTGCTCAAAGATCTGTGCTGTTACCTTCTTGTGAACCGAGAGCGTTTTGCGCAAGCGATTGACCGCGTCGATAATCTCCTGCTGCCCACCATAATTAAATGACAGCACCATCGTACCCTGCCGCAAATCCTTAGTGGCAGCCTCAGCAGCATCGATCGCCTTCTTGACCCGCCGGCTTAGGCGCAGGCGCGTCCCTGCCACGCGGATGCGCACCTCATGCTCGATGAAGATCGGCAGATCGCGCTCTAACATCGTTACCAGCAGATTCATTAAGTGCTTGACCTCTGGGCCACTACGATGCCAGTTCTCGGTGCTAAAGATATAGGCGCTGACATAGGGCACACCACGCTCGATGGTGGTAAGGGCAATATCGCGCAGTTTCTCGTAGCCAGCACTGTGCCCCTCTTGGGCTGAGAGGCCACGCTGCTTGGCCCAGCGCCGATTGCCATCAACAATATAGCCAACATGCTGCGGCAAGTGCATGGTAGCACTCATGCCTGGCTCCATGATGGGCGGTTGGTTGCGTACGTCAGCAGAGAGCGCATCATTAAATCGTCAAGATATCCTTCTCTTTAGCAGCGAAGGCGGCTTCTATCGTAGTTTGATGCTGTGCCATGAGGCGATCGATCTCCTTCTCCACCGCCTTCACGTCATCTTCACTCAGCTCTTTGGCTTCTTTGCGGCGCTTGGCATCCTTCAGGGCGTCTTGGCGCACCCCGCGCAGGGCAATGCGTGCTTCTTCTACCTTCTCGCTGGCTTGCTTAACCAGTTGCTTGCGGCGCTCCTCCGTCAGTGGTGGCACTGGCACACGGACGACGTGACCATCGTCGCTGGGGTTGAGGCCAAGCGCTTGATCGGCTCGGATGGCGCTGGCAATCTTTTGCAAATTAGCTGGGTCAAATGGCGTGATCTGCAGCAGCGTTGCCTCCGGTGCCGTCACGTTAGCCACTTGGTTGAGCGGCATACTGGTGCCATACGCCTCGACCATAATGCCATCAAGCATACTCGCGTGAGCCCGGCCGGTGCGGATCTTCCCCAGGCGCTCCTCTAGGTGCTCTAGCACATGGTTCATCTTTTCTTCGTAGGGGGTGGTATCAAACATCGCGATCTCCTTCTTGGTTTTCCTTTATTGTACCATTATTTACTATGGCATGAGGAGAGTTTGCATAAAAATGGCTGGCATTGTTGCTCGCGCTTACTCGATGAGATCCTATTTGGGTGAAGTGTGTCTCGGTCATTACTCATCTCGGCCTTAATCCATAATCCTAGAATCGGTACAGTACCCTCACGGCATACTCACTACACCGAAAATGTTCCGGCCAGATGATGCGGGGAGCTTGCCCGTTCGCGTATTTGCTGGCCTCCATATATTCTCTTGTGTAGCGAGCATACCGTGAGGGTGCACAAAAAAGCGAGCGACACATCCCGTGCCACTCGCTACACAAAAGCTTGCTCTCTCGTGACTACTCTGTCACGCCCAGCTCAATCCGCTTGAATTGGCTGACGCGGACATTCTCACCGCGCAGTGCCACCTGCTCTTTGATGAGCTGGCCAACTGTCTTGCTGTCGTCGAGCACAAAGGCTTGCTCGGCCAAGACCTGCTCGGCGAAGTGCTTCTTGAGCTGCCCTTCGACGATTTGGTCACGCATTGCCTCAGGCTTGCTTGCCAAAGCATCGCTGGTGAGAAACTCCTGCTTCTTGGCGTCGTACACCTCAGCTGGGATATCGTCCATTGTAGCATAGCGTGGGTTCATCGCAGCAACTTGCATGGCAATCTGGTGCGCAAACTCCTTAAACTCAGGCAGGCGGGCCACAAAATCTGTCTCGCAGTTAACCTCGACCACCACACCGATCCGACCACTGTGGACATAGCTCTCGATCAACCCTTCGCGGGTCTCGCGGTCACCCTTTTTCTCCGCCTTGGTCAGGCCCTTTTTGCGCAAAGCATTGAGTGCTGAGTCGAAGTCACCTTCGGCCTCCACCAGCGCCTTCTTAGCATCGGTCAGGCCAATGCCAGTTAGCTCTTTGAGCTTCTTGATGTCATCAATCGTCACAGCCATGGTTAGTTCTCCTCCTTCGTTGCCTTGCCCTCGTTGACTGCTGCACTGAAGTAGTCGAGCATCAGCTGCAGGCTCTTGATCGCATCATCGTTAGCGGGGATAGGATAATCAACCAGGTCGGGGTTGGCGTTAGTGTCAACAATACCGATCACTGGCACACCCAGCGTCTTCGCCTCGCGCAAAGCGTTGTTGTCGGCCAAGATATCGAGCACTAGCACCAGGCCAGGCTTGCCATTGAGGTCTTTAATACCGCCGTATTTGAAGTTGAGGCTGTCGATCTCTTCTTGGTAGCGCTGGACTTCTAGCTTGTTGTAGCGCTTCTCAAGGTCGCCACTAGCCATGCGGCGCTCCAAGTCCTTGAGCTTCTTGATCTGCGCAGTGGTAGTCGTCACATTGGTGAGCATCCCACCGACCCAGCGGTTGGTCACATACGGCTGACCGACCGCCTCGGCAGCTTGGCGCGTGATGTCTTTAGCCTGCTTCTTGGTACCGACGAAGAGGACTTGCTTGCCGCTTGCCACTGTCTTGCTAATGATAGGCAGCGCCACATTCAGCGCCTCAACCGTCTTCGCGAGGTCGATGATGTGACTATCTTGCCGCTTGCTATGAATATATGGTGCCATCTTCGGATGCCACCGGCTGGTCTTGTGCCCAAAATGAGCACCGGCTTCAAACAAAGCCTTGATATCTGCCTGCACGGCCATATCGCATTACTCCTTTTTGCCTTGCCCCACACGGTATGGAGTGGTGTGGAGCTGTGTCGTTATGGTTAGTTACGAGAGAATTATAGCATATGATGGCTGAATATCAAAGGGGTGGTAACTCACAGCCCTTCTCTCGGATGGTATATGTATGCAATTGGCCATTAAAGCTAAGTTGTAGACTTATGTGCGATCCTCCGATGCAGATTGCGCTCGCTGGTGTTTACGCAATGTCGTCAGTAGCAGATAGAGTGAGTTGCAGTCGTGCAGTGTTGCGTGTGCGGGGGTGATCATACGCTCACCACGCGAGGCGTCGTCTTGTGCTTGATCAAACACCCGCACCCCTGTCGCATCATAGTCAATCACCCAGCGCTCGGCAATCACCACTCGCCCAGCATCCTGCTGAAGCCACGGCTCAACGGCATGCTGGATATGGCTGAGATAATTTACCGCTACTTTTTCGTTGTCAAGCGGCTCAAACGATAAATTCTTCAGCTGCTCAATTGGTGGTGTGGTCTTCTTCATAGCGTGCTCCTTTCTCGTCTTCTATCATACAGTTATATGGTCGTGCGGATAACGACGGGTCTTACCATTGCGAGTGAGCGCAAGATGGGTATACATGGGTATATTATCTATATCATCATTTATTTTATTAACGTCTTCTTGTTTGGCAGCAAGTGTCCATAGCTTAAACTGTCCATTAGCATACTTCTCCATATTAGCATGCTTCTCCATAATGGTAACTGGTCCGTCCAGCCCACTAACGACATTAAGCTCAGGGAATGCTTCAGAAATTGCCGGGGCTATGCCGCGCCGTGGCTGGGGTGTGTCATCAATAGCAGCAAACTCACTCCCCTCCTCATGTACTAATGGATGACACGAAAAGAGAATGAAATTCTCTGGCTGGAGCGTCTTTACCATAGTAGATATACCAGTATTCTCCGCCCAACTATCTGCATCAGCGGGGATATGATCTGTAGCCGATAGTGCGAACTGCTCTTCCTCGCCATGCCCTGCCAATACTATCTGCTGGATATACCCATCAAGACCAACACGCTGTAACATCCCCGTTAATCGTACTAAACCACTCGCATCATCAACCTCCGCAGCAATGACATCATCAGACTCTATATAGCGCATCTGCTCAAAGGCGTTGTTGTGGTCGCCTGTCGTCCCTTTGATCATCACAGTTATGCCGTTACCAGACTCGGAATAGCCCTTGGCAAGGAGATTGTGTGTCCCTTCTAGTACACGGGGGCTCCAGCCCGAAAAATGCACCACACCAGTTGTTTCATACAGCTGTCGAGCCTTATCCTGACCAATGGCACGCACTGCATCGAGATATCGCTTGAATATGTCCATTGGCTTGTCTTCATACCGAACACCGTCTATGACGTCATCAATATATTCTTGAATTGCGTGCTGGGGCATATGTGGCAGACGATCACAGCAGAAATCCTTTAGAATCGCCAACACTTTGCTTTCTTGGTCGTCTGGCAGCCGCCCGGCAATGCCATCAATATAGTCTAGCGTCAGAGCATCCAGCTTGTCTTCCTCCCCTTGGTCAATATACTCTCGGATATACCCAGGGCAAGCTGGATCATTCTCTGCACACTTCACCCAATGTTGCGGCTCAAATCCCCGTGCTGCCAGTGTTGCGCCAACATCATATCGCATGCGACGTAGATCATTATCTGATACACCATTTGCCGCATGATCGGTTGCAGCAAAGTGAAATGCCTCAGCCAAGACAGCCTCGTCAAACTCATCATATAGCTCTGAGGGGACATCATCGACCAACCGCTCGGTATGTTGATACGATGCGAACAATTGGAGCTTCTCACTTGGATCTTCTGTCTGGCGCAGCAACTCAAGCCGCTGATCGAGGAACTTCTTGACGCCAGTATGTATCTCTGGCATATAGCGATAATTTTGCTCGATGATCATTTTGTCAGTCTGCATCAGTTTCTGTGTAATCGCTTGCTGGGTAGCATCAGGCTTGAGCGAGCCCATTCGTGCATCAATGAGTGTGCGTCGCACAGCTTGCTGCTGGGCGATCACCCGCTCGAGCTTGGTGCGCTGCGTATCATGTTTTGCATTATTGTGCTGCTCTTGGAGCCGCGCAATTCGCTGCTCGATCTCCGTTATTCGTAGCGTTATGTCATCGCCATCACGTAGCCGAGCAATCTCTTCAGCTGACAGTATTGCTGCAATAGCATCGTACCCTGCAGCGTATGTCTCGTTTGCACGCGCATCAAAGTACTGCATATCTGGCTCAACACGGTTCGAGTCATCATACCAATGCCAGTGCGATCGCACATCGGTGATCGTCTTTTGCATTGCAGGACTAAGCCCAGTCATATCTACCATCTCGAGTTGTGGTGTTAGTTCTTGTACTACTGAAGTATCACGAAAGGCCGCAGTAACATCTCGCCTGGAATCAGCAAGGGGTTTCTCACGCTCGCGGGAGAGTTCTTCAGGAGGCTGCACTTCAGCATGAGGCACAGCTCTATCAGACTCCAACACATTGCCCTCATACACTTGACCTATTTCAGCACTGCTATCACTAGGCAACCTTTCTCTATGAGAAGATGCTACCGTATTTGGTAAGTCTATATATCGCTGATGATATTTCATTCAAAATAGTCCTAAATTGTCTATAGTATACCATATCTCTTCTACAGAGAATGTTCTTTGACAACCCCCCACCCTCTCTGCTACAATGTAGCGGTTATGAAAAGCAGTATTCACCCACAAACCTACCGCCCTGTCGTATTTAGCGATGATCAGGCGGGCTTTGCGTTTTTGACGCAGTCGACGGTCGCGACCGACGACACTATCACCTGGGAGGATGGCAACGAGTATCCGCTCGTCAAGATCCATATCTCCAGCAAGTCTCACCCATTCTTCACCGGCGAGGAGAAGATTATCGACACCGAGGGCCGGGTCGACCGTTTCGAGGCACGCCGCAAAGCTGCCGAGGCACGCCGCGCCGCTCTGGCCAACAAAGCCAAAAAGCAAAACGCCAAAAAGGCCGCTAAAGCCGCTCAGGCCAGTGCTGGCAAAGACGATTTCGCCAAGGCTGCGTAGTAGTAATCTACTACAGGCATTTAGCGCACAGCACCTTCTCTCTAGAAGGTGCTTTTTATCTCACCCTCCCTCTGCCATCACTAAATAACAAACAAAGACCAGCCACTCTAGATCCTCCACACATCAAGCGCCTATTCATTCGCCTGCAGGGATATTACGATGAAATAGTGAAAATAGGCAGCTCGCACGTAATCAATGACGACGCTTCTTCACAGGACGCTGACGCAACAAGTATAGATCACTAGAGGTAAGTCCTAGGTTTTCCCCATAATTTACTAATTCATCAAATCCTCCAATAGCTCTTAGGGGCCTATCATAATCACTCCCAAATATACTGCTACCACCCAAAGCACAAGCACCAACTTTTTGCACAGACTCATGAACATTTCTTCGGCCAATTTCCTGCTTCTGCTCCTCCGTCCAGCCATAAACATCAAGAGTTTTGTTTGCTCTTGCAAAAACAAGCTGTATCACCTCTCCTACGGTCGGCTCCAAACCTAACTGCTCCAAACATTGCGAGTAATAATTCATAAACATTGCTTGGATAGCATCATTCTGCTCACAAGAAAAAGGCTTTCCATCACGAGACAATTCGATAGCTTCTTGCAAATACGCTTGGTCTGCCTCGCCTATCGTTGCACCCAAGGCTTGCACATGTCTTGCCGTACGACGAATATAGCTCTCTGCTTGCTGGGGTTTCCTGGGCTCACTCTGGGTTGTCATATCTACAAGTGGTTGGCTCAGCGCTTGGTCTGGCAACATAATTCCAGCAATTTTATCTGGCTGCACATGGCTCACCCTTATCTCGTCCAAAAAGCCGCCATAGTCGCCCGTTGGGCGTTTATGCCCTGTATCAATTGCAAGGCTAATCCCATTCCGCAGTGTGTAAATATAAAACGAATTAGCTGGTCTATCAGCCAACCACGCTGCTACGGGCGCAGTAGACAAACAGACGCAATGATTTTGCTGGTTATCAGCAGGCTCTAAGCCGTACTGGAGGATCGATTCGAGCCCGGCAAAGTCATAGCCGCGCAGGGCATGCCATGATATCTCGTGAGTACGTATTATCTCTTGAGATGGTTTTTGCTGTAGCTGCTCACGTCTATTGCTAATTTTTTCTGTCATATCGCTAAAGTTCCGCTTGAGTTGACTCAATATACTAGCTAATGTACTCTCTCTCTCTTGATTTGTCAATGTATTATGAAATGTTCTTCTCTATAGGCAAGTTTCTAAAACTGATGGGAGATCAGAAGCCAAAAGTAATACACTTAAGTGGTCTGGCGGCCACTTCTCGTGGTATAATCACTACTATATGCCCAAAATTTCTCTCGATATCGCCACCCTGACGGCTGAGCGTGCTGCGCTAGAGCAGTTTCTTGCCCAGCCTGATGCGTATAGTGCACCCGATTTTACCGCCAAGAATAAGCGCTTTGCGGAGCTTGAGACCATCATTGCTACCGCTACCAAGCGTGCTACCGTGGAGCAGCAGCTGGCTGAGGCGCGTCAGCTCACTCAGGGCAACGATGAGCTCGCCGAGCTCGCTAAGCTCGAGATTCCCGAAGACGAAGCCACCATTGCCCAGCTAGACGACGAGCTCTTCGTCCTCCTCACCCCCAAAGACCCTAATGACGAGAAGAATATCATCATGGAGATCCGGGCTGGCGCTGGCGGCGACGAAGCCTCGCTTTTTGCGGCCGAGCTCTACCGCATGTATCTGCGCTGGTGCGAGGCGCATGGTTACCGCACTGAGCTGCTGAGCGAGTCCGCCAATGACTCTGGTGGGTACAAAGAAGTCATCTTCAAGATTTCGGGCGATGCACCCTACGCCAAACTCAAGTTTGAGGGTGGTGTGCACCGCGTCCAGCGCGTGCCCGTTACCGAGAGCCAGGGACGCATCCACACCAGCACCGCCACAGTAGCAGTCTTGCCCGAAGCGGAAGAGACAGACATTACCATCAATCCCAATGACCTCCGCATCGATATCTACCGCTCGAGTGGCCACGGCGGGCAGAGCGTCAATACAACCGACTCAGCCGTGCGCATCACCCACCTCCCGACTGGTATGATCGTCACCAACCAAGACGAAAAATCGCAGATCAAAAACCGCGAGAAGGCTATGAGTGTCCTACGCTCCCGCCTCCTCCAGCGCAAGATTGATGAAGAAAACGCCAAGCTCACTGCCGAACGCCGCGCTCTGGTGGGCACTGGCGACCGCAGCGAGAAGATCCGCACCTACAACTTTCCCCAAGATCGGATCACCGACCACCGCATCCGCTACAGCCGCAGCAACATCCCCGCTGCCCTCGGTGGCGATATCGACGACATCATCGAGCGTCTCCAAAGCTACGAACGCGAGCTAAAGGCACAAGGCAAGGATATTATTAGCTTGAGCTTGGGCGAACCTGATTTTGCAGTACCTGACTTTGTAAAGAAAGCAGCCATTGAGGCTATTGAGCAGAATTATAACAAATATTCTCCAGTGGACGGTTATTTGGAACTGAAAGAGGCCATCTGTGAGAAATTCAAGAAGGATAATGGGCTAACCTATACACCCTCCCAGGTAATTGTCTCCACAGGGGCTAAGCAGTGCTTGTCCAATGTAGCCCTGGTGATGCTCAACCCTGGCGATGAGGTAATCCTTCCCACTCCCTATTGGGTAAGCTATTCCGATATTACTAAGATTGCAGGAGGGGTGCCAGTGGAACTACCTACTTCGCTAGAAACGAATTTTAAGATTACTCCAGAACAGTTAGAAAAAGCCATTACCCCACGTACTAAAATGATATGGTTAAGCAATCCTGGTAACCCCAGTGGTATGATCTACTCCAAAGAGGATTTGGAAGCACTGGCAGAGGTCTTGAGAAGGCATCCCAATATCTTCTTCCTCGCCGATGAAATGTATGAGCACATTAACTATACAGGTATGCCAACTTCCATGGCCTCTATAGAAGGAATGTATGAACGTACAATCACTGTCAATGGGCTATCTAAGGCTTTTGCGATGCCAGGTTGGCGTATGGGCTATATGGGTGCTCCCGAA
>CALHWD010000006.1 GCA_938036825.1 uncultured Candidatus Saccharibacteria bacterium
GATAGCAACAATGCCGACATACTCCTTCAAGCATTCTTCACTTCAGATACGCCCAGCTATAATCAAATCTCTTTGATCGACGAGCTGACACCACGATGCTCCAGAACATTCGATGTTCTCGTGAGCCTTCGCGGCGTACCAGACGATCGGCAAGTTGGGTACGTTGATGTTGCGCTTCGCTCCGTATCTTCTGATACCGACTATGACACGTCGTTACTCAAAGAGTTTGTTGAGCAACATTATAAAGCAATGGCCACGTTCACGGATCCAATTGCCGACAACGTCGTGGATGCGTTTACGACGCTTATGTCGCGAGCTGGCGTGAAGTTTTCCGATATTAGCCAAATCGACTCGAAGTTGCGTGAGCATCTGATTGAGAATGGGTGCTATGAAGTTAACCGTCGTAATCTGGAGTTCGTGTCGGGTGACAATCAGGAAGCCCTAGATGTGCTTTCTTGGAATCGGCCTTCTGTCTACGCCTACCTTCTGCAATTGCTCGAAGCATATTTCGCCATCCTCGCTGAGGATAAGAGCGGCAAGTTGTCGGCATTGGTTGGCTCAGATGACACAGCCAAGGTCGTCGCTGACGTCGTGAAGCTTGATGTCGCAGGGAATAAGAGAGTGGAAGACTCGGCTACAGATGATGCGAAGTTAGGCGAAGGCCGAGAATTCCCGCTACTTGTTAAACTACTGGCGTCATCGGGGGGAGACTGGTCTATCGATCTGGATGGTCTACCGTCCAGCTGTTGGCCGATATTGGCGACCCACGACCGCCTCGCCGTGACGACTTCGAATCTGTGGCAGTACGTTAGGGAGTGCGATGTTGATGATGCACTAATTGAGTTGCTGGAGCGGCACTCTTCGATCAAGAATCAGGGTGATACTTTGAGTAACGATGAGTATATCGAACTCGCTACCGCGATTCTTAACCTAAAGGAAGAGCAGATCTCTGCAAAGCAGCGCGTGGCGTTGGTCGCGTCGATAGATCACGTCGACCCGATTCCAGCGTCCCACATTAAAGTGAAAGAAGGCAAACTGGTTGGGCACCTGATTAAGGCTGGTTTGATCGATGATAATTCGGATGCCTATAGGCTGGTGTTGAACCTTGAATGGTCAAGTCGCGAGTTTGCGATCGCTTCCTCCCAGCGGTTTGCTGACTATATGGACACCAGCCTTGTTGGTAATGATATGCTCGCAATAGTTAAGAGCCAGCTAGTTCCGGCCAAGGTTAAGCAGAACATCATCGACAACATTTCATCATACTGCTCCGGAATGGATCTCGAAAACCTGACGTCACTCGCTAAGTCTATTGCGACTCAGCAGGAGTTGCGAACTGATAGTGCAGCACTGACGTGGATGATCGGTCGTGAGGTCAAATCTGATGTCATCGTGCTACTGGTGGCTAGGGAGTTGGATAGTCTGTCGGATTCGGACATTCGTGACATCGTAACGGCATTGGGGATGCCCTATAACGATCTTCTTATCAAAGGGACACCGCAAGTCTATATTGATATCATTGCTGGGATAGACAGACTGTTAGAACACCTTAAAACTGTAGGCGAAGTAAGCACATATAAGAAAGATGACGAAAAACATCGGTACACTGTCTATCGTCACAGATGACCGAAACTATGAGCGGTGTATTTTGGGTTCGAGGTAGCGAGTTCGTTGCGACGCAGTTGTAGCTGCTGGTCGGGGCCTACGCGGTAGCCTTTGTCCGCTGCCGCTTGGCCTGCTGGATGTACTTGCCTACTGTGCTCAGCGCCACGTCATACTTCTTGGCGACCTCCTTGTAGGTCATCCCGTAGTCGAGGTGATCGGCCACCAGCTTCTCGACGCCTCGCCGCCCGAACCGCACCAGGAGGCTGCGCTGCTTGAGGTCTGTCCGCTGCTCGGTCTGCCTGCCCCCAGCCAGCGCAGCCTCTAGCGTGCGCCTAGCCGCCACCAGTGTGTAGCCGTATCTGGAGTACGCCTGCAAGATCTCCGCCATGTTGGGCTTACTCGAACCCTCGGTAGCAGGTGTGCTGCCGGGAATTTTACTTTATACGATACGACCACTACTGTAGAGTTATGCAAAGCTATTGCATATTTTGGTCTCGTTGTATACTATAAACTCAAATTATATAACACAGGTTACTACACAATGTCTACATTTGAATACCCTACTCAGCAACCTCACACTCCAGAGCAAGCTTCTTTTGAACCAACCCCCCCCCAGAAGCAATAGAGCGTGAAAAAACGCAAATAGATGCGGTCTCTGGTATTGGGTCTACGGCGTGCAATTTATGCGAACACCCTGAGGCAAATATACAGCCAGAGGCTTTAGATACTAGCGAAACACCAGTTGATGCATTGGACAGGGCTGACCAAACAGCTATTGATCACGAAGCTGTTGACTCACCGACAAAAGTCGGCGGGATTGCATGGGCTGCTCGACAACTGGCAAAGAAACTGCGAAAACCCGACACTACAGACACTCTCCAGTATTTTATCACTAGCAAATCTGCATCTGACGGTAGCATCATCGAAGTTCCGCTTCCAACTGATTTGTATAAGGAAGTCCAAAGCAAAAGGAAATTCTTCCAAAAACGAGCTGAATATTTGCGCGCTCAAATCGCTTCACATGAGAAGCTACTTGATTATTTGAATGACTATACTCACGCTAATATAGACACTGGTGAAATGGCGGATAAGCGTGGGGCTATGATTAATCTGCAATTTGAAATTATGGGCACTATTAGAGGGCTTGAAGCCAAACTTGTCGAAGTACAATACGGAGGATCGTTGTACGTCGTTGACTCTTCAATAGTAGGCTAGTGTTCGCAAGCTTAGTCTATACGACAGAGCGCACGGATGAGATCATTTTGATACTATCCTACAGGGTTTCTCTACGTTAATATACACCCCAAATCATCGTCTTTCGCCAGTGTTCTATGCTATACTAAACATATGCAGCCATCGCAATTCGATCAGTCATCAGCTTCAGATGCAGCCGACCCATCGCGCATCGCTCGTGCTGATACGCAGGCCGCAGATGAGCCCAATCCACCGCTCGAGATTCGCCGTGGGCCGAGTGAGGCCAATAGCAATTCGTCGCAGGTTTCGCCCTTCCCCGATCCCACCGAGCCACTTCTCATCTGGCAAGAGCGCGAGGTAAATGACACCACTCGCCCCCGTGGCTGGTATGTTATTTTTGGTGTGGTTGTGGTGGTACTCTTCGCAATTTCGATCTTTTTGTTTAAGTCCTACACCTTTGCGCTGCTTATCCCCATCATGGCGGTGGCGTTGATCGTCTCGCTGCAGCGGCCAGCCGCTTTGCTAAACTACAGCGCCAGCCACGCCGAGGTGGTGGTAGGCCAGCGCGCCTACTCGTACGATACCTTCCGCTCCTTTAGCGTCACTGCCAAACCCACGCAGAATTGGATTACGCTTATCCCGCGCAAGCGCTTCGCCATGCCCATCGTCATGTACTTCCCTGAGGACGTGGGCGAACAGCTGGTTGATCTCATCGCCTCTCACCTCCCAATGAGCGAGCGCAAGCCCGACTTACTTGAGCGGCTAATTATTTACCTGCGGCTGCAGTAGTAGTTTTGGCCGCGGTGTCTTGCCCTCAGCGTACCTCTGTGCTACAATAATAAGCGATCTGGTATCATCCAGTGCACCTTATAGTTTGGTCTGGGCAACATTTGTTTCCCAGGTATGCACTCGTAGCTCAGCTGGATAGAGCGTTGGCTTGCGGAGCCAAAGGTCGTGCGTTCGAATCGCGCCGAGTGTACCACGATAGCCTTACCCAAACCTAGGACATGAGTACTGTGCCCTGGGTTGTTTGTTGAGGATGCGAAGCGCTCACCATCACTGGTGAGCGCTTCGTCGTTGCAGACGGTGTTGGTGATGGGGCAGTCCACCTGGTTGTCCCAGTTTTCTTGCGGGTTGTCTTGCAACAAGGTCGCACGGTGGTGGTGTGCGACGTTGTGCATCAGGCGGCGCATTTCGCTAATATATGGTATAATGGATGCACTATGCATGAACAATTTCCTCCACAACCAAGCCAGCTCGACCCTACTGGCGAAGTCACCCCCCCAAACACCTAACCGTGCACGTGCTATTGGGGCACTAGCTTCACGAGTAACAGAACTAATTACAGAGGCTCGCGAACGCCGATCGGCACGAAAATTAGAGAAATATAAGCAGATGGTTGGGGCACAACAACGCGTTAATGTAATCGGCCCAGTCGCTGACCATGTTTCATATGGCTTGCCGAATAGCAGCTCCTACCTATTTGTCAACATCCCATTGGCATATCCGACAACGCCAGAGCTGCTCGAGGACCAGCGTAGGCTTATTGCAGAGACGAAGGAACCCGGATATTATGACCGTATTGACACAATGTTCGCAGCGAAAGCCGATTCCTTGCAACCTAATTCTAGCGAACACCGCGCAACCAGTTAGTATTAACCCCACCCATCTCATTCTAGCTGCAAACGAGCGTCTCTACGCACCATGGAGAGACGCTCGTTTGGTACTATAGAAAGCATAAGTAGCTACTACATAAGTGCCGTCGTCGCTGCAATCAAGCCAAAGATAACCCCAGGCAAGTTAGCTGCAGCCAGCGGCAGGTCGCGCTTCTCTTTACATAGGCCATAGATCACCCACAACGTACAGTTCACTGCCGCGACTGCTGGCTGAAGAAAGTCACCTTTGTGCCCATTCATATTACCCACGATTTGTGGAATGTATGACACGTACATCATCACTGACATTGCTGTTGCAACCCATCCAAGGGTTTGCATATGCTTTTCTTTCATACTTGGGTGCTCTTTAATTGCATTCCTTTGTTTTTGCCTTGTGTATTATACCATATATGGGTTTATCTCCCCCTCAAACAGGCCTGCAACTTCTTGACTACTATCGCAGAGCCCTTTCTACCTAATCTCGTTATAGAAAGCTCCTCTGCGCTTTCTGCTGGCCATTTAGAGCGTTTGCGGTAAGCAGGCCTTCTCATATCTGTATATGGATGTTAGCTGCGCTCTAAGCTATGAAACAAACTACCCAACACCATACCTTTATAGTAATACATTTGTGAGATAACTTGGTTCTCAACATAGTTTTGCCATCAAAAAAGCCGAGCAATCCTGCTCGGCTTTTTATGTACGCTACCAGACTTGGCTGATGGGGAGGAACCTAGTCTATGCGGCGCTTTTCGAGTTTGAGCGTGCCAATTGCGGCGCTGTCCGCAGCACTTGGCTTAACGCCTGTGAGGCGAAGCTTCTTGAGGCTGCTAAATGTTGCCAGTTGGCTGCCGTTGGCTAGCGTGGTCTTGCGGCTGTAGTCGTAGAGCGAGAGTGACTCTAGGCTACCCTTGCTGGCTGCGACGTCGGCAATGTCCAGCACGAAGCCATCTTTGCCCGAGAGAGCAACTCGCTTGAGCTGTGCAAGCTTAGCAAGCGGCTTGGTTGAGACAATTGGGTTGCCCGAGACCATCACAAGCTTGAGGTTTGCCAGGCCGGCGATCGGATCAAGCGACTCAATCTGGTTAGAATACGCTGTCAGCGAAGTCAACTTCGTTAGTTTGGCTAGTGGTGCAAGGCTCTTCACCTTGTTGCCATCAATTGCTAGCCAGTCGAGATTTGTCGCTGCCTCAAGTCCAGTTAGGTCGGCCGCTTTGCGGTCGTCCGCTGCATCATCTGGCAGGATGAGCGACAAGCCAGTCAATTTTTGCATCTCACCTGTTGTTACGTCCTGTGAAGCACTCCGATGTGCGCCAAGGGTCTCAGACAGACGCTTATTGATTGCCTCCTTGAGGCGAGCGTCTGGGACCGACACAGCGCTATTGTCGCGCTTTGTGTCGGCCTCAGCGGTTTGGGCTGCATGAGCAGTGTCAGCTTTACTGGCGCTGCCCATGCCCGGCGCTTTTGGGTCTGATTGCCCCTTGGTAGTTGTGCCATTGGCGTTATTTTGTTGTGGAGTACTACTACTCTTGCTATTGACGTTTGGCTCACCACCAGTCATGTTGGCGTTGACCAGTGCACCGCGGTTCACCTTGGTGCCAGCCTTCACGGTTGCGCCGCTCGGGTCGATTGCCTTCGCCACGTCGGCAGGCAACTCCTTACCACTGTTAGCAGCGGGGCTTCCGGCCTTGATGGTGTAGTTACTCTTGTTGTAGTCGTTGTTGTTCGCAGCTTCGTTGGTGAAGAATGGGTTGGCGCTGCGTGAGCCAGTTTGGTCGAGCGAGTTGCGCTCTAGGCCATCAATCGCCTTGCTGACCCGGCCATCCTTAGCGATGTCTGATATCTTACTAAAGAGAACATCGATCGGTGCGTCCGTCTGAGCCAAGTCCCAGGTAAAGACGGTCTTGTCGACATTGGTATCGTTGCGGTAGTAGACGTTGTAGTCGAGGCCAGCAAACATCTCGTTTGTACCAACCTTTGGCCCGCCAATGTTGGCACCACCCTTGGTGCGGACACCGTATGCCCAGTATGGGCTATCGCCATCCTTGGCGGTTGCGGCACGTGACGAGATGATGTTGTTGTACATCTCTGTACCCGTCGTGTCCCAGCTGAGGCCTTTGGCCTGCGACCAGCTCTCCGGTGCAGTACAGGTGCTACCTTGGTAGGCATTACAACCCTTGCTACGGGTATCCTCACGGATGCGGATTGGGTAGGCGGTACGTGAGATAGAGTTGTTGTAGATCTTCGTCTTACTACTACCCGACACTAAGATACCAGAACCTGAACCCTCAATAATGTTCGAGGCGATGATACCAGTGTGTGATACCTCGTAGAAGATCGCCATCTGCACGTTAGTAAAGTAGTTATTGACGATATTAGTGTTAATACATCCTTCGTCACACCAGAAGCCTGGCAGCTGGTGACGCTTGGCCACAGCAATGTCGGAGTTGGTCGAGCCAGACTTCGAGTAGTCCACCACATTATTGCGGAAGGTGAAGTTTTCGGCGTGAGTCACCTTCACATCGGCCATACCGCACCATGAAGTACAGTAGCTACCATTGGTTTCGAAGCCAGCGGCGTTGTTGTTGCTAAAGGTATTGTTTTCAAATACGGCATTCTCGATGCGGTTTGCACCAGCACCATTACCCCCATTATCGAGGAATTGGCTGTTCTTCACCACGGTGCCAGAGGCTTTATCGAGGAACAACCCGGAGCTAGAGTTCTGCGCCACGATCACATCTTGCACCAGCGAGTTCTTCCCGTTGATGGAGATGGCGATTGGCCCAGCCTTGTCGTCTAGCTGAGGGTCTTTAAAACCCCAGGTTTGGTTTGGCGCATATTGCGAAATGTTAATACCCTGTAGCTTGAAGTTCTCGCCTGTTGTGGTAAAGGCGCGAGTGCGCTGCGAGATCTCCGTTGTCCCAGCCGTAGGGTCTGAGCCTAGATAGTAGCTCACAGTGTCTTGCTTACCTGGGTTGAAGTGGCCACCATTACGCGTTGTCTGCGTGGCATCTTCTACGTAGAACTTGCCTGGGCCGACCTCAGCCTTGCTCCCAACCTGTGTCAGAGCCTTATCGTCAATAAAGACCTGCTCTGGGTAGGCAGCCATGCCTTCAACTTCTGGCTTGACGTTAGTGGTACAAACGTGGCAAAAGTTCTGGAAGTTGCCAGTGGCCTTCCACATATTACCTTCGCGCGACCAGTTAGTCACGACATCACTACCCTTCAGCCACACCTCGGCGTTCGGTGCTGCCTGCATAGTGACATTCTTCTTCGTCACAAAGAAGTGTGGCTCGCGGTAGATACCACTCTTTGCCACCACTGTTCCGCCGTCGCCGATCTTCGTGACGGCGCGACCAAAGCTCTTGTACGGTGCCGACTCGCTTCCGTTGCCCTTGTTGTCATCCCCGTTGGGTGACACCCAGGCTACGTTAGCATTCGGCACAGCGTAATTTGCCTTGATATAGTTATAGTTTTTATTCAGACCGGCTGCGTTCACCGAATTGAGGCCATAAAAAAGCCCGCCTATAGCGAGCCCACTCACAGCCACAACCGATGCGATACGCATGACGATCCCACGTTTTTGACGTCTAATCTTCACTGCTCTTTCCTCCCCTTGTCGGTTGGCGTTAGATTTACGTTACAAAAACTATTCTATCATAATGGCCGCGCTGGTCAATTAACCATAACCCGCATATCCGCACTATCCGAGTGTCTGAATCTCATTCAATGCCCATACTTCGCCTCTCTCGTGAGTCTTGCTGTTGTATCGTACATACATAGCTCATACCACAGATAACACCCTTGACACATATGATGCTTCGCATGCATAGTATGCACCCCTTATTTCACCATGTTCTGCACAAATAAAAATATCATTGTAATATCTACAATGATTTGTTTCTCTCCCGTTCTGACGTGTTTTATGTTAAAATTATAGATTACTAAGCAGTCTCAGCATTCATATGGTCTTTCATGTGTCTATCGAGCTATCAGTGCTACTGCGTGGTTGCTTCTTCTGTCGCTTCTCGTCACTATTTGCACGAGACGAAGCCCAGCATATGGCGATATCTCAAAAACAATCCTGGCGGAGGAGGGGAGATTCGAACTCCCGCTGCAGGTCTCCCCACACTAACGATTTAGCAAACCGTCCCCTTCAGCCACTTGGGTACTCCTCCAGCGTGTCGGATTGTGCACCAACGTGCACTGGCTATTGTAGCATAGGTCAGGCGATTGCGCTAGACATTTGTGAGATACAATTTTATCCCTACTTCGCCGCAGTGTCGTTAGTCATATATTTCCAGCACTCCCCTTCCCTCCCCTTTATCAAGCAATATAAATAAGTAGACTGCCAAGCACGTCTCACTAACATACCAATTCCTCATGTTGAGCTTCAAGATATCGTCATAACAGCAAGCTTTCAAGACGTCACTGGCAAAAGAGATGAAGGAAGCGAGTCACCACAGTATCACAAGCTGAGAAATTTCACCGCTTTCCTCTCGACAAAAAAAACGCCATATCGTATAATTACAAGATAAAAGGAGCTAGGTTTATTATGCTAAAAAAATGTCTACTATCTATCAGTGCTCTTGCCCTCATCGGGGGTGGGATAATTGCTGCTGCACCGCCCAGCGCTGCAATTGGTGGCGTGTCAGACGGTGCGAGCCGCTCACGGGGCAAAGACCAGCCAGCCGACCTCTTTGGTGATGCCGGTATCTTCACACGGGTAAGCAACATCATGCTGTTTCTCGTTGGTGCTATCGCGGTCATTATGATCATCTTCGGTGGTATTCGCTATGTTGTCTCTGGTGGTAATTCATCACAGGTACAAGGTGCAAAGAATACTATCATGTACGCTCTTGTCGGTGTTGTGGTGGCGCTACTAGCCTATGCGGCGGTGAACTTTGTCATCAACACTATCATCCCTGGTGGTAACATCAACACTACTACCAATAGCAGCAACACTGGTGCTTCGACTACCTAGCCAATAATACTTGGCTCTCTTCTCACACAAACATATGCGCACACTTCGCGGTGTGCGCTTTTTCATTACCTCTGGTGAGTATGTGCAAGACAGAAGTGCACCAAGCGGCACCCCTCACGTCGCGATGCGTCGTTATTATAATAAAAACCTGCCAGCCCAGAGCTCGCAGATAAATACGATCAAAAACATGGCGGAGAGAGAGGGATTCGAACCCTCGAAGCCTTGCGGCTTACCGCTTTTCGAGAGCGGCCAGTTCAACCACTCCTGCACCTCTCCACGTGGTCTGCTCTCATTATAACAGATGTGATGCCGAACGAAAATATCGCGCAGCAGATGTCCTTGAGCTCTTGCCCCACCTTCGCGTATACTAAAGTCATGCAGGATTCTATTTTTACCAAGATTATCAAAGGTGAAATACCAAGCCATACGGTGTATGAAGACGAGCACACAATAGCCTTCCTCGATATCAACCCGCTAAGCGATGGCCACGTGCTGGTCGTACCGAAGCAGCAGATTGATTCGCTGTGGGCGCTCCCAACTGAAGTATATCAACACCTCTGGGAGGTAGCACAGCGGATTGCCCACGCAATGGAGACAGAGCTCAAGCCTGAGCGAGTCGGCGTGGTAGTGGAAGGCTTTGATGTGCCGCACGCTCACATTCATCTTGTGCCGCTATATGACCGCGAGGTGCTACAGCTCCATCATGGCTACCCGACTAATACCAGCGACACTCACCTGTCTACCACCGCCCAGCGCCTTGCTGCAGCAGTACCCAGCAGTGGTGGAGACGCCAGCGCGTGATCACCATCATTGCCATTGGCAAGCGGCACGAGCCCTGGCTGGTTGATGGTATTGCACGCTACGAGCAACGCATGACTCGCGGCTGGCAGCTGCAGTGGAAGCTCCTCCCTGCCAGCCCGCACAGTGGCGATGCAGCGCGGCGTGAGGAATCGCAGCAGATTCTACGGGCGCTTTCGCCCCAAGCATATGTTGTACTATTGGATGAGCGCGGCACAATGCTCGACTCGCCTACCCTCTCACGCAGCCTGCATCAGCCAATGGCGCAAGGCAAATCACTCGTACTTATCATTGGTGGAGCATATGGTGTGACAGAGGCAGTGATGGAGCGCGCCAACCTGGTGTGGTCGCTGTCTCACCTGGTGTTTCCGCATCAGTTGGTGCGGCTCATCTTGGCCGAGCAACTCTACCGGGCGCAGCAGATTGCCGCCGGACATCCATATCACCATCAATAACTAACCAACAATCGGCAAGAACTGATTATCAAAGGCGTGACGCGTTCCCCGCTGCTTATGCGCCAGATATCTATATTCATCATCGCGCGGTGACACGCCTGGCGTGTGGTGTTGCCCGTGATGCGCCGCCTTATGCCCAAGCGACGTATGATGCGGATGGACGTGTGGATCGGTTATTAGCTTATCGGGCTCTGCCGAGTCTTGTAATCCACGGCTTCGCAGCACGGCAGGCTCGAGCGTAAGAAGCGCAGTGGTCATCTTATCAAATTGCCCATCGTGCAAGAACACCCCCAGTGCAGTCGCTATGCTAAAGACCGCCACAGCCGCCTGCGCGAGAATGGTTTTGTATGAAGTAGTGTGGTGTGTATGTTTCATTTGTGTGTTTTCTGGATGTGTGATTTTCATTAGTTCTATTTTTGTTCATATTCATGGTAGCAGGATGTTTCTTTTCTGTCAAGTATGTTTTGTGTCAATGTCGAGATATTCTCTTTTTTGCATGAGCTCTCTTCCCTACTATTTCGCTTGATGAGATGTGGAAGCTGCTTGCCATAGCATATTTACGCTTATATAAATCTATGTGGCGAACACTCTAGTCCATCTCGCTCGCCACAAGACCTCAGCAAAAACGGGTGCGAATAGCTGTGTGATGGGATAGGATTTTTTAGCTTCAGGCTATTATAGCTCGTTATCACAATAACCTCTTTTTCTTTCTATACTTGCGCCTCCCTTTATTGCCAAGTACTCTATGTGTCATTTAGAGCGCAAGCGATTAGGCCAGCATTCTTCATTATCTCTACTCATCAAAAAGCTACCATCTCATATTGATGGTAGCTTTCTCTATCAGTGAACCCTCAAATTTTCAGTACTACAGTACTACTATTCTATCACCTGCAATTCCTTCACCAGCCGCTCGATCAACGCCTGCCTGCTTGACAGCTGCTGGCGCGATTCTTCCACTAAATAAGCGGGTGCTTGGCTGGTGTAACGTTCGTTTGCTAGGCGTGCCTCCAGCTTGGCGGCGTCATTGCGTGCTGCAACTAAACGCTTCTCGAGGTTCGTCTGGTGCTCATAGAGTGTCTTGTCGCTTACGTCGAGCCAGGCATCGCGACCACTGGCGGCCAGGCGTAACCCTCGTGCTACATCAATATGTTCCACCGCCGCTAGGCCAGCCAAACGCCGCACCAGCTCGGTATTATCCGCTACGAGCGCGTCATCCATATAGAGCAGTGTGTAGCGCTCATTGCCTGGTAATTCACTCGTTACGTAGCGCGCTTCAGTCACGAGTCGCTTGAGCCGGCCAAACTCAGCCGCTTGCAGCTCATTGTATTTCTCAGCCTGCGGATATTGCGCTGCCGCCAAGAGATCGTTATGCCAGCTCAGGCTTTGCCAAATCGTCTCCGTCACAAACGGTGCAAATGGGTGAGCCAAGCGCAGGCACGTATCGAGCACCCACACCAGCATATCAGCGTGCTGCTCCACCTTAGCTGCCTCGATATACCAATCGGCTACATCATCCCACACTGTGTGGTAAAGTGTCTCTGCCGCCTCGGCAAAACGATACTGCGCTAGCTGCTGCTCCATCACTTCCCCTGCCTTGCTCAGCTGACGGATAATCCAATGGTCAGCCATCGATTGTGGCGTCGGTACGTGCACGGGCTGCGTATCCCCCACCTGCGCCTCGATGAAGCGAGCAATGTTCCATAATTTATTGCAGAAATTGCGCGCTGCCACCACCTTGCCAGTATTAAAGGCTTGTGGCTGAGCGGCTGAGCGGCTGGCAATAATCCCCATGCGCAGTGCGTCTGAGCCATACTGGCTGATTGCCTCCATTGGGTTGATCACATTGCCCTTACTTTTGCTCATCTTCTGCCCATGCTCATCCAGCACCAGCCCATGGAGATACACATGACGAAACGGCACCTGCCCTGTGCAGTACAGGCCAAGCATCATCATCCGCGCCACCCAGAAGAAGAGGATATCTCCCGCCGTCTCCATTACTGCGTTGGGGTAGAATTTCGCCAGCGGCTCATCTTGCAAATAGTCGGTGGTAATGAATGGCCACTGCCCACTGCTAAACCAGGTATCGAGTGTGTCTTCTTCCCGACGGTATGTTGTGTCATTTACAACTATTTCTTTTTCGTTGACATTTGTGTTGAAGATCCAGTCACTCGGATCGGTCGTGCTCTGGAAGGCTGGGATGGGTATCCCCCACGGGATCTGCCGGCTCACGTTCCAGTCTTTGATCTCGCGCAGGTATTTGATGACCACCTCGCCTTTATTGGCGGGAGTGAAGGTCACATCACCGCGCTCAATAGCAGCAATCGCTGCATCCGCCAAAGGACGCATCGAGATGAACCATTGCTCTTTCACCATCGGCTCAATGACGGTGTCGCACTTGTAGCAATGTCCCACCGAGTGCTCCAGCTCCTCCTCGCCACGGCGCAGCTCTTCGCGCTCCAGCGCCTCCAGCACCCGTTGGCGTGCCTCCGTCGTGGTGAGACCATCAAATAGTGCGGGAACATTCGTCATTCGCCCATCAAAACCAATCACCTGCTCCACTGGCAGCCCATGCCGCTGCCCCATCTCAAAATCATTTGGGTCGTGAGCCGGCGTGATCTTGACCGCACCAGTACCATATGACGCATCAACATATTCGTCAGCAATAATCGGGATCTCGCGCCCCACCAATGGGAGCAGCGCCTTGGTGCCAATCAACTTCTTGTAGCGCTCATCTGCCGGGTTGACAGCGATGGCGGTATCACCCAGTAGCGTCTCGGGCCGCGTCGTAGCAACGATAATTTCACCAATATGATCGAGTAGCGGATACGCAATACGCCACAGCTTAGACTTCTCCGTCTTGTGCACCACCTCAATGTCGGCAAAGCTGGTCTGGTGTTTGGTACAGTAGTTCACAATCCGCTCACCCCGGTAGATCAGCCCATCCTGCCACAGCTTATTGAAGGTACTATAAACCGTCTCCACCACCTTGGGGTCAAGCGTAAAGACCATATCTTCCCAGTCGGCCCCAACACCAAGAGCGCGCAGCTGGAGCTCCATATCGCCCCGCTTCTGGTCGACAAAGTTCCACACCTGTGTATATAGCTCATCACGAGAGTAATCGAAGCGTGTCTTGCCCTGCTTCTCGAGCTCGCGCTCATACACCACCCACGTCTCAAAGCCAGCATGGTCTGACCCAGGGATAAACACCGCGTCGTCACCCTTCATCCGGTGGTAGCGCACCAAGATATCTTGCAAGGCCGAGCCCAGCGCATGCCCGACGTGCAGGTTGCCATTGGCATTGGGCGGCGGCATCACGATACTATACGGTGTGCCCTCCCCATTTGGCCGAAACACGCCAGCGCTCTCCCACATAGCGTAGATATTTGGCTCGTATTCGTTAGGGTTGTAGGTCTTGGCAAGTTTCATGGCGGTGGCTTCCTTACAGATTATTGATACTTTTCACACGAAAACGGCGCGATCGATGCTTCACGTGAAAATATGGGTGCAGCATCTGCCAGGCCAATTTTTTGGTGCAACTTCAGCTACCTAGTATAGCACGTTTGGCGGCTCAATGGCAGAGGTGACAGAGGTTAGTGATGAGGCTAAGACGCAGCTGATTAAGATGATATGATTTGTTTCTCGCTTTGCAGATTAGTCACTATCGAGCAGTCATTTGTTCTGATAGTTTCCCATTGTGTAGTTTTTCACGTGGAAGGTGCACCTTGTGACGACCTGCGACTAAAGCAATTACAATTTTACTATCTCATCCAGTAGAACATGAGGAATGGGCAGACTATCAGAAAGCAGCAGAAATCTCTGCACTGCAAATGTCTGCTCACATACCATCATGCTGCATTCATCAACGCGTTTCACATAATACAAAAGGAAAGTATGAATAATAAATCAGAGATAAAGATAAGTTGTGTTTATCATAGTTACAACCAAAATTGAATTATAGTAGGGAAGAGGTAGCCCAATTTTTCATCATACATATCTTTATTTCACGTGAATAATGCGCAATTTCATCAAGCTCTATAGCCCCACATCATCATATGGATCTCATATCATCATCCATCTGAAGTCACGTCTGTAGAGTAGGGGAGGGGAAAGATAATATAAAAAGACGCCCCACTAGAGCGTCTTCTTCTAAGTGATCTCTTTACCAACTACTTATGCGAGCGGCGATACGATGCTTGGCGCAGACTGCGCATGTGCTGATATAGCGCTTGGTAGAGGTGATACAGATGGTAGCGCAGTGGGTGGAGAGGTTTTTCCCAGGTGCCGATATAGTCCACTGGCGTACCCCCAAACGACTTCTTAAAGTGCGTGAAGCCCGCCCAGGGGTGATCCTTCGGCACATCATCTGGCGCAATGCCATAAAAGTCAAAGAATTTGTGCCCGGTATCGTGCGCATAGAAGAGGGCAAACACCACTAGTGCTGTAGCTGGGCTGAGGTTGCGCTGGGCGGTGTAGGACGCAGCATGGGCATAGGCCATCGTCGTACCATCACTAAAGAAGATAAGGCTTGCAACCGGTTTGTCCTCCAGCGTGGCATACATCAGGCCAGCTGCCTTGCGCGGGAAGAGCACCTCTGCCATTTGGCGAAAGTAGGCATCACTATGAGGCTGCATGCCAGTACGCTTGGCAACATCGTGAATCATATCAAAAAAAATCTCGATATCTGCTGGCTCATAACTGGTATGGAAGCGCACCCCTGCCTTCTGATTTTTGCGCCAGGTGTAACGCACTGCTTGCTTGGCATTAGCCAGAATGGCATCGTGATCCATCGTCACATCATTAATAATCGTTCGATCTGGCTGGAGGCTCTTCGCCTTGCGAAAGCCAAGATTTTGCAATTGCTCAAGCCGCGTCGTTCGGGGGTCGACCCGCACAAAATCTGCACCATATTGTCGCCCAGTAGCAATGATATCCTTGAGCGCCGCTTCCTGAGCTGCATCGTTATCCGCCTCGGGCCCATAGGGTACATACAACCGATGGTTGAGCCGACCATGCTCAATAATGCCATAATACTGCCACCCTTTGTCTACCCGCCGCACCGTGTGGCGCTGCTGCGCTTGTTGAAAGGCCTCCCATGCCTCAGTCTGTAAAAAATGTTTCATAACATTAGTATAGCAACTTTGCGGCGGATTTTCACTGATGATTATTACAAAAACATTCATGAACACCACGACGAAGTGATGAGTCTGATGCAGGGTGGTGTCTCTCTAAACTCCTTCGTTATAGCCAATCATGTGTCGCTCATTACCATCGCTCTCTTCCTCTCACCACTCAAAAATGCTATACTAGCGCTATTATTATGCAGCTCAAACCTATTGATTCATCCACACTCGAGCAATTTACCGCGCAGCATCCGCTAGGGAGCTTCGTCCAGTCGGCCGCCAATGCCAAGCGAGTGGCACAGCTGGGCTGGCAGCCACATTGTCTGGGGTTGTTTGCTGAGGGTGAGCGCTTGGTGGCTACCGCCGTGTTATATGAGTGGCGCACCTTGGGCTATAGCGAGTTTGAATGTTTGCAAGGACCGCTCGTGGACTATCACAACCCAGCAGTGCTCAGTACATTATTGACAGAACTTAAGAAATATGTCAAAGCACACAAAGGTATTTTACTTCGGATTCAACCGCCACTCATCCTGCGGCAGGGAAGTGACCCTACTCAGCTTCTCGAAGTAACAGGTACAGCCAAGGCGCTGCAACAATTAGAAAAGGCAGGCTTTCGCGCTATCCCCCCGCAGCAGACCGACCACAACGCGCGCTACGTGCGCTGGTTCTTTGCCAAAGATCTTTCGCCCTATCACGACGACGCAGCACTACTCAAAAGCTTCGATGCCAAGACACGTAGCTGTGTCAAGGCGGCCACTAAGTATGGTGTGGCGGTACGCGAGATTACTGCAGTGGACGATCTCGCCCCGTTTGCGAAGTTATTGATTGATACTGGCACGCGGCGTGGCTTCTCAGGACGCAGCGAGGAATTTTATCAGCAATTGTTTCACGCTTTTCACCGTAAGCAGGCGTGGTTCCTGATTGCCGAGCTCGACCTTGCTGGCTACCAAGCCCGTCTCAGCGGCCAGCAGGATGCACTGCAAGCCAAGCGCGATGCGCTAACGACCGAGCCAGACAAGCAAGGGCAGATGAAGGAGCTCGACAACCAGCTCACCGCGGTATCCAAACGCCTGGCAGATTACGAAACGTTGCGCCAGGCAGCTAGCGGCGACTTCCTGCCGCTGGCCGCCGCCATATTCATGCACACGAGCGATAACGAGGTGGTGTATTTTCTTAGCGGGTCGGACGATCGGCACGCCAAGTTCTCTGGCTCGTACGCCTTGCAATATACAGCAATGTGCCGTGCCATCAGCCTTGGCGCTCAGCGCTATAACTTCTACGGCACAAGCGGAAACTTCAATGGCTTCCCTGAGCAAGAGGGGGTGTATCACTTCAAGAAAGGCTTTGGTGGTCAGCTGGAGGAACGCGCTGGCTGCTATGAATATATCGCTCGGCCATTCATACATCAGGTGGTTCGTTTCATGCGTGCGGCGCGAAAGATTATAGCGCGGTAGAGCACTGCCTTCGTAACAATATCTACACTACTAGGCACCGTGGTAGATAGCATTCACCTTACGGTAAGATAAAAAATCCGCGACTTGCAGATCTTCAGCTTATTTTTCGTGTCTGTGATATTTGACCTTTGCAATAGTCCATGATACTATTTTGCCATGCTCGTCAAACGCCCAACATCAGCGTTATCTATGCAAGAATTACGACCAGACATCTTCGTCGCAGGCCCTATTTCTGGGGCAGAGGATTGGCAAAAACAAGCAGAAAAATTATTAAAAAATATTGAGCAAACAGAAGCATGCGACGAAGAGCTCATTATTGCCAACCCACGACGCCCAGAAGGAATACCGCGCGTTGGTGATATTGCGAAGGAGCAGATCACATGGGAGCACCGGAATTTGCAGCTCGCACGCGTGGTCATGTTTTACTTTGTCAAGGGGCCAGGCATCATTACACCACTAGAGCTTGGTAAGGAACTCGGGCGCGGCTCGTCCATCGTGCTTGGCATTGACAAAAGCTTCGACCGACCATTTGATATCGAAACACAGGCACACCTTGAGCAGCCAGAGCTCCCAATCTATCGCACACTCGACGAAACGGTTGTAGCTGCCGCAGCATTAGCCAGGCAGATTCGCGCAAAAGAGAACTAGTTATTGATTATCAGCCCACACTGCTTCGCGCATCGACAAACTCGGCTGCACTTCGAGCAGGTATGGATCGACTGTGTGGCCAGCCTGGGCGTAGTAGTAGCCGAGAGCGGCGATCATCACTGCATTGTCTGTGCAAAAGGCCATCGGTGCGTAGCTAATAGAGCAGGGCAGGGCGGTGCGTAGCTGGCGGCGGAGTTCTTGGTTGGCCGCCACACCACCAGCAATCACGACGGAGCGCGGCGCATAGTGCTCATAAGCCAGCACCGTCTTATCGACTAACGTCTCTACCGCCACACGTTGAAAGCTCGCCGCCATATCATGGCGCTGCTGCGGCGTAACAAGCGCTGAAAGCTCGTGCGAAGGAAAAGAGGTATCTTTACCTACCTCGGCTTGCATTCGGCGCAGCACGGCCGTTTTAAGGCCTGAAAAAGAGAAATCGTACTGGCCATGCATCCGCGCCTTGGGTAACGCGTAATGCTGCGGGTCACCATGCATAGCGGCAGCAGCAATGGCCGGGCCGCCAGGGTAGGGCAAACCAATGATCTTTGCTACCTTGTCGAAGGCTTCGCCTACAGCATCATCCTGCGTCTGGCCAAGTAGTGTATAGTCACCATGCGCCCGAAACAACACCAACTGACTATGCCCACCAGAGACGATGAGCGCCAGCATAGGGAAGCTCGGCTGCGCAGCAGGTAGCGCTAAAGCTGGCTCGGGCTTTGGCCGGCCATCCTCCACCACGAAATTGGCATAGACGTGCGCCTCCACATGATGAATCGCGTAGAGCGGCTTCTCGTGCACAAGTGCCAACGTCCGCGCCGCCAGCGTCCCCACCAATAGTGACCCTACCAGCCCGGGCGCATACGTCACCGCAATGCCATCAATTTCATCCCAGCTGCATGCCGCCTCGGCCAATGCGCGGTCGATCACTGGGGTAATCATCTCAATATGGCTCCGCGCCGCTACCTCTGGTACCACACCACCATACTGGGCGTGAATATCGATCTGCGAGTGCACCACACTGCTTAGCAGGCGCCGCCCATCGGCCACCACCGCAGCCGCCGTCTCGTCGCAGCTGCTCTCAATCCCAAGAATCTTCATAAGGTTATTATAGCAGAGCAGGGAAAGTAGAAGAGTAGTGTGATAATAAAAATCAAATTACATGAGCATGGACTTCAATGGTAGGCTTACTCTCAACTTCTCCTTTTCCACTCGATGTGATACTCAGGTCAACATTCTACGAGAATATTAATATCAACACAACGACAAATTTCGCCACTTTATCGGCTAAAATGACGAAACAATAAGACTGAAATCAAGAGAAATTCTGCACTTTTCTCCCACATGTGCCCTACCCAACAATCATACCTCTCATGGTTTTAAATACTATCAAAAGTGGTATAATATGTGTCATGGCATTTTCTCTAAAACAAACACTCAAGAATACGCTCCCGCCCAGCGTGCTGGCGGCGCTGGAGCCAGGCTATCGGCTGCTCGAAGCCACTGCGGCAGCGGCCAACCAAGGCTTCCCAGCCCAGGGTATGCACGTCATTGGCGTGACCGGGACAAATGGCAAGACCACAACGTGCTTTATGATCCACCGCATGTTGGTCGAGGCAGGTTACAATGCCGGCCTAATGACGACTGTGGCATATGGAGTGAATAACAACATTACGCCGCAAACCGAGCACATGACCACCGTATCTGCACCGCTGTTGCAGCAGCGGCTGGCAGAGTTTCGACGGCGTAATGTGCAGTGGGTGGTACTAGAGGTAACGAGCCATGCATTGGCGCAGCATCGCATCTTTGGCATTCCAATAGACATCGCCGTCATGACCAACGTCACACACGAGCATTTAGATTATCACAAGACATTTGAGCGCTACCGCGCCGCCAAAATGCGTCTCTTCAAGCTGGCGCGGCGGGTTGGCATTATCAATGCGGATGACCCATCAGCAGCAGTCTTCGAGCAAGCCGTGCCCCGTAGCCTGTGCTATGGCATTGCAGGCGGCGACATTCGCGCTACGAACATCACCCAAACCGCCTCGGGCAGCCGCTACGATGTATGGCTCATGGGGCAGATGCATCACATCACCATCAACATGCCGGGTGAGTTTAACATTGCCAACAGCCTGGCCGCGGTAGCAGTAGGGCACGAGGTAGGCCTCAGCCGGGTGCAGATCGAGCAGGGCCTGGCTGCACTCACCGGGGTGGAGGGCCGTATGACAGTGGTGGATGCTGGGCAGCCATTCTCCGCTATTGTCGATTTTGCCCACACACCCGACGCTTTTGAGCGGCTCCTCGGTAGTGTGCGAGCCAGCACCAAGGGCAAGCTGATCGTCCTGTTTGGCTCAGCTGGCCGGCGCGATGAGTCCAAGCGAGCCATCCAAGGCAAGATCGCAGGGCGAATTGCTGATGAGCTTATTGTCACCGAAGAAGACGACCGTGACGTCGATGGGCAACACATCCTCACCCAAATCGCCAAAGGCGCAGAAGCCGCTGGCAAAACCCAAGACACCGACCTCTTCCTCATCCACGACCGCGCTGAGGCCATCCGCTTTGCCGTCCGCCGTGCCCGCACCCCCCGCGACACCGTCGTCTTCCTCGGCAAAGGCCACGAAAAAACCATCGAATGCGCCGATGGTACCCACCCCTGGGACGAAATAACAGAGGTAAAAAACGCTATTCACGAGCGGCAAGCATCGAAAAAGAAGCCAGCGAAAGGCAAGAGCAAGCGCACAAAAGACGCCAGCAAACCTCGGCCCAAAGCTAAGGACAAAGCCAAGCGCAAGAAAAAGTCAGCTTCGCGCCACAGCAAGCGGACATCAGCGAGCTAGTGTGTGTACGCGGCTAACTGCTCTGTGGGGTGTCTGTCTCTCCGTCGGATTGCATAGCCTCCACTTCGAGTATCACATCGTCTGTATTGTTGCTGATGTCTGCTCGTACATAGCGCCCATCAGTGGTTAAGCCAGTTGCTGACCAGCCATCCTCGGCATACTGCAACGACATCCACTGGATAGAGAGCAGCCCTGGCTCGCCTTCAGACCCACCATAGGGCCATGGTCTTTTCTCGAGGATCGATTGAGCGATTGACTCTTTGAGTACTATATGTCTTTCATGTTCTTTGTCTGACGGCTGCTGTGGTATTTCGTGTGGCATATGGCAATGCACCTCCTTTACCTCTGTTATGGTCGCATGTTGTTGTGGAATCTACCTCTGTTGTGTTGGCTTATCTAGGATACCATGGCTATACATGCGGGCTACCACCCGTGGCATAACCCGGATAATTTTTTCCTTCGGCAGCATTAGTTTATTGCGATATTCATACCCCTCCACACCAGGGAAGAAAAAGATCCGTTCGTCATCATCATGCTCAGCAGCATCTTCCTGGGCCTCATGCACATAGTGTTCAGACGACTTGAGATCGATAAGCTTACCATTCACCATTATGTCTATCCCGCGCATATCCTGGTTGGCCGTGCCTGGCTCATAGGCAATACCCGCTTCATCCAGCACCCGCATGAAGAGCACTTCATTGCGAATGCCCGCTACTGTCGCATACAACATACCTATTCGATCTTGCTTGTTTTGAGCATGCTTCTTGCCTGGACACACTGCTTCTAAGCCGTTAACTATATCCGACACAGACGGTATCGACTTCCATGTCTCGCAGGCGTGTGTGGCGTTGTCTATCACATCGCGCAGGGCATGGTTAAAGTGCGTGAGTTTCTTGATTCGCTTCTTGTTTTCTTGCCGAGTCAGCGCCGTATTATCTTGTTCAGTCGCCTCCACCCAGCCAGGATATGCTGCGAGTAGCCGCGCCATATCGACATGCGACCACTGTTCTTTGCTCGCATAGTGCTGCACAAGCGCCACAGCACTCTCTCCCAAGGCAGCCGAGCGTCGCTGGCGACGTTTTTCCTCACTCCAGTTACGGCCTGCTTGCTCGACGAGGTAGGTGAGATGTGGCTTTTGGCTCTTCAGCGCTGCATCAACGGTAACAAGCTGCTTTTTGATATCCGAAGAAGACGTCGACCACTGGCTCGGCGATATAAGCGATGGCATTGCATCAATGCTATGATATTTGGGTGTACGGCGATGTGGCTTATAGTGACGTGTTTTTGTCATGGTTGTGTTTGTAGTATATATCATTTTTAGCGCTATAACAAAATCACCACATCAGTGGTGATAATGCCTATTCTTATCGTATGAGCTATTACCTCTGCGACAAATAATCAATCTCTTTGATGATGTCGAGCAGCGCTTGGGCACGGCGGGTTTCGTCGCGGATGGATTTGGCGATTTGGTAGGCTGGATCGATTAAACTCTTGTCGTCCGTCGAGCGGATCAAAAGCAGGTAGGTATCGAACTTCTCATCTGGGCTAACGTTGAGCTTATCCACCAGCGGGCGCAGCTCTTTGATGGCCGATTGCTTCACGCCATTGAGCGCCTCGCCACTAGGTGCAGGCTGCGACGGCTGCTGCTGAGACGACATAACCGGCACGGACGAGCCCATATTGCCCGACATACCCGAGAGTGACGAACGGCCAGCACCTTGCCCCGACATCATCGCCTGCGACCGCTGCGACGCTGCTGTGCCCACCTGTGGGCCGATCCCAGCGAGCACCTTGGCAAGCTCTTGATCGTCGGTAATTGATTGTGATGTAGTGCTGATATTCATGGTTCCCACCTGTCTCCAAATATGCTTATGATTCTCTGCTAATTAATGTATCATGGGAGGGTATACTCTTGCAAGCAGAAGGAGACGATTATGCTTGATGACCAGACCATATTGCGCCAACGCGGTGCCGAGGCCACTCTGCATCACATTGCAACATTATGGAAACAAACAACATTGCCAACAGAGGTAGCAAATCAGCTCTCACACATATCACTCCAGCATGATATTCATAATGTTGTTATTATAGCAACGGATGGTGGTGCGGTGCTGGCTCACGTCACTCAGCAGCTCATGCAGCCTCACATGACTACGCCTGTGTTGTGCTGCAAGGCAGCAGCAGTGCCAGCGTTTGTGGATGCACATAGCCTGGTGATTATTATCGAGGCTGGCATCGCACCTGACCAGGTGAAGAATATTCTGCGCTATACACAGCAGCATGCCGCTCTAGCTATTCTACTCACTCATGATGCTGCCGCGGCTGAGTACGCCACAGCATATCCTGCAGCCACCGTCGTGCCGGTTGCGAAGAGAGAAGGGCAGGTAGAACCACTACGCATACTCAGCACACTGAGTGCGCTACTGACGGCCTATCAGTTGCTGGATGATGATCTTGTGGAAGCAATAGCAGATGGCGCAGCGAACGCAGCAAACGCGGCGCAGCAGTGGGGCACTGCCGTGCCAACCGCTCACAATCTCGCCAAGCAGCTTGCACGTCAGGCGGCGGGCAAGACGGCGGTGTTTTGTGGTAGTGGGGCGTTCGCGCCAGTCGCCCAGTGGTGGCAGTGGTGCTGGCAGGAGCGGGCGCACAATGTGGCATTCTCTACTACTCTTACTGAGGCAGAGCACGCTGGTGCTCACGGCTGGCTGAGCCATCCGGTGGATAAACCGTTTGCGCTTTTCGACCTCGCGAGTGAGAATGACGCCGCTACCCAGCAGCGCATGGCAGCGCTCGATCGCCGCCTCAGTGGCCGCAGACCCCATGCAAAGTCTATCTTGCTTGCTGGAGAGACAGAGGTAGAGCAGGTGCTACACGGCATGATACTAGCAGAATTCGCCAGCTGCTACCTCGGGGTGTTGAATAGCGTGAAGCAGGGAAGGGGCAGTATATCTTGAAATTTCAAACTTCATACTCGCAAAACTCTATGATTTGAGTAGAGCAGGGCAGAAATACCATAGCCCACACAAAAAACCCGCCACATTTCAGGCGGGTTCTGTATCAACATAACTATGTCGATCAATGGTACTGCCGTAGCGACTCGATTGTGTTCTTGCGTGCGGCACGAATAGCTGGGTAGAGACCGAAGGTAAGGCCAACCGCTAATGCAAGGCCAATTGCCATCACCGCCGTCTGCCACTCCAGTGCTGGCGGGAAGGACAGCCAGACGCTAAAGCTCAGCGCCACTATGTAACCCAGGATGTAGCCCAGGATACCACCAAGCAAGCTAATCGCCAGCGCCTCGATAACGAACTGCGTGATGATATTACCGTCGGTCGCACCAACCGCTTTGCGGATACCCACCTCGCGCGTGCGCTCTACCACGCTCACCAGCATGATATTCATGATACCAATACCACCAACCACCAGCGAGATGGCTGCAATTAGCGTCAACACTTGGGTTAGTGCTGTGAAGAGCCGGTTGGTTGGTTGGCTAATCGCATCACCCGTTGCCACAGTAAAGTCTTCCTCCCCTTGGTGATTTTGCTTGATCTTGTCCTTAACTTGCTGAGCAATCTGCCCGACCTGCTGCGACGCATCAGCCTGGATGTTGATCTGCTGAATCTGTGTATGGCCATTGTGAATTTTCTTACCTGCCTCAGTGGTGATGATAGCTGCGTTGTCGAAATCGACATTGTTATAATTCAGCGGTTTTTCTACACCGCGCAATATCCCGACGACGATGAATTCTTTACCACGAATCTTGAAAGTTTGACTTATTGACTGCTCAGTACCAAACAACTGCACCGATAGCTTTGGCCCAAGCACCGCTGGCTTGGCGTCATGTGTGCCACCCTCAAGGAAATCGCCATCGCGCAGTGCAAGCTGGCTTGTAATGGCGAGATCCGGCGAGGTTGCCACAACAGTCGCATTAGCTTCTCGACCATCGCCCTTGAGCTTGTTCTCAGAAGTCATCATTGGTGCTACAGCACGGATATGTGGCATCTTGCGTACCGCCTCGACATCGGACTCGGTGATGGTGCTGGTATTGTAATTATACTGCGCGACCGAGCTCGCCAGCGACGAGAAGCTCTTATCTTGTACACCAGGGCGCACGACAATGAGGTTGTTATTAAGCTCAGACACCTGTTGAGAAATAATATTATGCAGGCCACCACTCAGCGCCAAGATCGCCACGATGCTACCCACGCCAATTGCCACACCCAGCGTCGCCAGCAAATTACGGCCGCGGTTGCGCCGGAAGCTACTGCTTGCATTTTCGAAATGATCAATGATTATCATGCCTGGGGCTCCTTTGTACTAGATTGGTGAGCAGACGATGGTGAAGTAGGCTGCTGGGCTGGTGTTGCCACAGCTGGCTGAGCGGTCGATACTGCAGACGACGTAGATGATGACTGGGCTGCAGTATGGGCCCCTAGTGCTGCAGGTTGGTTGGTTGGTTGCGGCGCAGCTAGTTGAGGTTGAATTGCTGCAGACTGAGACTGAGTTGGGGTAGCCGAAGTCGTTTGTTGTGCGGCGGACAAGGCTGGCGGCACTTCTGGTGGAGCAACTGGCATAGGCTCAATAGTCGGACCCTCTTGGGTATGCGGATCTTCGTAGTCGACCACGGTTGGCGCTGTCGTTACTGGCGTAGTAACCTTGGCGGGCCGACCGCGAGCAATTGCCTTGACTGGCGCAGCTGGCTGAGCGGCCGATGCCGTGCCCTGCGCAATCGTCGGCGCAGCCTTGCCAGCAGGTGCTGCCCGGCGAACTCGTGGCTTGCGGGCCACTGGTGTTGGTGTGGCAGCAGTGGTGCGCATCTGCTCATCACTGGCAATCTGCCCATCAAGCATCTTAATCACACGGCTAGCATAGCTCGTAAGGTTGGGGTTGTGCGTCACCATAATGATGGTATTGCCCCGGCGGTGTAGTTGAGCCAGTTCTTCCATAATAATATGGCTCGAGCGGCTATCGAGGTTACCTGTTGGCTCATCAGCGAGGATAATCGACGGGTGATTTACCAGGGCGCGAGCAATTGCCACGCGCTGCACCTGTCCACCACTGAGCTGCCACGGCATGTAATATTCGCGCTCTTGGAGGTGGAAATTCTTCAGCACCGCACTGGCTTGCTCCAGGCGCTTGACGCGGCGCATCCCTCCACGATAACTCAAGGGAAGGGCAACATTCTCAAGCACCGTTAGGCGATTAATCAGGTTAAAACTCTGGAAGACGATGCCAATCTGCCGCGAGCGAATCCGAGCGTGTTGACGCTTGCTCAGCGTCGCGACCGATGTTCCATCAAGAAAATACTCGCCGCTGTCGGCGCGGTCGAGCAAACCCATGATATTGAGCAATGTCGTCTTGCCGCAACCACTGGGGCCCATGATGACAATGAATTCGCCTTTTTCGACTCGCAGGTCGACGTTGTCCAAGGCGTTTTGGGCAGCATCGCCCAAACCATACTGCTTGGTAAGGCCTCGGAGCTCTATAACTGGTGTAGAAGATCGTACCATAATTATCCTTTAGTATAAACTGTCAAAAAACATTTCTGCAAGCCCAATCTGCACAAAAATATACAGTATAGCCACGCATCATGCCAAAAGACGAATCAGCAGCGCACTTCTATGGCAGCGTGCCGCCTGGCGCTGATATGGCGGAGAGACAGGGATTCGAACCCTGGGTGACGTTGCCGCCACACACGCGTTCCAGGCGTGCCAATTCAACCACTCTTGCACCTCTCCGTACCTCTGTATTATAGCGGATGTGGGGTGGGGTGGCAATATGTATGGGGTATTCGAGTATATTGCAGCTTATTAAGTGCAAATATTTTGCTTGGAGAGTATTTATTGGTGTTTATATCGTTAATTCGCACCGCTATACTTTATTGTATAGGGAGGCCGAATATTATTACTCTTGCACAACTGAGAGTTAGCCTTGCATTCAAACCATCATACTTTCACCATCGTACAGTATATATAAAATATCTCTCATTTTTGCCAAAAAATATCGTTCAAATATATTTCTATATAAACCTCTGTCTATGCTCGCTATCTATTTTTCTCAACAGAGGCCAAAAAATATTTGACCTGCCGCGCAAACAATGGTAGCATGAAACGCAAGTGCGCATATAATAGCACACATAACCACTAATCCTGTATTGGGGAGGATTGAAGATTATGACAGAAATACTACCACGAACAGACCAACCAAAAGATAAAACACCACAAACAGAAGGCGACTTAGTAAGTAGTGTTCTTGATAGTATTAATTTGCAGCCTACCCAAGGGAATCTCAGTCCTGAGCGCCTTCCTGATTATAATCCCGATCCAAGTGACCCTGATACTGATATACCCTGGGAACTTCAAGAGGAAATAGCAAATCGACATAGTAGCGACAAACCTGAAAACGAAGCAGACACACCAGACTCTACAGAAGAAGACCCTGATAAAAAATGGACTCGACGGAAGTTTGGAGCTATCGGCTTCCTAGCCGCATGTGTCATTGGAGGTGGAGTAATTGCGCGTTTAGATGATTCTGTAAAAGCTAGCCGTGATACTAGCACACCTCAGCTTGATCTTAATACTACTCCAGGCTCACCCGAACAAACATATGAGCCATTGTCATCCCCACAAGAATCCTTGCTTAACTCAGATTATGTCACCAGTTTATCTGCAGAAAACCAAAAAAGCCTTAAATCACTACTGGAGATACCCGTTGACAGCCCTTCAAACGATTATTTTGGTAAAGCCCCTCAGTGGGAAAGCACTAAGCAAGTACTTCTTGAAGCTGTTGTTGGCCAATATCGAGACGAAACTCTACATAAGATGACTGATCGATACCCAATAATGAATGGTGAGCAGCTTGAAAAATTTGAGCAAAATGCCACCATGAAGCCAAGTGTAGATGTTGGCTATAGCTTACCACAAATCATTGATCACAATGCTCTTGTTTTTAATGTTGCTCAAACTATTGTGGAAAAATATAAGGTAAGCAGCTATAAAGATGAGGCTATTAGTATAGCACAGAGACTGCTTGACGCCTGTGTTCTCTCAAGCAAAAGCTTTATACAAGCGCCAGATCGCTTCGCAGCAAAGAGTTACCGAGACACCCTCATTGAAATGATTCAGTCTTCTACATCTACTTGGGCAGAAGAATCGGACAGTGCACCGAGTATGACGCTGCAAAACTTTATACAGCCATCATCTACAAGAGATGATCTAGAGCCTATTGGGCAAATTCCTTTGTATTACGAGGACGACAACCCTCTTTTCCCAGATCAAAAGCGCATTGAAGGAGCTTCTATCTTCTACAACAAAGCGATTACAAGCCAAAGGACTGAGCCAGTCAAAAACAATCTGCCCGTTAACGATAATGGTCAAGATGATCAACCATCAAAGGCAACAACCATTATTTATATACCTTGTGCTATTACTACTGACGGCATCGAGCAAATCACCTACTATCCTGCTGACCCAACCAACGCAGATAACCAACGTGCTCTTGTAGAGAGTTCGATCTTTGGACACAGTGCTGCAAAAGGTAGAAACAAATGTTTCTATTAGGCCAAAGATCTATAGCTATACTATTAGCTAATGTGAATTAAAATTACTAATTACTTTTCTATTATCGTTTATCGCTGGTGTTGTAAACGTTATATATTACCTAGCAATAGTTTCTGTGATACATTGGCTTTGTGTCTTTTGTTTTGTGTATATCTGTGCTTAAATAGACGTATGACAAGTAGCAAAAAGAAACAATTAACGTTCTTTCGTTTATCTCTTTTTATTACAGTAGTGCTGTTTGTGGCCTCTTTATTAGTGACAACGCTTTCTCCTGTAGTCCGTGCAAAAGAAGAATCGCAAATGGCTCCACAAGAGCAAGCTGCGAGCTGGGCATATGCTCAAGCTCTTAATTTTTGTCTACATATAAAAGACCCTAAAGAGACCAACTCTCTGTATAGCATGAAGATTAATGGTAATCAAATAGATGCAAACGATGTTGAGTCTGGTAATTGGTTTCAGGATGAGCGGTATACTTCAGGTCCCTCTTGGTTCTTTAAAAGTCTATCAAAGTACACTGGTTCAAATTATGTCAGAAATGATAAGGCATGGGGTACCCATACAGCTTCACAAGTTTTTTATTGTGACCGCAGCGGTAGCTCATCTTGGGTAAAGGATGCGGCAACACTGTGGGGCTATAAGTCACCCACTGAAATGTTGTGTGATTTTGGCGCAAAGCGTGTTTCTAGTAATCCAGGATCTTCTCAGGATTGTGTTAATGGCACTGGCCCGTTTAATGTTGATTTTACGTTTGCAAAAAGCTTCGGTGGTATTCCACAAACAATAGCAAATAAGCTTAAATCGAGGGGAGTAAACTCCACAAATGATCAGCTCAAGATGAGTGATGCAGCTGAGTATTTATATTGGTATAATGTTTTTCGTGGTGGATGTGGTGCTGAGGTAACAGACAAGAACTACCCTGACAATGACGAGCTATTTATAAAGAACATTAAAACAGCCGATGGTAGCGGTAAAGTAGGCAATAAAAACTACTATATGAAGCCTGTTAAGGGCGGCCCAACAAACAAAAGCATAAAGACAAAAGCATACAATAGTAGTGGTCAAGAAGCTCAGATTAGTTGCATAGAAATTGCGCAGGCAATGGCCTCTAAAGCTGACGCCTATGCAAAGTGGATCAAAGAAGATACGTGCGAAAAAAAGTTTTCAGGTAATAAATCTGCTATAGATCAGTGTAAACAAGGCCGGTCAGCAAAGAACGCTGATGATTGTAAAAATAAATTTCCTGACAACGATGAAGCATACAAAAACTGTCTCGCCGGTATGGGTAAAAGTGATGGCACTGGAGATAGTGCTACTGGTACCCATGACAGCGATAAGGAAGATGAAGATATTAACACCTGCTCTGATGCAATTGGTGCTATAGGATGGATGGTTTGTCCTGTCGTAAACTTTATGGGAAAAGTGATTGATGGATTATATGGAATCATTAGTGATTTCTTATCTCTTGATCACGAGATATTTCAAAAGGACGCCGCAAATGAATCATGGTCAGCATTTCGCAATATAGCTAATATCCTGCTTATTGCTGCATTTCTATTTGTCATATATTCACATGTTACAAGTCTTGGTATCTCAAATTATGGAATAAAGCGAATACTACCAAGATTAATTATGATATCTGTCTTGATTAATGTTTCTTTTATTGTTTGTCAATTCCTTATCGATATGTCTAACGTTCTTGGCGGATCTTTGTATGGCTTTATTAATACTCTAGCTTCTGGTGGTGCCGACAAAACCAGTTTTGCCGAGAGAACCGCCCAAGTAGCTCTCGCTGGTGGTAGCACTGTTGCAGCTGGTACGTTTGTTGCAGCAGAAGGTTCTATGTTGATTGCAAATATATCTCTTCTTGGCCCTATTGCACTCGGAGCACTTATTGGGCTCTTGTTAGCTTTCATCATTCTACTAGGACGTAATGCTGGTATTGTTATATTAGCAGTCATATCACCACTTGCTTTTGTGGCACTTCTTCTCCCTAATACTGAAAAACTCTACCATAAGTGGTGGAAGATGTTCCTAAGTTTACTTGCAGTGTATCCAACAATTGCTGTCATATTTGGTATGTCTAAGGTAGCAGCCTCAATCTTTATTACAAAGGACGATGTAACAAGCCAAATTACAGCTCTTGGTGTTATGTTTATTCCACTTCTTGCTTCTCCCGCTTTACTAATGGGAGCAATGGGAGCAATGGGAGCACTAGGGGCCAAGCTACAAAATATGGGAATGCGAAGTAATGCAAAACTTCTAGCAAAGACTCGCGATAATATGGGCAAAACATCAATCGGCTATGGCATCCAACAAGCAAGGTTATTACGTGAACAAGAACGCAACGAGCAAATGATGGGTCAGTTTGCAAATGCAGGAGGAATTAGAGGTTTTGCATATAATGTTATTGGCGGCTCTCGAGCACGCAGTCGACGCCCCCGGATCGCAAAAACTTTTGCAACAGAGCAGCGAGATAAACAAAAAAGCGAAGCACGAACATGGCTTGAGAGTGACCATATGCCAGAACAAATGGTTGAGCTTGCACAGACAGGAATAATGTTTGATCCTAAACTTGGAAAGAATAGAAAGTTAGATGCTATGGAACGTGCAGGTGCGATAGAAGCTGGTATGGAATATGGCAACTTCAAGGAAAGGTTGGATATTATGGCTGCAACAGGTGATCTTGACCAAGACTATGCTCCAGCTCAGGCTGAGTACCTTCGAGTACTTGCTGCTCAGGGTGCACGAAAACATGGCGACAATGCTCTTTACGGGACTGCTGGTATAGGGGCAATTGCATCTGGTAAGTACCGTAATAGTATAGAAGCACAGTCGGCGCTGTATGGTAATATAACCAGTCAACTCGAGGGGGGTAAGATTTCCAATGAAACATTGATGTCAAGTAGTGTCAGTCAAAGTGCAGTTGTTAAGGAAGCTCTAGAGAAGGTTGACGAAACTACAAAGAGTAGTATCCGTGCAAACCTAGATGCGTTCTATCATACTGAAGATGGTCTTGCAACTCCAGCAGCTGTTGTTCATAACCTAGGTCTTCAAACAGTCGGCGATAAACATGTTGCACGGCAAAAAGAATTGGAAAGGTCACGACAAGAAGCTCAAAGCGGAAGACTTAGACTTAGTAAAGAGGAGCTTCAAAATATTCAACAAGCAACAAAAGATACCGTGGATTCATCTTTCAAGAATGCAAGCAAAAATCGCGATAATCGGCGACACTAAATTGGTTATTTTCCACATACATATTCTTCATCCCCCTCATGCTATAATAAATACATAAACTATGTCGAGATATAAGGTTGCACAGGATGTAGAGGCAGAAGATAAAATTCTTGGGCCATTTAGCTTTCGCCAGTTTATTTATCTACTGGTTGCTGCAGCAGGGATCGCGTTGGCATGGGGGCTGTCGCAAGTGTTTTTGCCGCTGGCGGTTATTCCGGTGCCAATTATTCTGCTGTTTGGTGCGCTGGCTTTACCTCTGCGCAAAGATCAGCCAATGGAGGTTTACCTCGCGGCGGTGGTATCGTTCTACACCAAACCACGCCGGCGCATGTGGCAGCCCGATGGCATTAATTCGCTCATCGAGATTACAGTACCCGAGAAGGTGGAGATCGAGCGGACGAAGAACCTTAGCCAAGATGAGGCCGAGCGCCGCCTGGCATACCTGTCGCAGCTAGCTGATAGCCATGGCTGGTCTATCCGCCACACCCGCGTGCCCGATGCACAGGGGTCGATGATTAGCGATGTCTACTTCGAGGCGCAGCAGACCTCGGATATGTTTGATGATAACAGTAGCGAAGCACGGGCGATGACGCGGCGCATCGAGCAGTCCAACCAAGCTCGACGCCGGGCCGCCATCAAGCGCATGCAAGCTCCACCAGCCGCACTACCTGCCGTAGCTGATGGCCAGCCGCTCCAGCAAGCTCCCGTGCCATATCAGCCAGCCTGGCCACAGGCTCAGCCACAGTCATACTATACAGCACCGCAGCCAGCACCAAGCACTCCACTACAGGCTACACCTCCATACCAGCCACCCGTTGATGCCGCTGGCTTTGCGCCAGTGTCGCCGCCTCAACCTCACATGCCAGAGCCGCCATACCCTGCACCAGAGCCTCAGCGCCCAGCGGTGTCATATTCATCCACAAGCTTCCCGGAGAATCGGACTGCATCGTCGCATCACCAAGCTCCCTCACCCAATGCTAGCGCCTACCAGAATCAACCAAGTTCATACCCACCTCAGCAATCTACCGAGGTATACGAGCTCTCGCCAGTGGATGATGCGCCGCGTGACGAAACGTCTGCTGCCGAGCCACAGCCCATGCCGCGAGAGCGCGACACGCTCCAATCTCTACCAATGGCACTGCCGGCCGTTATTCCACATGATTCGGTCTTGCCCGATGCCCTGAGCAAACCCTACACACCGCCCAAGCCCACAGCAGAAGCTGCGCCAGAGTCTAAGCCAGAAGAAACACCATCCTTCGAGGCGATCTACGCAAACCTGCACCAGCACGCCACTCCCACCACTGATGCTGTGCCGCTTGTACCACCTCAAAAGCCAGCCGCGCGTACCACAACTGCGTCCAGTTATCCATCAGCTGAAGCAGCGCCTCCCACCGACACTCAGCCATCATTCACTTCAGCACCTGCAGAGCAACCCACTCCGCCAGCAGCCCCCAATTATCCGCAAACCCCAGTGTCGTATCCTCCCCAGCAGCCTACTTACCAGCCAGCACCACCTCAGCAGCCACCCATCGTACCAGCTCAAACCGCACAAGCTCTCGCACCCACCCCAGCCGCCGTGTCCTACCGAGAGCGCTCGGCACTGGCTGATGATAAAAATGTCATCGATATGGCAGTGCGCTACAACCCATACCCCAGCATTCACCAGTCGGTCATCCAGCCGCTCGACCCCAGTTATTACGCCAAGACAACCCCCACGCGCGAGGAACGCCTGCGTGAGGAGCAGCTCGCCCAGCAACGCAACAATATGCCGCCAAACACTAGCACAAACACCGTCTCGCCTGATATAATTAGACTAGCCAGCAACTCTGATTTGTCCGTTGCTGCCATTGCCAATGAAGCCAACCGGATTCAACATCAAGAGCAGGCTAGTCAGGATGATGACGATGATGAGATTGTCATCCCTTTGCGCTAAGAAATAAGAAGGAGAGTGGTGTCGCCAAATTCACCCAACAATCAACAACCACCAGCTGGGCCACCCAGCCAGTTTGGTTATAGCCAAGACCAGGGCGCTGCGCCAACGGGCCAGGTACCAGCTAATTACCCGCAGTATCCCGCTCCGCCGCAGAGTAACTACCCCGCAGTGCAAGCACTGGCTCAGCCACCAGCTGTGCAGGGTAATACGAATGATCAGCCTACTCAAGACACCAAGAAAAAGGCTCCACCCAAGCCCGCTACCACGCAGAATAGCCTCCTCCTCTCGGAACTGCGCGATGATATGATCATCATGGGTGATGGCAGCTTTCGCGCCGTCATTGCCTGCGAGTCTATTAACTTCGACCTGATGAGCGCCCGTGAGCGCGAGGGGGTAGAGTATAGCTACCAGAACTTCCTCAATGCGCTATACTTCCCGGTGCAGATCTGCATCCGCTCACAGCGGGTCGATATTGGCCCATACTTGGATAAGCTCGTCGCCATCCAGCGCACCCAAGACAACATGCTGCTCAGTGTGCTGATGGAAGACTATATCAACTTCATCGACGACCTCTCGCAAAACGCCAACATCATGGACAAGAGTTTCTACGTCGTCATCCCGTATTACCCAGCAGGGGAGGGGACGATCCTCGACCAGAGTAAAGGGTTCTTCACCAAGCTCTTCGCCCCTAAGAATACCAACACCGTGACGAAGATTAGCAAAGAAACCTACGAGCGAGCCCGCGAGGAGATTCGCAACCGCGCCGACACTATCCTCAACGGCTTGATGCAGATTGGTGTGCGGGCGGTGCAACTCAAGACTAAGGAGCTCGGCACCCTCTATTACAACATGTATAACCCCGACACGGCAGTGCGCGAGCCGCTGGGCGATTTTAATAACGTGACTTCCACCTTCGTCCGCAAAGGCGAGGGAGCTGTCCCAACCTCGACAGCATATCACAAAGGAGATTTTTAATGGCACGACGACCTGATCCAATCGACATTGCTGCCCAGCAGCGCGAGCGCGAGCAAGCAGAGGTAGAAGAAGCCTTTATCAAAGGTATGACGACACTGCGCGACCTAATCGCCCCCAGCAGTCTCGAGATCCACAGCACATACTTCCGCATTGGTACCAAGTATGGCCGCACACTCTATATCTATGGCTACCCACGTGAACTCTACACAGGCTGGCTGTCAGGGTTGATCAACATCGACCAAGTGCTTGATATTAGCATGTTTATTTACCCTGTTGAGACAGAGATCGTCCTCAACAACCTCCGCAAGAAGGTGACGCAGCTTGAGGCCGATATGGCACTTAACTCTGAAAAAGGCAAGGTGCGTGACCCAGCCCGCGAGGCCGCTCTGGCTGATGCCGAGGAGCTGCGCGACCAGCTACAGCTTGGAGCTGAGCGCTTCTTCCGCTTTGGGCTTTACGTCACGCTTTATGCCGATAGCCTCGAGGAATTGAGCTTCGTCCAGCACGTCATCGAGACGATCTTTGGTCAGAATATGGTCTACAGCAAGACCGCCAGTAACCAGCAAGAGCAAGGCCTCAACAGTACCATCCCCCAAATGACCGACCAGCTGCAAGTCCGCCGCAACATGAACACTGGCGCGGTGAGCACGAGCTTTCCCTTTACCAGTGCCGACCTTAGTGACGGCGAGGGTATTCTCTATGGCGTCAACCAGCATAACCAAGGGCTCGTTATTTTCGACCGCTTTAGCCTTGAGAATGCGAATATGGTCGTCTTTGCAAAGTCTGGTGCCGGTAAATCCTTCACCGTTAAGCTCGAGGCGCTGCGCAGTATGATGCTTGGCACCGACATCCTTGTCATCGACCCTGAGAACGAGTACCAGAAGCTAGCCGATGCAGTCGGCGGCAGTTACATTCGCCTCAGCCTCAGTAGCGATACGCGAATTAACCCCTTTGACCTTCCCCGAGTAATCGACAGCGACGAAGCAACCGACGCCCTGCGGGCTAATCTTATCACCCTGCAGCGACTCTTTAAGCTCATGCTGGGTGGCACATTAGTAGGCGGGCAACAGATTGCCTTGCTCAGCCCAGCTGAGGAGGCCGATCTTGACCAAGCGCTCATCGATACCTACGCCCGGGCTGGTATTACCAGCGACCCACTAACGCATAATTCTCAGCCACCGACTATCATCGACCTCTACGATACTCTCCTTCACATGGGTGGAGCAGGGCCGTCACTGGCCCAGCGCCTGCGCAAATACACCACAGGCACCTTTGCTGGTATCTTTAGCCAGCAGAGCAATGTTGATATTAATAACAGCATGGTGGTGTTCAATATCCGCGATCTGGAGGACGACCTGCGGCCAGTAGCAATGTATATTGTGCTGAGCCACATCTGGAATATCGCTCGCACCGTGCAGCGCCGACGGATGCTCATCGTCGACGAGGCCTGGCAGCTGATGAAGTACGAAGACTCGGCGGAGTTTCTCCATAGCCTAGCCAAGCGAGCTCGTAAGTACTCTCTGGGCCTAACGACCATCACACAGGACGTAGAGGATTTTATGGGGAGCGAGAAAGGCCGGGCTATCGTGGCAAACAGCTCGCTTCAACTCTTGCTAAAGCAATCGACCAGTGCAGTGGATGTGTTGGCAGAGGTCTTTAAGCTCACCGAGGAGGAGCGTAAGCGTCTATCTAACTTCCCTGTGGGAGATGGGCTCTTCTTTGCTGGGCAAAACCACGTCCATATCCGCATTTTTGCCAGCGAGACTGAGACACAATTCATCACTACTAACCCGGTGGCCAATAACAGCCTATACCAACAGCCAGTGAGGTCGTAGCCCGTCATGCCTACCCCTATCCCCTCCCAGCAAAAACCCGATCTCGACCGGCATAATCCGGGGAATACGCACTGGAGTAACGATACCTTTGCTGGCCGGAATAATCACGCTGGCAGTGGTGATCATAGCCAATCCAACACCGCCCAAGACCTCCAGTCACGCGAGAATAGTGGGAGTAGCTCATCCGCCCATAGCAACGCCAACAGCACTGGCGCAACTGGCAGCGACTATGCCAACTCCGTCCGAGGCCAAGAAGGCGCGCCAGGAGGAGGGTGGAATACAAATGTCTCGCCTGTAAACACCACCACTTCTGATAAATCAGCATCTTTCTTTGGTAAAGTACGTGGTACAATAACTGGTGCACGAAATAAGCCTTTAATCACTCTCGCTATTATGATGTTTGGCGGGGGTAGTTTCCTTGCTATGACGCCAGCAAATTTTGCCAGTCTTTCTATTTCGCACTGGTTACAAAATTCAGTTATTAAATGGGATTCACAAAGTACCAGCTTCGAAAAACGTGCTCATAAGATTATGTATCAGCGTATCGAAGGCAAGGCAACTGGTGGTATATGCTCCACGTTTCGTGTCTGCCAACGCTATGGTCGTTTATCAAAGTATATGATTAAACGGTTTGAGAAAAACGGAAGAATTGAAGCTCTCAAAGATGGTAATGTTATAAAGAGTGAGGATGTTGGTTTATTAGGCGTAAAACCAGACCAATTGCGTTTTACCCGTAGTGATGGTACAAAAAAAGTTATTGATTCGCCAGACTTTAGAAAAAACTTTTTCCAGGATACGGAAGTCCGTTCTATAATCCACGAAGTTTATTCACCTCGCTGGGTGGTATTCTCTGATAAAGTAGCTGCCAATCTTAGGAAAAAGTGGAAATTTACAAAAAAGGATCGTCTAGCCGAAGCGAAAAACAAAAAACAAGTTGATGAAGGTATTGATAATACCGTCAAAGGGAAAGAAGTAAAGGGTAAATACGAAGCGAAGGAATCCGACGAAGAAGGAAAAGAAAAGATAACCGAAGATACTGATATTGGCAACGAAGCGAAAAAGATAGCTGGTGAAGGTGCTGAGGGTGCATCGAAGTCAGTCAGTAAAGAGGCTGCCGCCAAGATCATCAAAGAGGGTGTCGGCAAGAATGGTAATATTGCTGCAATGCTTGCTGGTGGGCTTTGTATGGTACAAGACGGTGCCCAATCTATCAGTAAAACAATTCGGGCTATTCAAATGGAGCAAGTGATCCAATTTGCAACTTTGTTTGCTACCGCTGCAGATCATGCAAGAGCTGGAACAAACAACCCTATACCTATGGCCGAATTAGGAGCTAAATTTATGGCAACAAGGGTCAATAAAGAAGGCAAGATTACAAAACGATCTGCTCCTGAAAGCCATGGTTATAAGCAAATTATGTATAATGATTTAGTTTCGTCAGATACCTCAAACTGGACTCAGTATGTTCCAGGTGGTGGATGGGCGCGTAAAATGAACAGCCTTGCTAACGCACTTGGCGCTAATATTGGTATCCTTAAAACATCGTGTACGGGCATCAACAGTAGTGCAGGTCAGCTCCTCTTGAGTGTAGCTGGAGGTTGGACAAGCATTGTTGGCCAGCTTGTTTCAGAAATGGCTGCACCTGTCATATCAAGTATTATGGCTCCAATCCTTGGCAAACTTATTAATACCATGGCAGGAACGCTAGTGGATAGTTCTACGATAGGCGAAGATGCTGGCGATGCAATGTCTAGTGGCATATTACATATGTTCTCTGAATCAGCTGCAGCTGGTGGTAATGGTGTATTAACTACAGACCAAACGATCGCATATAAGCGTGAAGCTACTAAACTTAACTTAGCATATGCTCAAGAATATAGACTCAATCATAGTCCATTCGATATCTCATCACCCTACACCTTCATGGGTAGTATTTACAGCTCGTTTATGCCTTATATGAGTAGTCTCTCTAGTTTAGGTAATTTCACTAATAGTATGATTTCTCTACCAAAGAATATTTTTCCTGCTCTACTTGGCACTCAGGCATACGCGGAAGATGATAAAGTTGCAAAGATTTGGAACTCATGTGATGACCCAAACTTAAAGGGTGTTGGCGCAGAATCATTTTGTAGTGTGTCTCGTGGAGCTCTAGACTTAGATAAAGATCCTTCGGAAGTCGCAGACGCTCTTGCAGGCCAATATAATGAAGAAACAGGTGAAGCAACTGGTGGTACCCTTAAGGAGTGGCAGGAGAAATGCGGCTCAGGTACTGGCGAAAATGGTGTTGATGTTAGTTACTGTAAATTTGATTCTGAGGAAAAAAAGCTAGCTGCTTTGTTTACTATCGACCAAAGGGTTGTTGACACTATGGACAATCCACCTGTTGATGATGGCGGTGGTAGCAATTCTCAAGGGCAACAACAGTCTCAAGGCGGATCGCTCCCCTCGGGTGATGCTAAATCTCTTGCTCAGCAAATTTTAGACAGCCAAAACATCACTGTCGCAGACTATGGTTGGAACTCCGGGGAGACAACCCCTAAGAGTCAAATTGAAAATACTGCAAAGGGCCAACCAGCTATACCAGATTCGGTACCGACCCAATATAGTCGTAATATTGATCCACAAATTCTTCAAGTTATTCTCCTAATTAGCCAAAAACATAAGATCACAGTGTCGTCTCTTATGCGCACACAAATGACAGCAGGAGGATATAGCCAGCACCCTCGAGGTAGGGCTGTTGACTTAAGTCCAATTGGCTCCTGTGGTGATGGGGCTGGTGAGGAATGTGCTCAAGCAGTACAGGAGCTGATAAATGCTAATGCGCTGCCTCAAGGTGGTGGTATTGGCCAATCAACTTGCGGAGGAGCACGTGGCGCATTAAATAATGCTATCACTCAAAAGGGCTGGCAATCGTTTGATGATTCTTGTAACCACTTACATATCGACCTAGGACAAGGAAATGCAACCTAATAAGACTAATAAGAAAACTGTGTCCATATTTACTAAGACTAAAAAAAATAGGTTTTTAGCTCTCATCTTTGCTGGTCTTATGGTGATAATTCAACCATCGTTTGTTTATGCTGAATTATCACCAGCTTCATATCCCATGCAGGCAATTAGGCTTTATAGCATTAAAGGTTGCCTTACTGGTGTTGGCGAGGGTGGTGCAGGTGCTGGTACTACTCTTGTTGGAAATGACAATATTGAAAAAGTTTTACGATTCTTCGTTGGTAAGGGTTTATCCCTCATGCAGGCAGCGGCAATTGCAGGAAATCTAGAACAAGAATCAAGAATCAACCCAACTATTGAAAATAGTATTGGCGCTTATGGTATTGCACAATGGCTTGGTGGACGTAAAAACAACCTTAAGGCAAAAAGTAATTATGATACCCTTGAAACGCAGCTGGAATTTCTTTGGGAAGAGTTGAATGGAGCTGAGAAAGCTGGCTTAGAGGCCATTAAGAACGACTCTAGTTCTGATGTTGGCAAGTTGGCCGTCGAATTTGGAGAAAAATTTGAACGATATGGAGCTGGAGAAGAAGGGAAGCGTGCGCAGTATGCAACCGAGATATATACCAGTTTTCAATCAAAAATACCCGACTCTTCTTCGTCGAGCAGCTCGTCATCAGGGGGCAGTAATCCTCAGTCTTCAGGATCAAATTGCACTGGAATAGGAGGGAGTAACGGTGCAGGATCATATATGGACGATAATTTTGTTGTTCATAACCAATGTGATCAACCATGGGCTAATCTCTCTTACGGCCCCAACACTATTTGCTCAGCAGGATGTGGTCCTTCTGCTATGTCGAACATTATTACAGCAATGACCGGTAAAAGGGTGACACCAGGAGAGACGTCAAAGTTTGCTGCAGATAATGGAATAGCCCATGAGTATGGTAGCTCTTGGGATGTAAGCCCAAAGCTTGCTGAACATTGGGGGCTTAAAGCCAAGAATATTGCAAATGATGTCACTGCAATTAACGAAGCACTCCGTGGCGGTGCACTAGTTAATATGTCTGGGGCTGGTCCTTCACCTTTTATTGCTGGCGGGCACTTTATTGTCATCCGTGGAGTAACAAATGACGGCAAGTGGAAAATTGCTGACTCAAATGGACAAGCTGGGCAAGAGAATAGTAAAAAAGAGTGGGATCCTAATGATATTCTTCCCTATGCACGGCAGGGCAATGTTTGGGCTATAACAAAGTAATGGAGGTTCTTAGAGTATGGATAGCTCAGTTAGAAAACAGCTTCTTATACTATCTGCTATTATTATAGCAATCCTTAGTTTTGTCACTATTCTTTGGTGGTGGCTCGCTCCTTCGCAACCAAAAAAAACTGAAGATCAATCAAAAATAAATTCATATACAGACCCTTACTCAGGTGAAACTGTCTATAATCCACCAGGTCGTGTACCTGAACGATATCGTTCTCGCAATGATATTGTTTATCTTGGGTTATCTGAATTACTAAAACGCGGTTTTACTGAACCGCAAGTTGGTCAATATAAAGTATATATCAAAAAATACTCAGATAAGCGTGCTGCCAAAAAAGAAAAAGTAATTTCTGAAGTAACTATCAATTTCGACAGCTACAAACAAATAATAGATAAAAAAACAGGGGAAACTACAGTTACTTTTGACATTATTCTTAATCGTAACCAGCAATTATCATATATAGCTAAAGTAGTCATGCCTAGTGTAAATAAGATCGAGATGTCAATATATTCAAAAGACGATACAAGCCTATCAACGCCTTTATTTGATTCAAAAACTGATGGTTTAGCTGACTAATTATAATTAACCGACTCTGCTCACACATCCCACCGCACTCGTCATCACAATCTGGTTATCGACGAATTCGCTGAGGAGACGCTGTTGGCGCTGCCGGTCAAGCTCGCCAAAGACATCGTCGAGTAGAATAAGTGGTACTTGGCCTGTTTGCTGTTGAATATAAGCCGCCTCAAGAAATTTAAGAGCAAGCACAATGGTGCGGATTTCACCCCGCGATGCAGTCTTGGCGGCCAGATTGTCCCGAAACAGCACCGTTATATCATGTCGGTGCGGGCCAACACTCGTCGCGCCCACCACTGTATCATACGCTGTTTTTTGCTCATACTCGGCGAGAAGCTGCTGCGCGGTCACGCTGCGCTCCTCCGAATAGTGTAGCGCAACGCTATCCGCTACGCCTGCAATACTTTGGTACATAGCACTGCTTTTCGCATTAAGATAACGCAGCACCCGCTGACGTTTAGTAATAATAGACGCACCATACTGACTCAAGATAAGATTCCACGAGAAAAGTGTCGCATCACTAAGAGTAGTGTCTTTCAGTAATTTATTACGTTGTTGCAGTGCTCGGTGGTAGCGGCTCAACTCGTGGCTATAGTGTGCATCATATTGCTGGATAAGTGTATCGAGAAAATCACGCCGGCGCTGCGGCGAGCCAGTGATAATCCGCAATGTGTCTGGCTCGAAGAGAACAATTGGATATTTTTTGCCATAAGGAAGACGACCATAGGTTGTACCGTCGACAATAAAACGCTTGCGCTTCGTCTCATGTCGACGATCGTACTGGACGCGATAGTGTTGCTCATCCGTCGCAAGATCAATTGTATAACTTTTTTGTTCATGTTGGCAGACCGATTCGTCACTACCGCGAAAGGAAGTACCACGCAGCGCAATATGGATCGCCTCGATAAGCGATGTCTTGCCAGAGCCATTTGGGCCAGAAATCAGCGTTGTACCTGGCTCAAGGTTAAGTGTCTTGAGCGTATGGATTCGCACATGCTGCACTGCTAGCCGTGTTATCTTCATCGCTAGCTCTTCAGTGGCATAATAATATGAATATACTGTGGCTCGGGCTGAGCGACTGTCAAGACGCAGGGCGAGAGCTTACCGCTAAAGCGGAAGGTGATCGTCTCACCATCAAGAACACCTAGTGCATCACTAATGTACCGCGAATTGAGCGTAATCTGCCCATCACTCGACACCTCAGCCTCTGCCTCGGAGGTATTTTCGCCCAGCTCGGACGCAACGGAGTGAATCCGCAATTTCTGCGCCTCATGGTCGGCGGTAAGCGTGACACTGCCACCAGACTCACGCGCAAAGAGCCCTGCCACCTTTACTACGCGCGAGAAATCGCCTGCTGCAAGCGTCACGTTTGTCTCTGATTGAGCAGGGATGAGCTGCCGATAGTTTGGATAGGTGCCATCAATTAAGCGGCTGGTAATCTCCACTTCCTCTAGCCGAAAACGCACCTGCGTCTCATCAAAGAGCACCTCCACTTCTTCCGTGCCGTCACTGAGCGAGCGTAGCGCTTCCTGCAAACTGCTCGCTGGCACAATGGCTGCAATCTGGCTCTGGCTTGCCATCAAACGCCGCTCAGCCAGGCGATAGCCGTCCGTCGCTGCCATATACAGCGCACCATCCACTGTATGCCAATACACACCAGTCAGAACAGGCCGAGTCGTATCATTGCTACAGGTTACCAAGGTTTGCGCTGTCGCCTGCTTAAAATCTGCAGCAGCAATGCTATAACGTACCGATTGTTCTTCATCAATCGTCGGTAGCTCCGGAAAGTCATCTGCTACTACACCATTAATCGTCGAAGTGTACCCGCCAGACGTCAGTGTCATACGCGTGCCATCGGCCTCAAGCTCGATCGGCCCCTTCGGCAAATTCGCCACAAATTCGCTCACAAGTTTAGCCGGTAGGGTAATTACCCCCGGCATCTCTACCTTTGCACCAATATAGTAGGTGGCGGCAATCTCTAGGTTTGTCGCAGCGAGAAGAAGGCGATTACCTTCGGTGCGGAATAATATATTATTTAAGATCGGCAGGCCAGCTCGGTTGCTTGCCACGCGCCCGACAACCCCGAGCGCTCGTGTAAGGTTTTCTTGTGTGACAGACAGTTTCATATCTACAATCCTTTCTTTTTATCTGGTTGATATAGTAATAGGTGCTGTGGATACTGTGGAAACCATGATGAATAACAGAGGTACGACCTGCCCACTACTTGTGTAAAACACTGCGATCGCTGGCGTGGATAAATCGGGGAGAAGCAGGGGTTATCCACCAGCCAGTAAGGCTTTCGTATGGTGTGCTTTTGATGCTGTGGATGACTACCCACGAGCTGTCCGCGGGTTATACGACCAGCTGTGCACGGCTTTTCCACAGATGTCGTGAAAAAAACACATGGCTTAGGCATAGAGCTTATCCCGGATGTCAGCGACCTGCTCACGGATGAGATAGTCGAGCTTAATGGATTTTTCGATTTTTTCGACTGAATGGATGGCAGTCGTGTGGTCTTTGCGGCCCAGCTCATTGGCAATTTGTGGAAAGCTCATGTGGAGCTCGCTGCGCAGCAAGTACATGGCAATTTGTCGCGGCACAACGATATGCTTAGCCCGCTTAGCACCACAGATTTCTTTGCTATCGATCTGAAAGTGGCGAGCAGTCTTGTCGATAATCTGCTTGGCAGTAAGGTGCTGGGGGCGACTGCGCCGGACGTTACCAAGTAAACCCTCTGCCGTCATTACATCAGGGGCAACGCCGCGCATTTCGGCATAGGCAAGGAGCTGATTGAGCGCACCCTCTAGCTCGCGGATATTTGTCTTGACGTTCTTAGCAAGGTATTCCACGGTGTCGCGCTCAAGTGTCACGCCAGCGAAGCTCGCTTTGGTCTCGACAATCGCGCAGCGCGTCTCAAAATCTGGCATCTGGATGTCGATTGCCATCCCCCATTCAAAACGACTGCGTAAGCGCTCCGTCAGGGTAGGGATACTGTGCGGTGGTTTGTCGCTACCAATGATAATTTGCTTATTGGCTTGGTGGAGGGCATTGAAGGTGTGAAAGAACTCCTCCTGAGTCTTCTCACGCCCAGCAATGAACTGCATATCGTCGACGATAAGTACATCGACATTGCGATACCGATCAGAAAAGCCAGCCTTTTTGAAGCGGATCGACTCGATAAATTCTTTGACAAAGGTCTCTGAGCTCAGGTAGGCGACCTTCTTGCTTGGGTCGCGTGCGAGGATCTCGTTGCCTACCGCTTGGATGAGGTGTGTCTTACCGAGACCGACGCCACCGTAGATGAAGAGGGGATTATACTTTGTACCAGGGCTATGTGCGACCGCTTGGCAGGCGGTGTAGGCGAGGTCGTTGCTCGAGCCGACAATGAAATTCTGGAAGGTATAGCGCGCGTTGAGGCTGGTCGCTGGTGTCGGAGAACTAGAATGTGAGGGAATAGTTGGCTTGCTGATGAGCGCTGCCGCTCGCTCTTCGACGCGGTTGGTTGGCTGACCAGTGGTTTCGCGGCTAATGACGGTGCGTTTTTTACCGTGTTTGTTTACCACATAAGCGATACGCGACACCTCCACACCACTGTGCTGGAGCGCTTCTTTGACGATGCTATCATAGCGAACCTCAAACTGACGAATCGCAAAGATATTCGCCACGCCAATGGTGATCACCCCATCTTTGTTGCTGAGCATCTCGGTATTAGCAAACCATGTAGAAAAAATACCGCTCGGTATCGATACTTCAATCTCACCCAAAACACTCTTCCACAGGCTGTGGTACACTGGCTTTTGCTGCTCCTTGTTTGTTATACAATGACTCTTTTTAGTATAAGAAAAAACCGACTTTTCCACAACCGTGAGAAATACAACAACGGGGTAAACCAGAAAAGAGCAACAGGGGTGGAGTTTTTCCACAAAAATGTATTACCCCTGTTAAAGTGTGGATAACTCGCGAACAAATGTGGATAAACAATTTGGCTATGCTTATGACGGAGGTTGCTTGGAGCACAAAATCCACCAAGCGAGTGAAAAGTTGAAAGATCTGGAGCAATCGCGTATAATAGCAATGATATGCCAAAACGAACTCACCAACCACACACTCGTCATCGCGCTCGGACGCACGGGTTTCGGGCACGGATTGCCACCAAGGCAGGCCGCAATGTGCTCAAGCGCCGCCGCGCCAAGGGCCGCGCTCGCCTCGCACTCTCGTAGTGTGACAATAGCAAAATGACGAAAATAACCCACTGCTTGGTGGGTTATTTTATCTCTGCTTGCGGGCAGATTTGCTATAATACAGCTATGTTACAGCAACGATATCGGTTTCATGGTTATGGCGGGCTGCGCTATTTGTATCGCCATGCCAATGCTGAGCGTTCGCGTTTGCTAACCGTCAAGTACGTGGCTAATCGCCGTCGGCGCATGCCACGCATTGCCGTGGTGGTGAGCAAAAAGGTGCACAAATCTGCGGTGGGGCGCAACCGCATTCGCCGCCGTGTCTATGAGATTCTGCGCCAGCACGTACCGCACTTTACAGGGGTGTACGATGTTGCACTAATCATCACCTCAAGCGAGGTGCTTACCACGCCGCACGATGAGCTTGTGCTGGTGGTGAAAAATCTGCTTGTGCGAGCTGGCATTTGCCCTGGCGACGCAACGCCAAGTGATGAAAGAGATAAGGCAGAATAAAATCTTATATCCTTTCAGTCTTCTTTGCGCGACCTACTTCATAGTACTTTGAGTCAAATTAGTGACAAATATTTCTGTATAAACAGTGGAAGCTAGAACTCGAAACATTTATAAAAAATTCTTTTCTTGTCATTCTATACCAATGAAAGGCAAGCTAGGTGAGTGTTCTTTTCTAGAGTCATAAATACTCTCACATACAACATTAGCAGTGGTGTATCGCATATATCAACGATTGATTTCCAAAAATACTTCGCCACAATTCATCTTCCGTGGCCACCTATGATACAATAAATGCAGTAATCGGAGTCGATATGTTTGAGACAATAATTTTGCAGCCCATTTTTAACGCGCTTTTGCTTATCTATAGTATCATCCCTGGTGGTGACTTTGGCGTGGCGGTGATTCTCTTCACGGTTATCATCCGCTTCTTACTCTACCCACTACTTAAGCGGCAGCTCCACCAGAGTAAACAGATGCGCAAGATGCAGCCTGAGCTGGCCAAGATCAAAAAAGCGGCTAATGGCAACCGTCAAGTAGAAGCGATGCAGCAGATGGAGCTGTATAAAAAGTACGGTATCAAGCCATTTCGCTCGATTCTACTGCTCTTTATTCAGATTCCGATCTTTATCGGTCTCTACCAGGTGATCATGATTATCTCGCTCCACCGCGACCAAGTGGCGCGCTACATCTACGAGCCGCTTAAGAATATCGATGCTATCAAGACCATCATCAACCACCCCGATCAATTCAACCACACCATGCTCGGTTTTATCGACCTCACTAAGGTAGCGCTTGGCAAAGATGGTATTGTCTGGCCGCTTCTCGCTCTCGCAATCATCTCAGCTCTCACCCAGTATGTGATGACTAAGCAGACTATGCCAACTGGCAAGAGCACCAAGCGTTTCCGCGATATCATGAAGGAGACGGCTGCCGGCAAAGAGGCCGATCCCGCCGAGATGAACGCTGCAATGATGCGCAATATGGCGAAGTTTATGCCAGTGATGATGTTTATGATCATGATGGGTCTGCCAGGGGCGTTGGCGCTCTACTACACGGCATCTAACCTAGTAGCGGTAGCGCAGCAGTCATATCTCCTCCGTAAAGATAAGCAAGAGCTTGAAGCAATTGCCGATGAAGTAGATATTACAACGCCTGCCAAGAAAAAGTCGACGAAAAAGCGCGCCAAAGCGGCTACAGAAGCCAACATCACACGCATCAAAGCCAAAGAATAACAGAGGAGGAGAACCCGATGGATCGATACCAATCAGTAACATTTGCCCGAGAATATCTCCAGAACATCATCTCATTTTTTGGCGAAAATATTGCGGTATCGGGTGATGACGATGGCGAGGTAATGACACTTCGGGTAGAGTCGTCGGATATTAATAGCATCTTGATTGGCCGTGGGGCAGAGACACTACGGGCATTGCAATATATCGTCTCGTCGGCGCTGCGGGCGCAAAATGCCGCAGTAGTGCGCGTGAGTGTTGATATTGCCGACTATAAAAAGCAGCACGAGGAAAAGATTGCCGACAAAGCGCGGGGCTGGATCGAGCGCGTGCGTGCAACTGGTGAGTCCTACACCGCCCACCTTAATCCAGCCGATCGACGCATTGTCCACCAAGTCGCTGCCGACGCAGCTGGCATCACGACCGTCTCCGAAGGCGAAGGTCGCGAGCGCCATGTGATTATCCAGCTGGAAGAGGCTGAGTAAAAGCAAAAGCCTACACATAACAGGGGGTGAAACACTAAAGAATATTCATCTCTTACTCTGTGTATCTTTGAGAAAAGGTGGCGCATTTAGTAGAATAACCATTTGACACCGCAGAGAGAGAAAAAAGTATTATACCATTGTTACATACTAAGAACTACGAGGAACCCCTATGTCACGTTATGAAGACCCATATTATGAGCAGGAAAAAACGAGGGAATTAGCAACCGAAGACTTTGATGATCTCGTCGATAAGCGGCTTAATAAGAAGCCATTTATACACCATGGCGACCTAGACGATGGCATGAGTAGGCAAGAGAACTATATAACAATCTACACCTTGGAAGATCTTACGAACATTGCAGAACAAAATATGTCTGAGACCATTATGACATTCCTGCAAGATGCGAAGCAAAAAGCTGCCCACATAGCACAGTATAAAGGGACGGATGATAATGTACGCGTTGCAATAAGTATTGCAAAAGAATACAACAAGGGGAGTAATGAATACGAGCCATTAATTCGCCGCGAAGTAAGCATAGATATTACAATGAGTGAAGAAGCAGCGAGGTGTGATATAAATACAAATATGTCCTCTAACGATCAGCTACATGAATCGGGGTCGATGACAGAAGAGCCGATGATTGGGTCTATGAAATTCGTAACAGTCGATGGTGGTCGGCTGGATATACACCAAACGGTAGGAAGGCGTGAGAAAGAGAATAATCCATCACGAGACGATATAGCAACCCTTAATACGCTACTTGATCCTTCGTGGAGGGAAGTACAAATGGCGCAAGCTCGAGGGGCTGCTGTACAAGCCTTGGTAGAACGAGCGACGAGTATACCTCAGATGTAGCCATAGTAGCAGCTCCTTTAGGTCTTGTATTGAACTATAGGAGCTGCTACTGTATATAGGTTACCCTGTTATTCTATGTATCACGCTTACTGCTTACTAAGTGCTCTCTCATACACCGCCAACGTTTCCTTGCCGCAGCGCTCCCACGAGTAGCGGGCAGCTTGGGCTTTGCCTTTGACGATAAGCTCGCGACGGCGAGCTGGTTGGCTGAGGACACGGTCGATTGCGCTAGCGATGGCATCAACGTCGAGTGGGTCGAAGTACTCGGCAGCATCGCCCAAAATCTCGGGCATACACGAGGTATTGCTCGATATAACAGGGGTCGTGCCATACGCCATTGTCTCTAGTGGTGGCAGGCCAAACCCCTCCATTAGTGATGGAAAAACATATGCCTCGGCTTTATTAAGCAGCCAATCACGCTGCCCGTCGGGGATGAACCCAGTGAAGTGAATATTGCGATAGCCTTGCTGCTGGTAGTAGGCTTGGTTGCGCTTGGTGTCTTCATTCATCCGCCCTACAAACACCAGGCCAAGGTCTGGCCAGCGGCTCAGCAGTTGCTGGTGTGCGGCCGCAAGGCGCCGTAGATTTTTATAATCAGGCTGCTGCCCAACGTAGATAATAAACCGCTTGAAGGGGAGATCGATATACGGCGTGAGATGCCCAGGGTGCACCTCGCCCGCCTCGTAGATGACCGATATTTTGCTATCGGGGATCTTAGTAAAGTCCTGGTATTCCTGTTTAGTCGTCTGAGAAATAGTGATGATATGCTCACTGGTGCGGGCAATCCGCCGAAATACCCAGCGCCCTACCAACTGCTTAAGATGAAACACCAGCCAATTTTTGTCGGAATTATACGTCTTGAGAAGGGTCATATCGTGCACCGTGGTGACGTGCTTACCTCTGTAAAAGACCGGTTGCTGCGGCATGCAAAAATGTACTAAGTCGGGCCCTAGCTCATCTAGGTAGCGCCGGAAGCCAAGCTGCTCCGCTAGCGAATAGTTGGCAAAATCAACCGTACGGATAGTGAAGTTAGGGTTGTGTGGCTGCCAGTAGTCGTGGTCCTTGGTAGGAACGAGGATGCTATAGCGGTTGGTTGTATCAAGCCGCTCCAGCTGCTCAAGCAACTTCACGACATATGTGCCCGTGCCAGAATTGATCACGCGGGCGTCGATTGCAATATGAAAACTCATACTTTCTAGTATACAGTCCTCGCACCGAAAGCGCCAGATGGACACGCGTGTGTCAAGGCGGGTGATAATCTAAACTCTGTATAAAAGTGCTATAATACCCATATTACAAATAATATGACAGAACTACCGCAACACATAGCAGCCCAGACGAATCTGGCGCAGATAGAATATATTCTTCACCAGGCGGGCTACCATATCACTGAGGCAGACAGTCAGCGGCCCTGGGGTGGGTTTGTCTGTATTGACCCGGCGCAGGCAGAGCAGTTTGCGGCGGATTTCTTTGCAGCATCGGGGGTAATAGCTAAGGACAATGCTCATGTGTCGCTCAGTCCTAAGATTCTTTTTGTCCGGCCAGGGGCGCGCCTGAGCTGGCAATATCATCATCGGCGGGCGGAGTTGTGGTGTTTTCTGACTGCTGGTGCGTACTATCGCAACATGAGTGATGAGCTACCAGCCCAGCCAGCACTAGCTCAGGCGGGCAATATCGTAAGGCTGGCGGCAGGGGAGCGTCACCGTGCTTGCGGTGATGCCCAGCACCCAACGATCATTGCTGAGCTCTGGCAACACACCGACCCAGCACACCCGTCAACAGAGGACGATATAGTGCGGGTGGCGGATGATTATCAGCGTCAATAATAGGTATGGGTGTACAGTGAGTTTGTGAATGTACTGTTTAAAAACCGTATTATTCGCGAAACATTATCTCTCTGTTGTTCGAAAAACAACACGATCATACAAACAATAATTCCACACCAGCGATGCACCAGTAGCAATAATTTTTGCGAGCAGTAGCACAAGTGACTCGGCATGAATAACAGAGGCAAGGATAGGAGAGACGCAAAAAATAACCGCATTTTGCAGCCCCCACAAACCCGCCAGAGTGACAACAACAAACAAGATCAGTTGCCGGCGCACATCACCCTGAGCGCGAAAAGTGTACGACTTATTAGCAAAAAAGCTAAAAATAAAGGCTAGGCCCGTTGATACTGTATTGGCCGCGAGCTTTGGTAGGCCAAGTGTGGTGAGTCCGAATAGCAAGCCAATATCAATTACTGTATTAATCCCGCCAACGAGCGCAAACCGCAGTAATTTGCCTCTGTTATTTGCGATGGCGAGCCTCACGATGCTCCTCGACGAGATAAGGTGGGCGCTGCTTCGTTTCGCTAAAAATCCGGGCGATGTATTCGCCAATCACCCCCAAACTCAGCAGCTGCACTCCACCAAGGAAGAGAATCACTGCCATGAGCGACGAATAGCCTGCACCAGTTGGCACACCAAACAGTGGTCGGATGAGTAGATAGAGGATATAGATCGAGGCCAAGAAGGCGATAAGGAAGCCCAGCACGGCCGAGATGCGCAGTGGCGCGGTGGTAAAGCTCGTGATGCCGTCAATAGCGAGGTTGATGAGTGTGCGCGGACTTTGCTTGATGCTACCAGCAGCCCGTGGGTCGCGGTCATAAAGAATCTCCTTCTTTTTGTAGCCCACCCAACTAAAGATTGCTTTGGTATTGCGCTGAGATTCGCGCAGCTGGGTGATGGCAGTGACGCAGCGTTTGCTAAGTAAGCGGAAGTCGCCCGTGTCGATCTGAACAGGAATATGTGTCGTACTCTGGAGGAGACGGTAATACCACGCGGCGGTTTTTTTCTTGAGCCAGGTCTCGCCGGAGCGGCTTCGGCGCCGCGCATATACATCATCGTACCCCTGCTCCCACAGCTCAATCATCTGCGGGATGAGCTCTGGTGGGTCTTGCAGGTCGGCATCAATCACCACGACAGCGTCACCCGCCGCGTGGTCGAAGCCAGCAAGCATAGCAGCTTCTTTACCAAAGTTGCGCGAGAGATTGAGATAGGCAATAGCGGGGTTGTGTTGCTGCTCGATCTGAATGAGCTCGAGTGTATGGTCGTGGCTGCCATCATTAATAAATAAGAATTCGAACTGGTAGCGCCGGCGATCGACACTGCGCTGCAGCGCCTCGAGCCGGGCAAACAGCTGTGGCAAAACAGCTGCTTCGTTGTAGGCAGGGATAAGAATGGTGATTGTTTTCATCGTAGCCTTATTGTATCACTTATTGGTTGGTATGAGCGCGATGAGCGACTGGATGGACGATGCCACCACTGCACCACTGGCCTCGAGCCGTGCCGTCTTGGCCTGGGCCGATTCCAGCTCATTTGTGCCAAGGATCGCCCCAGCATGGCCCATCTGTACCCCAGATGGTGCACTGTGGCCCGCAATGTAAGCATAGACTGGTTTGCTTATATTGTGCTTAATATAATCTGCCGCGGCAATCTCGCTCGTGCCACCAATCTCACCGATCAGCACAATCTGCTCTACCGCCGCATCTTGCTCAAACAACTGCAAGCAATCAATAAAGCTGCTGCCACCAATCATATCGCCGCCAATCCCAATCACATAGCGCTGGCCAATGCCTGCCTGAGTGAGGAGGCTCATTGCTTCGTACGTGAGCGTGCCGCTGCGGCTGACGATGGCAGTGTGGCCTGGTGTGGCGAGTGCAGCAGGGATGATGCCGAGGTTATGCACGCCGGGGATGAGAACGCCAGGGCAGTTGGGGCCGATCAAAACCGAAGAACTAGCTGCCAGGCGTTGTTTTATATGCAACATATCGTGGACAGGCACACCCTCGGTGATACAAATAATGAGGGGTACCTCTGCATCAATTGCCTCCATAATCGCTGCCTTGGCATGAGCTGCTGGTACAAAAATGACGGAAATATCGACAGGCTGCTGTGCCTGAATTTCGCGAATCGTCCGGAAGACAGGTACGCCGTATACCTCTGTAACCGATTGGTTGGGTGACGTGCCGCCAACGATATGTGTACCACGTGCCAACATATGCTCGGTATGAAATGAGCCATGTTTGCCAGTTATACCCTGAACAATAACATGCTTACCACGAAAGATATCAGGGGTCATCATACGGCTTCCTCCAGGATGTGAGAGAGATTATCGTAGAGTGGAATGTGTTCGCGGGCAAGGAGCGCCTTGGCTTCGGCCTCGCGGTTACCTGTTAGGCGAACAGCGAGTGGTGGGAGGTCAGGTAGCTGCTGCTTGGCACTGATGATGGCCCTTGCTACGTCGTCGCAGCGCACAATACCACCAAAGATATTAATAATGATGAGCGCCACGGCAGGGAAGTGGGTAATCTGCTTAAAACTAGCCAGGATCTTCTCTGGAGTTGCCGTGCCACCAATGTCAAGAAAATTAGCTGGCTGCACACCGCGGGCAGTCACCGCATCGACAGTTGCCATTGCGAGACCTGCGCCGTTGGCAATCGTCGCAACCGTCCCATTATAGTCGAGCGTGACGAAATTATGATCCTCCAAGGCTGCTTCGTGCCACTGCGGGTGGCGAAACAGCGCTGCATCGTCAATCGTCATCTTTGCATCGCCAGCGATGAGCTGGCCATCTGTCGTCACAACGAGTGGATTAATCTCGAGTAATAGACAATCGTTGTCAATAAAGCAACGAAAACAATTCGCCACCATATCCTCAAGCGCAAAGGCTTGCTCTGGCAGCGACAAATACTCCGCTAGTGCTTCAGCTACAGTATGAACTGTTTGCGGCGTAATGGCCTGGCGAAAGAACGCTGCACGATCGTGTTCTTCCACATCAATGCCACCACTCGTGTGGGCGAGTAGCTCGATGGATGATTGCTCACGGTTAATAGTAAGCGAAATGTAACATTCGCGGGCGATGGAGAGAACTTCCTCGGCAAGAAGCTTCGTGGGGGTGTAGCCACCGATATCGAGAGCAAAGAGACGCTGAATGGTTGGTGTAACAGCGGATTGCTCGCGGACAATCACCACACCACCTGCCTTGCCGCGGCCACCGATCGGAACTTGTGATTTGAGGACAATAGGGACGGTGGGTACTACTGTTGCAGATTCTATAACATCGCTCTGCGGTACTGCCACACCAGCCTCGGCCAAGCACTGCTTGGCTTGGTATTCAAGAAGACGCATAGGTATTATTGTACGCATAGATGGCGAATATGCAAAATGATTGCGTGCGTAACAGGGGTGATAGACGCAAGTTATCATACGAAAGCCAGTCTTTAAAATTCGCTTCTTTGGCGCTGACCTGTCATCTCAAGCTGAACTATTTGCCAGTAAAAAACTTCCGGAATTTGAGTAGGCCTGTCTGGTTGGGTAATGGGCCGTTGTAGATAATACTACGGATATAATCGACCGATACGTTGCGCTGTCGCTGGATAGCAAAGCGCTGCCGATAGGCCGCTGGCTGGTGAATAACAGAAGCGAGCATACCACGCAGTGCTGGCCAACCATTGCCATGGCGCAGTGCACTAAAGAATATCAGCCAATAGGTGAGGCAAAAGCGCACGCCAATCGACCAAAACAGCCGCCCCGGCACATTCTTGATAAAAATAAGCGGCAAATTCTTAAAGGTATTGTATACCGCGAGCCCTGGGACTTTGCTACTGCTGGCACCAACCTTGTGGTATGCGACGGCGTGCGGTGTGAAGCGCACTGTCCAGCCTGCTAGCTGCGTGCGAAAGCTGAGGTCGACGTCTTCGTAATACATGAAGAATGCTTCGTCAAAAAGATCAACAGTGTCGAACAGTGCCGTGCGATACACTGCTCCACCACCCGTTGCGCCAAACACCGCTCCGGCCTCTGTTGGCGCATGGCTAATTGGCTCATCACGGTGGCGCGGGCCAGGCAAACCCCAGGTGGTGTAGAAGTCGCCCGAGCTATCGATGGTCGTTCCATCGCGACGAGCGAGTAGCCCAGTGGCAATGCCACAGTGCGGATGAGCTCGTAGCTCGTCCACCAAGGCTTGGCACCAGTGTGTGTTAGCAACTGCGTCGGGGTTAAGCACGCCAACAAAGCGAAATTGCTGCTTCTTTGCGTAGCGTAGGCCTGTGTTAATACCACCGGCGAAGCCGAGGTTGCGCTGATTCTCAATGATGACGAGACTGAGCGCAGGGTGTTTAGCTTGATATGAGCGGAAGCGTGCCACCGAGTCATCATGCGAGTCGTTATCGACTACAATAATGGTCGGCACTAGCGTCTGCTGCGCCAACGAATCGATGCATTCTAAGGCATCATCGGCGCCGTTCCAGTTAAGAACTATGATTGCAAGATTGTTTTTTACCACGGTCATATTATATAATGGCCAGAGAAACTATGAAAGTAACAAATCTTTTGCAACGAAAAAACCGCATCTTGCTACGCGAGTTGGTCGTAACGGACTTCAAGCTACGCTACCAGGGATCAGTGCTGGGCTATTTGTGGTCAATCCTCAAACCAATATTTTTGTTTATTATTTTGTATATCGTGTTCGATAAATTCCTCGGTCTTGGTAAGCAAGTCGAGCACTATCCGGTGTATCTTTTAGTGGGAATTGTGCTATGGAACTTTTTTAGCGAGGCGACGGTGCAGGGGCTGCAGTCGATCGTCTCGCGCGGCGACCTCATCCGCAAGATCAACTTTCCCAAGTACATTATCGTTATCTCAGGTACGATTTCGGCCTTTATTAACCTTGCCATCAATATGGTGGTGATTTTAGGTTTTTGTTTGGTTAATGGCGTACAATGGTCGCTTGAGGGATTGTTGGTTATTCCACTCATCCTCGAACTCTATGTACTCTCCCTAGCGGTGGCATTTTTCCTTGCGACGATCAATGTGAAATACCGCGATATTGGCTACCTATGGGAGATCTTCATGCAGGCGGCCTTCTACGCTACACCGGTTATTTATCCCCTGCAGATGGTGATGGAGCGTATGCCAGCTGCTGCGCCATATCTTATGCTCAACCCAGCCGCCCAGATTATCCAAGACGTCCGCCAAGTGCTCGTAACACCCCAGACCATCCAGCTCTACGATCTTGTTTCTTTCCCGTGGGTGCTCATTCCATTTATTTCGATTATCATTATCATTCTGTTGGCGGTGTTTTATTTCCGGCGCAACCAACAGTATTTTGCGGAGAGTATCTAGATGGCGCAACCAATCGTTGTTATCAATAACCTCACCAAGTCCTTCAAGATTCCACTGGAGGCAAGCTCGGGCATCAAGCAAAAGCTCATTAACCTCCTCAAGGGGCGCAAAGGGTATCGGGTTTTTACCCCACTTAAGGATATCGACTTTACCATTAACGAGGGTGATTTCTTTGGTATTGTTGGGCGCAATGGCTCAGGTAAAAGTACGCTACTCAAGACGATTGCCGGCATCTACACCCCCAATAGCGGGAGCGTCGAGGTGGGTGGCTCGCTGGTGCCGTTTATCGAGCTGGGTGTTGGCTTTAACCCAGAGCTCACTGGCCGCGAGAATGTCTTTCTCAATGGTGCACTGCTCGGCTTTAGCCACGACGAGATGGAGGCAATGTATGATAAAATCGTCGACTTTGCTGAGCTGGGCGACTTTATGGAGGAGCGGCTCAAGAATTATTCCAGTGGGATGCAGGTGCGCCTGGCTTTCTCTATTGCCATCCGTGCCCATGCCGATATCTTGCTGCTAGACGAAGTCTTGGCGGTAGGAGATGAAGCCTTCCAAAAGAAATGCTACGCCTACTTCGATAAGCTTAAGCGCGAAAAGCGCACTGTTATTCTCGTTACGCACGATATGTCTGCGGTGGAGCGCTTTTGCAACAAGGCGGTATTCATCGAGGATGGGAAGGTGAAGATGATCGGCAAGCCATACCGCATCGCCGCCGCCTATAGTCGGAGCAACATCAAGAGCTACAACGAGTCGGAAGGGCTAGACGAGCAAATATCAGACGATTTCGACATCACCCTGCGCGGCAGTGATGGTAACGAACAGACGGTGTATGAGTATAACGAAACTATGACGGTGGAGTTAGAGTGGCAGCAAACAGGGGTCAAGCACGTTGGCGTCGCAATCTTCCGCGAGAATGGCGAGTATGTTTATGGCCCCAACACCTACCAAGAAAAAATGAAGATTGCTGGCAAGAATCGCGCGACCTACACTGTGCAGCTCAACCTCAACGAGGGGAGTTATTTCATCAAGGCTGGCTTGATGGGGGCGGACGACACGAAGACGATCGCCTTTACTGAGGAGGGGCCGCACTTCTCGGTGCAACGTGATTATGATCATGGCCGGTGGGGTGGTGTTACCAAGCTCAAGCATACCTGGAAATAGGGAGAAATGTCGTATATATTACATCGTTTGACGCACCTTATCAAAGCCAATCGCCATCTCCACCGCGCGGTACGTTGTCTCCTGGTGCCGTATCGGGCTCATCTCGATAATCGCCAGCGTCGCATCTACGATGTATGGCAGCGTCAGCACACCGAGCAGCCACCAGCGCTTAGTTTGCTTGCTCAGCAGCCGCGTATCTCCATCATCGTACCGACGTATAATACGTCGATTCCATTCCTGCGAGAGATGGTACAGTCGGTGGTGGCGCAGTCGTACCCGCACTGGGAGCTCATCCTTGTTGACGACGCCTCAACCAATGAGACTACTCACCAGGCGATTCGTGACCTAGCCGAAGATGTACCGCAGCTCAAGCCATTCTTTTTGGATAAGAACCGCCACATTGCCGGTGCAACCAACTACGGCATCGCGCAGGCTACGGGCGAGTACATTGCGCTGCTTGACCATGATGACATCCTCCACCCCGACGCGCTTCTGCGGGTTGCGGCCACGATCGACCGTACTGGTGCGCAGTTTGTCTACACCGATGAGACGAAGATGGATGAACATGGCCGGCCATATCAGCCATTTTTCAAGCCCGATTGGAACGCAGATTTTTTGCGTGCGGTGAATTACATCACACACTTTGCCGTTATGTCACGCCAGTTACTCACAGAGGTTGGCGGTGAAGATGGGTCGTATAATGGCACGCAGGATTGGGAGCTGTTCTTGCGCCTGACGCGGGCTTTGCAGCCCGAGCAGATTGCTCATGTGCCGCAGATCCTCTACTATTGGCGTGTTCACCAGGCTTCTACAGCGAAAGACCTTGATGCTAAGCCCTACGTCATCGATGCGCAGCGTCGCGCCCTCGAGGCAGACAGCGCCGCTCGCCAGGTGCAGACCCAGGTGGAGCGTGACCCGCAGTATGGTGCTCAGTGGCAGATGAGCTATAGCTTAGGCCAAACATATAGTACTGACACCGCGTCGTTTGATGAGTCGACTACTGTTGGTCAGCTGCTTGAGACAACCACTGCTGAGATGGTATGTCTGACGCAGCATAATGCGCTGCCTGCTGCCACGCTGCAGCACCTCGCTACCGATGCTGCTCGCCCAATGATCGGTGCAGTGGTACCACATATTACTGATGAGCAGCAGGTGATTGCAAATTTGTCGTCGATTTTGCAACCATCGGTGGTAGGTCTGCTTCAGCAGCTCAACCGGCGCTCATTTACCAAACATATCTACTTGACAGCCCGCTATAATCTTGGTATTATTGACGCACCAACAGTGGTAGTGGCGCGCACCAAACTTGCTGCTCTTGCGCCAGATACACCGCTTACCAGTGCTCAGATAACTGCTGCACTCTGTGGTAAAGGATACAACACACTATATAACCCGCACGTAACGCCAGAGGAGGACGTATGATCGGTAAAGTACACAAAGCCGCCAAGAAAAGCATGAAGATTATCAAAGACGATGGAATGATTGGCTTTGGCAAGCGCGCTACGAAGTATGCCTACTATCGTAAATTCCCCGAGCGTAAACAGAAGTATTACAAAGATATTCTTTTTATTAACGGCTGCACCTTGCCGCACCCCGAGCGCTACCGCGTGGCACACCAGATGGAGCAGTTGATGTCGCAGGGGCTAACAGTGGAGAGTGTGTTTTATGATCGACTCTCGCTGGATGACCTCAAGTATTATCGTGGCTTCGTCTTCTTTCGTTGCCCAGTGACAGAGACGGTGCGGGAATTTATCAAGCAAGCAAAGTTCTTCAACAAGACCTGCTTTTTTGATATCGATGATCTTGTCATCGATCAAACGTACACCGACGGTATCAAGTACGTCCAGCAGATGAACCAGGCTGATAAGCAGCTCTACGACGATGGGGTGAATCGCATGCGTGAGACACTTAAGCTTTGTGATCACGTTGTGACGACTACAACGCAACTGCGCGATGAGCTACAGAAGTACACCACCGGTGATGTACTGATTAACCGCAATGCTGCCTCTGATGAGATGATCAAGACGTCTAATATGGCGCTGGAAGACCTTAAGGAAGGTATCATCGAGAAGGATGAGAATAAGCTGATCATCGGGTACTTTAGTGGGAGTATTACGCACAATGAGGACTTTGAGCTGGTGATTCCAGATTTGATTCGGCTGTTTGATGCGTATCCGCAGCTCCACCTCAAGATTGCTGGTATTCTCGATGTACCGGCCGCGCTTGAACCATATAAAGAGCGGGTGATGACCTCGGGCTTTGTCGATTGGCGCGAGCTGCCTAAGGTGATGGTGGACTGCGATATTATTCTTGCACCACTAGTTGATACAATCTTTAACCGTGCGAAGTCTGAGAACAAATGGCTCGAGGCTGGTCTCGTCAAGGTGCCGACGGTGGCGAGTCAGGTGGGGGCCTTTGCCGAGCAAGTGAAGGACGGCGAGACGGGCCTCTTGGTTGGCACGGATAACGATTGGTATACAGCGCTCGATCGCCTCATTACCGACAAAACATTGCGCACTCAGCTGGGTGAAAATGCACACAAGATTGCCGCCAATGATTATTCGACGGTCTACACTGGCTACACGCTTGCATCGTTTATACGGAAGCGCTTGGCGCGCAATATTGGCTTTGTCTTGCCTTCGACGGATATCTCGGGTGGAGTGATCGTTGCCGTCAAGCATGCCGATATTCTCCGCAAGGCGGGCTGGGATGTAACGCTGATCGATTCAGTGAGCAAGCACGCCCTTAAGCAGGCCAAAAAGACCTACCAATACCGCTCTGAATTGCCAGGTTTTAATGTTATTACAGCGCACAAGACGAAGATAGAGGCCTTCTTTGACACGCAAGTGGCGACGCTGTGGTCAACGGTAGAGATTATCAAAAAGCACCCCAATGTACGCAATCGGCTCTACTTCGTCCAGAACTTCGAGACTGATTTTTATATCCCCGGCACGGGTGGGCCACGCTTCGCGGCGAACGCATCGTACTGTGACCAGTCGGGTGTGCGCTATGTAACAATGTCGCTCTGGTGCCAGAAGTGGCTCAAAGATATGTTTGGCAAGGATGCGAAGTATGTCTCGAACGGCATCGATATCGAGTATTATCCATACCGCGAGCGCGATTTTGACAGTGGTCGTAAGATAAAAATCCTCGTTGAGGGCGATAGTAAGAGCGAGTATAAAAACACCGACGAAGCCTTCCGTATTATCAACCAGCTCGACCCTGCGAAGTATGAGATTTCATACCTATCGTACCGCAAAGAACCCAAGGACTGGTACCGCGTCGATACATTCTACAATCGCATTGCGCCTGAGAAGGTCGGCGAAGTATACGCCAGCTGCGACATCCTCATCAAGACAAGCATCCTCGAAAGCTTCTCCTATCCACCACTTGAGATGATGGCAACTGGTGGTCTTGCAGTAGTGGTGCCCAATGGCGGCAATGTCGAATACCTTAAAGACGGCGAGAACTGCCTCCTCTACCAGCAGGGTGATATAGCGGCTGGTGTAGCAGCCGTAGAGCGTCTGGTAGCGGACAAAGCGCTGCGTGACAAGCTCATCGCCGGTGGCCGCCAAACTGCCAACGACTATCAGTGGAAGAATATTGAAGAGAAAGTAGCGGCGATTTACGAGTAAAGCTGTTGCCTTGCTGTGATATATACAAACATCCTCTCACAGATGTGGGAGGATTGTTTTGTACATCTAGTAGTTACTAGTTACTCTTCTCCACCAGTTTCATCATCACTGCTTCGACCTGTGAGCTGGGCCGGTCGCCAGCTACTTCGCCATTCTTTTTCCAGCCCTGCCAACCTACCCAGGAGAGGTGAGTGTTGTAATAAATATCGTAGCGAGTGGCGTCGATGGGGCTAAGGCTAAGCTTGAGGGCTTCGAGCGCTTTGCTCTGACCAGTCGTGCCACAAGGCTGCGATGATGAGAGAGTGACTGATGGGAGCCACTGGCCAGCAGTTTTTACTTCGCACTGGATGGTAATGGGTGAACCATCGCGCAGCGATACGGCTTTGCCAAGACGGATTGCCTCGAGATAGCGTGATTTTCCAGCGGTGCCAGCCATAATGGGGTGTGACACATCGGGCATCCAGCCGATGTAGCCTACGTGGGCAGCGTAGCTCAGTTGATAGAGATCGGGCACAGCAGTATTGGTTGGGTTATAAAAGGCACCGCCAGGCAAGCTGAGTGTATGCTTCGGCACAAGGCGCACCTCGAGTGCTTCGAGCTGTCGGTAGGCACCGGTCGAACCAGCTGGTTGGCCATTCTTAGCCCAACCCATCCAGCCGACGTATTGCGAGTAACCTCGGTACCAGATGTCGTATGTAGTAGCGAGTTTGCCGGTGAGCAAGAAGCGGACTGCCTCGATGGAGCGGAACTGCCCTGTGGTGCCGGATACGTCGCCCGCTTGCTTCCAATCTTGCCAGCCGACGTAGCTAACATGTGATGAATATTGGATGTTGCCTGGCATACCCGTTGTGTTGTGGAGCGATGCTTTGATTGCTTCGATGCGGCGGCTTTGGCCAGTGGTACCGCTCATCATCTCATCGCGCACTTCTGGCTGCCAGCCAACCATACCGACATGTGAGCTGAGTGAGAGTCTAAGGGGTGATGGGTCGCCATGCGCCGCGATATTTTTATACGCTACTCCAGATGACTCAGGTGCAGGCGTTCCTTTACGCACAAGCTTTATTTCGACCGCTTCGATAGCATTGTTAGCTCCACCAGTTACACCAGCCACTTCACCATTCTTGGCCCAGCCCATCCAGCCAATGTAGCTCACGTGGGCGCGATAGTAGATGTCGTACGCCTGGGCGAGAGTACCAGTTGGCTGGATCTTGACGGCGGTGATTGGTCGGCCAAGCCCTGTTGTACCCGATTGCATACTGCCCTGCACAGAGGGCTGCCAACCGCGTTCGTTGCTGTATGAAGTATAAGTTACCTCGCCATCGATCGTGAGAGCTTGCATTGCCTTGCTTTGACCAGTGACGCCTGTAATGCCACGGTTATGAATTACCCCTGTCCAGCCGATGTAGCTGCTGTGCGATCGGAAGCTGATAAGTGGCCGGCTATGCTGGGTCGAGCCAAACCAGTCGTTCCACACGCGCCAAAAGTTGCGGTTGCCATAGGCGCTGCAATGATCGCCCAGGCCATACATATTAGCCAGGGCTGCTTGGTTGGGCTGGTAGGGTGTGTAGGTGTAGAGCGCCGCTGTGGCCTTGCTCTCGATATACACATCGCCAGCGCCGCAGCCTCGCTGCACCACATTCCACAGGATACGATTGGTCGCAAACGGCTTTTTGTACGACCACCACGGTTGCTGCATACTATCCAGATACCAGCGGATGAGCTGTGCTCCTGAGGCAACTTGCATCGAGAAGCCAGCATAGTTGCGATCGCAATTGGCACTGCCACCCGGGCCACTATCGGGGCAGTGCGAACCCATGGCATAGGTGTATTGGTTTTGGAGGGGCCAAGTGTCAGAGGTGAGCGGGCCAGCCGACTCGGTGGCGATTTTCACCAGCAGGACTTTAGGGTTGAGATTGTTCTGCTTGGCAGCATCATAGATAATCTGCGCGGCACTGACTGCTCCAGCGGGGATCGTTCCACTGAAGTTATTGGCAGGGATGTAATTGCCCGGTGTGTATTTAGGCACTTCATAATAGTCCTTGAGGCAGACATATGGAGGCCCATGCCAACCGCGAGCGGCGGCATACTGTGCTCGGCTGATATCGCGCCTGCCATGTTCGGCAGCAGGCTGCCGGCCATAGGTGTCGCATTGTGGGTTGAGGCTATTGAGAAACGCCTGAATATCTGCCACTGACATATCGTCGCTATTGGTAAAGAGCAAATCATCAACGATATTGCCTGCTCGCCAATCGGCTGCCGTTACTGCTTGGGCTGGGCGGGAGAGGACAGTCGCAGCAAATAAACTCACACACAACACACCAGCAAAGATATATCGCCAATATGTCGAGAAGAGACGAGCGGTGGAGTATGATTGAGCCATCATCTAGCGAATCTCCTTATCAAGTGTCTTCGTGAGTGTCTTGCCACCAAGTGGCGTGACAGCGAGAGAAATATGCCACATACCTTTGGGGAGCGACCGAGCTGGCAGCGAGAATCCTGCGCAGGTGGAGTATTCTGGTTGGTAGATGATGGCAGCGTGCTGCTCGGAGCGCTGCTCGCTACTAGTGATCGTCAGCACGCACTGACCAGAGGAAAAGCCTTGTTCTCTCAGCTTAGTAGTCACAACGACTGTTTCGCCTGACTGCTCAGCAGAGAGCTCAATATGCTTCGCTGAGGTTGGGACTGGCGCGGGCTGAGCCTGGGTGATGCGCTGCTGAGAGGTGTCTTTGGTAGTATTCGTGTCATGTTTTGTGTTGCTGTCTAGAAATGATTCTTTCGTGGCGGCATCGGTCTTGTGCTGCGTTTGTTTTTGGGCTGGTGTTGGCTCATCTGACAGGGGTGGTAGTGGGGCAGGGCGCGTTGCGATATAGGCACCATAACCACCAGCGGCGACGAGCGCAATGCCAATACTAATGATGAGTGTGAGACGTTTTTTGGATAGAGTACGTAATAATTTCATAATGCTTGTGCTATTAGTGTTCTATGTCACTATAGCATAAGCGTAATGAAAGGGGAAGGTGAAAAATAGAATTTCAAAGAATCCTTATATAATCTTATTTTTTCTGTGGTGTATGGAGACTATGTTCTCAGTGGTATAAAAATCTCTTGATTAAAAGTAAAATAGGTGTAGCAGTCAATTAATATAATTCAAGGTAACCTGTGTTTCAGAGCCTTACCAATTCTCGTATCTCTCTGTTTTTATCACTCTCAAGATGTCACAAAGAGCGCCACTCTTCTCCACAAATGGCAATCTCCCAGCGCTGAAAATTGGCTATGATAGTGATAGGTTTGTATATACCCGTTGGATGAAGTAATGGAGCGGAGGGGTTGACTCCAAAAAGAAAGTTTTGATACTGAGGCAGATGAAACCAAAAGAAATAGAGGGTTTTGAGAGATAGAAAGAAGAGCTTTCTCTTTCTTATGCTACCGGCGGCACTGGTATTGGCGCGTGGTAAGCCCAATAGGTGCCAAAGGTATAGTACAGCAAAATTGCCCCGCAGCCAAAGAATATAAGGGCGTGAAACACCTTAGCCGAGGCAGTATGGAACCAAATATACTTGCGTAGCCACACCCCACAGGGGATGAGTAGTACGAGTAGCGCCGTAAAGTAACGCCCCTGCACTCCATCGGCGTAGTATGCACCGGCACCAAAACGAATTGGTAGCAGCGCCCAGGCGGTGTACATGGCGTACGAAACTGCCGCAATGAAGACAGCAACAGTGGTGAGGTTGGCCACGGCTAATCGACCAGCAGCTGGGGCGAGTGCTTGCTCCTCAGTCTTATCGCGCTTGATGAGTGCAAGAAAGACCAGTAGAAAGAGTGGAATCAAAACAAAGAGCGGCAGGTGATATTTGAAGCTTGAAAAGTCGCCCACACTCCCACGTACCACGATGTCGGTGTAGCCGATGTTTGGATTAATGTAAGTATTAAAGAGGATGCGGATAAAGCCAAGCGGGTTGTGATGCAATGGATTATCAGCTGCGCCAGATGAAAGGAGCGCACCATCATAGATCTTTTGCCAGATGAGTAGTGCCGCCAGCGACACAATGCCAGCGCCCGCGATCAGCGCCCACTTGTGTAGGCTGAAGGGGAGCTTCTTGAGTAGTGATGGCAATTTCGACAGCTCGGTGTTTGGGATAAAGAGCCGCCTTGGCAAAAAGAGTAGCGGAAAGAGCAGTAAGCCATTAACCGCCTTGGTCAGTGCCAGCAGCGCCGCTATAGCTAAGAGGCCAGCGACTTGCTTGCGGCGGATCGGCGTTTCTTGGGTGTAGAGATTGAGTGTCATGGCGGTAATGAGGAATATCGCCACATTCGTCATGACGTCGCTCGAGAGCGAGGCAGCGAGATGAACCATTAGTGGTAGCAGCCCCACCACTGCAAAGACCCACTTGCCAATCCGCACCCACTTGATAATGAAAAATACACTCAGCGCATAGAATAGTAAGTTGGCAATCCGCCCAAAGAGAATCGTCAAACCCGTCGACCCGTTGAAGAGATTAGCAATAAAAATACCAAGCGTTTGCGGCGCATGCATAATAGGTGCGTAACCCACGGCACTGTTACATTTGCTTGTCTTGAGTTCTGAGCGGTTGATAGGGCGCGAATAATCAGCGCTGATATTGCCATGATACACTGATGATGCCCGGCCATTAACATCCACTGGGTAGGTGCAGCGCTTGGACTCGAGACGCCCGTCAGCCAGCGCATACGCCCGCAAATAGTGCATATTCTCATCACTCACTGATAGCTGCGGCACAAAAAACGCCGACAATAAGCCAAACAACAAACACAGCGAAAGAAAGACTCGCTCTGGCCGTGCAATAAATGATTCGAATGATGCCCAATATTTCTTCATAACACGCCTGATTATAGAGCACAAATCACAACAGAGCAAATTATGGTCTAAATCGCGAGAAATAATCAACCAGTGGTATACTAAGTAAGATTATGCAATCTAAAAATTATATCTGGAACTCTATTGGCTCCTTTTTGCAAAGCGCCATCTCGCCAGCGCTCCTGCTGCTTATTACGCGGCTTAATGGCATTGCCGACTCGGGGGTTTTTTCCTTTGCGCTGTCGCTCTCGGTGGTGTTTTGGGCGATTGGCTTGTGGGGTGGGCGTACTTATCAGGTGTCGGATGTGCGCAAAGAGTTTAGTAGCAGCAGTTACCTTGCCGTCAAACTCGTGACGTCGATTGTGATGATGGTGGGTGCGGTGCTGTTTTGTGTGGCCAATCACTATGATGCTGTTAAGTCGAGTATCATCATTGCGCTCGTGCTCTTCAAGGCGCTGGAGGCAGTGGCCGACGCACTCTATGGCGTGCTGCAGATTCACCACAGGCTCTACGTCGTTGGCTATTCGCTTACGATCAAGGCGGTAGGGGGTTTTGTGGCATTTTTGCTCGTCGATATGCTTATGCATAGTGTACTGTGGGGGGTGGTGGCAATTGTGGTGGTTAATGCTCTCATACTTGTGTTGTACGATTGGCAACAGGTGCAACGGTACGAATCTATCCAGCCCCATATCGATCATCTCGTGTCTAAGCTGCGTCATGTTGGTATGATCATGCGGCGCTGCGCACCAGTGTTTCTTACCACATTCTTGACGATGTTTTCGCTTAATATCCCGCGCTATTTTCTTGACAAATTCCATACGCACGAGATCGCTTATTTTGGTATTATGGCCATGCCCATTACCTTGCTCTCGCTGTTTATTACCTTCATTATCCAGCCCAATATCGTGCAGCTGTCGGAGCTCTATCACCAGCAGAAGCGCCTCGAATTTCATGCTCTGGTGAGCAAGATTATTCTCATCGTCTTGGGGATTAGTGCACTAACACTGATTGCGACATGGCTGGTTGGGGCGCCACTTCTTACCCTCATTTTCAATGCGCGTATTACTGATTACCGCACCGAGCTACTCATCATGGTCGTGGGAGCGGTGGCTAATGCGCTGGTGTCGATTTATATCAATATCCTCACTGTGCTGCGCGAATTCAAGGGGCAGTTTTATATACTTTTGCTGAGTAATATCGTACTTACAGTGGTGTCGTATAGCGTGGTGCAGCACTATGCAATGCTGGGCAGTGTGCTGTGCTTTATGGCGGCAGGCATTATTCAGGCGGTGCTGCTCGCGGCAGTCTATCGCCGGCAACTGCGCTCCATGGCTGCGTAGTGTGAGTAGATAATTTCTACCTCCCCCAATCCCTCCGACAGGGGTACCAAAAGGGTTGAGTCTATGAGATACCGACTTCTTGTGCTGGGATAAAATCGGTCATTACAATTGATTCAGTGTATTTTTGTTTCACATCGACCATACGATTTCATATATTTCAAAAAGCTTACGCTAACTGTGCTATAATAGCGGAAACAAAGGAGGGTATATGAGCAAGGGGATTGTTATATTGGGTTGTAATGGCCAAGTGGGGCGGGCGCTCCAGGAGATATATCCAAAGGCCACGGCGCTGGGCCACCAGCAGCTCGACATTGCGGATGAAGAGCAGGTGCTTGGGTATGATTGGTCGGGTGTGGATGTTATTATCAACGCAGCAGCGTTCGTCAATGCCGATGGATCTGAAACGCTTGAGGGCCGCACCAAAGCGTGGCAGGTTAATGCCGTTGGCCCGCGTAATCTTGTCAAGGTAGCGCTGGAGCATGATATTACATTGGTGCACTATTCATCCGACTATGTCTTTGATGGGACGAATAAAAACCACGGCGAGGATGAGTCGCTCTCCCCACTGTCGGTCTATGGCGACGTCAAGGCGGCAGGGGATCTATTGGTCAGTCTTGCGCCGCGTCATTATGTGCTACGTGTCTCCTGGGTGATTGGTGATGGGCACAACTTCCCACGGACGATGAAGCGCTTAGCTGATATGCGCATTAACCCCAAAGTTGTGGATGATCAATATGGCCGGCCAACCTTTGCGTCGGAGATTGCACGCGCTACCAAGCACTTGCTGGATACTAAGGCCGAGTATGGTTTGTATCATGTGTCTAACTCTGGGCCGATCAAATCATGGGCAGAGCTTGCTGAGGACATCTTCGAATATGCGGGGCACGATCGCGATAGGGTTGTAAAAGTGTCAACACAAGAGTATAGTAAGGATAAGATTCCGTTTGCGCCTCGACCAATGTATAGCGATATGAATTTGTCGAAGCTGCACAACACAGGATTCATCAGTGAGAGCTATCAGCCATTACTGGAAAACTACGTAAAAAACATAGCAGCGGTGGAATAAAGGAGAGAGGCAGGCCATGCCCAGAGTCAAAAAGAAAATCTTAAACGTCTTGTATCAAAGTGACGATAACTATGCAGTTGTCAGTGCGATTTCGATCGCATCACTGCTCGAGAACAACAAGACGCTCGACGAGATTCATATTTTTTATTGTGGGTATAAGCTAAGTAAGCAAAGCAAAGATCGCCTCAAAAAGTTGGTTGAAAAATACCCCAACGCCTATTTAACATTTATCAATCCCAACGCGTACCACAAGAAATTACAGAAGCTAGGTGTTAAACCGTGGCATGGCGTGTATGTGACGTGGCTCAAGATGCTGGCGCTAGCCGATCTTGATATCAAGACCGATCGCGTACTCTACCTTAATCCGCATACGATCATTACCAGCTCGCTCGATGGTTTACTGGAGCTTGATTTTGAGAAAAATATCATGGCACTGGCCTACGATACGCTCACTAATCAACACAAAGCAACGATTGGTCTCCAACCTACCGATGGCTACTACAACTGTGGTATCATGCTCATCAATCACAAAAAATGGCTCAAAGATGATGTATCAAGTCAAGTCGTTGAGCACCTGTCGAAGAAAAGCGACTATGTCATTGCCGATCAAGACCTCTGTAATGTTATGTTCCGAGGGCAGATTAAGACGCTCGATATCGCCTATAATTTCTCTAGTGCGTTTTATGCTTATCGGCCGCAAGATCTGCTGCGCATTAATAATCTTAAGCAGCCGTATTTCTATAGTTACGACGAGATTATGACTAACTACTACAGCCCCAAGATTATTCACTCGCTCTATGGTATTCAGGGCAAACCATGGGAAGTTGGCAACAAGCACCCGAACCGGCTGCTGTGGCAAAAGTATTTTGCACTCACTCCGTGGAAAAATACCGAGCTCCCACATGCTAAGAAAACACTGGTGTGGTATCTGTATGATATCTTACCTCGCCCAATCTTTATGCAGCTATACATCATGGCAGTGGAGCGCAAGTTTGCCGAGGTCGATAAAGAGAAAACCGAAACTACTGAAGCGAACGTGAGGTAGCGTATATAATAAAACAAACCGGCTCGAGGAAATCGAGTCGGTTTTGTCGTGCGCTGCAAAGGGTAATGTTTCTTGATGTAGAATAGTGTCAATTTTTTATGCTCTTACTATCATGCATATTACTCAAGACGGCGCGTTATCTAAAACGCTCGTATGTAAAAGTGTTTTATAAAAGTGAAAACCGATTTTCGCGTCCATTATCTTATCTATGATGAGGCTGGAATGAGCTAATAGAGAAAATAATAAGCGAATTGCTGCTAATGAATGTATTCTCAAGCTCTACCATACAGCAGTACAAGAGCAAAGGGACACTAATTTACTCACAAAATAACCTCTATTTTTATAGAGGTGAGAGGATATTCAAATTACATTAGCTACGACAACAACTGATGAATGCGCGATGTAATATGGAGCCGCGCTGCCCGAGCAGCTTTATGCCAGCCAACCGATGCGAAGCGCTGAGCATAGCTATTATATACTGTATTTTCTTCTGCAAAGCGCACGCCATCCTTTGACTTTTCTTTGCTTGAGAGCGACTGGGCAAAGCGCCGGTATTGGAAGGTCTCCTTCGTGTCAAAAGCAAGCACTGCGCCATCAAGAATGAAGTCAAACACCAAAACAAGATCCTCTAAGATGGTATATGTTGCATCAAAGGAATATCGCTTGAGCGTCGCTGTCTTCCAGACGATCGATGGGAAGTAGAGCCAGTCGCCATGACTCAGAGACGTTGCAAGTTTTTCGCCCGAGTAAAGCCCTGATTTATGAGGTTGCAAAAATCGCTTAACACGATCAACCAATGGGAGATATAGCTGCCCCTTATCATTAATCACTTGCACTCCTGGCTGATAAAAATCTGCCTCACCAATTGTCTGTAGTGCTACCGCTACGCACTCCGGCAAGAGCCGATCATCACACCCCACAATCATACAGTGCGGTGCCGTTACATGTTGGACGGCAAAGTTGAAGTTATTGGTAATGCCGAGGTTTTTCTTGTGTCGGATATAGGTGATGCGTGGGTCGGCGAGTTTTGTGTAATAATCGCGTGCTTCGGTCGATGGGTAGTGGTCATCAAGAATGGTCAGGTGCCAGTCGTCGCTCGTCTGAGCCAAGACAGAGTCAACCGCTTCTTTGAGTAAGGCAAATTCACCCCAGTAGGGGATGACGATATCGAGTGATTTATTTTTTGTCATGAGTCGAGAGTTTAATTGACAATTCTTGATGGAGGTCGCGCACGCGACGTTCGTTTTGGTCGATCCGCTGGCGCTGCGTGTTGACGATGTAGAAGAGTAACACGATCGCTGTCGTCTGGACAATATCAAACAAGCTCAACTCCGACGAATCAAACGGTGGGTGGCCAATCGAAATATTATACAGCGGGAAGCAGCTCAGCAGCACTGCCATCACCACCAACCACATCACCACTTGGTGGCGTAAGCGAGTGACGGTGATTTTATTTAGTTTGTATTGGGTGATGATGTTGACGAGCGCCAGGAGAATAATTGGCACATTGAGCAAGACAAGAGCAAAATATCTCATTCGAAGAGCTCCGTTAAGCGTTGTTTGAATAAGCGTTTGACGATATTGATGGCATTCCAGTTGTTTTGACCTTTAGCACGGGAGTAGTCAGTGTATATTGCCTTGATTGGATATTCACCAATTGTCATCCCCGCTTGCTTGGCACGCCAAATCATTTCCGAGCAAAATTCGTAACCAGTTGACTTCCAATCGAGGTCATCAATGGCGCGGCGCGAATAGATACGTAGGCCAGACTGTGAATCTGTCACATTAATGCCAAACAAGAGCTTAGTGATCAAACTCAAGCCTTTATTGCCGAGCACTTTTGTCTTGGACATGCCGGTGCTGTCAATGAGACGACTACCGATAAGTAAATCAGCGTGGCGCTCATCGATCTGCGCGATACCTGCCAACACATCCTCTGGCGCGTGCTGGCCATCGGCATCCATCGTGGCGGCAATGTCATATCCATGCTGTCGAGCATACGATAGACCAGTTAAGGTTGCGCCGCCCGCACCAGAGTTAAGGATATGATCGATCGTAATGGCACCGCCTTTTTTAGCTTGGGTAAGTGTGTCGTCCTTCGATCCATCATTGACTAGCACGACATCAATTGTATAGCCAGCTGCCTTGGCTTTGGCAAAGACTCGCTTGGATTGTTTGATCACGTCCTTGATGACCGTCGCTTCGTTGTAGGCTGGGACGATCACGCACACTGTCTTGGTATTCGTTTTCATATTGGTATTATTATACTACGCCGAGAGGTAATTTCCGTAGCCTGATTTTTTTAACGGTGCAGCAAGTTCGGCAAGCTGCTTGTCGGTGATCCAACCGTTGATGTGCGCAGTCTTTTCGGGGCTGCCAACAACTTGGCCAGTGCGATTCTGTACAACGCGCACAAAGTCCTCAGCATCGGTCAGGCTGCTAATCGTCCCAGTATCAAGCCATACATCGCCGTTGTCTAGTGTCTGGACCTTCAGTTTGCCGCGACGCAGATACTCAGCGTTCACAGAGGTAATTTCTAACTCGCCACGGTCGCTTGGCTGGACATTCTTCGCAATTTCTACCACATCATTGTCGTAGAAATAGAGTCCTACCACTGCGAAATTCGACTTAGGTTGGGCGGGCTTTTCTTCAATTGACACCGCATGATTGTTATCGTCAAAGGCTACAACGCCATACCGCTCTGGGTCAGATACCTTGTAAGCAAAGACCACGCCGCCGTCTGGGTCAGTACAGGCGCGCAGCGAGTCATCGAGCGCTGCGCCGTAGAAGATGTTGTCACCTAAGACGAGCGCCACCTTGTCGTTACCAATAAATTCCTCACCAATGATAAACGCCTGCGCCAAGCCATCGGGGCTGGGCTGAATGGCATATTGCAGATTGATACCCCACTGCGCACCATCACCAAGCAAGCGCTGGAAGCCTGCTTGATCAGCTGGGGTCGTGATGATGAGAATGTCGCGAATCCCTGCTTGCATCAGCGTGGTGAGAGGGTAATAGATCATCGGCTTATCATAGATGGGCATCAGCTGTTTGCTAATTGCTTTAGTAATCGGCCACAGGCGCGAGCCCGAACCACCTGCCAAAATAATACCTTTCATACGTAAAACTCCTTTTTTGAAACTATACACTTATCATAACAGATATAGTTAATAGTACCATATCCCAAAACATGATGCGAATATGACATTGTAGAGATTCTACCCACAGCGGGACTAGCAAAGAGACTTGTTGATACATCACTATTAGTATATTATTGTGTACACAATAAAAGCTAAATATCAAAAGGAACCCATATGGCAAATCGTGCATACTTGTATTCAATTGACCGAAAACCATACACAGATGATGATATTGACAAAGCCCGAATAGTTGATATATCTGAATATAACTGGGGTATGCCAATTGTATACGAAATTCTGCTGAGCGCTAAAACAGAGATTGTTGATTCGATATTATTTAATAGTCTTGAAGAGAAAGGCAAGACGCTACCACTTGCTCTCATTGCTGATTATAAACGTGGTGTAGATCGACTCGAAATGTTCTTTGCTAATATAAAGGAACACATTGACGATCAGATGGTTGCTGAGACACTCGCTTTTTTGCGCAATGAGAAAAACGCTCAGCAGTATTTTTTGCTTGAGGCGGGCGAACTCTATTCATTACTGGTGGACGGCGAAGCAGGTATGATAGCAGAAAACCGTGATTTATGCGAAGGAATCAGAAATGATGAAGATGACTCTGGAGTCGCCCAGGTCTACAGTTACTTTGTTAATCAGCAGATTTCCTTGGGTGACACACAAATCCTCGATCAGATCAATAATATACGCTGGTCTAATATACTCTACTTTCATTTTAGCAATAAAGATAAAGAAGCATAGCACGCAGTAGTATATTAAGCTTAGATATAGAATCTCTCGTCATATGGTAGGGACTCTATATTTTAAAGGGTATATTATTTTATAGAGTTTTGCTAGATGATGACGCTCGCTAGTGAATATTTTGAGCGACATATTCACGTAGTGCCTCGTGCCAGTCTTGGCTGATAAAGCCAGTCGCATGAAGTTTATCAAGGCTGAGGTCACTATTGAGCGGCCGTGGTGCGACGCGAGGCTTATTAGCAAAATACTCGGCGGTGGTTGTATCTGTTACTGGTAAGTCATCACGCCCTGCCAAGGCAAAGATCTGCCGCGTGATGTCTGCCCAGCTTGCCAGTGGGCCGCTATTCGTCACATTGTAAGTGCCGTATGGCGCTTTGTTCTCTACCAAATGGTCAATCGCCCGTGCAATTTCTGGCGTGAAGCTCAAACAGCCAATTTGGTCTGCTACCACTGTTGGTGCGATATTTTTTGCAGCCAGGCCGAGCATCGTTGTCACGAAGTTTTTACCATCACCGATCACCCAGCTAGTGCGGACAATATAGTGCCGTGGCGTGGTGCTCGCGGCAATGTCGCCTGCTGCTTTGGATGCACCATAGACACTTAAGGGGCTAAATAGCTCATCTTCGGTATGCGGTGCTGTCTCACCATCAAAAACATAATCGCTCGACACATGAATCAAAGTAATACCTCGCTCGGAGCAGATGTGAGCAAGTTGCCCCACCGCCTGGGCATTGATGCGCCAGGCTGCCGTGCGGCCTTCGGCTGTTTCTGCGCCGTCAACATTGGTATAAGCGGCAGTGTTGATGATTGTCTTAATGTCAGACCAGTCGAAGGTTGCAATAGCTGCTGCGTTGCAGAGGTCGAGCTCATTATGCCCAACCGCTCGAGCGCTAGGGTATTGCCGCTGCATTGCCTTGGCCAATTGCCCGTTGGCACCAATGATGAGGGTAGAGGTGTGATCTGTCATACAATCTTCCTTTCGTCTTATAATTCCATTGGCTGTACGTCGCGCAGGAGGGGGTGCGCAGCATCTTTGTCAGAGATGATCGCCTGATCTTTGCCAAGTGGCCACGCAATATCTAGCGCTGGGTCAAAGAGGTTAACAAAGGTATACTGCGCATCTGGTGACCAGTGGGCGTCAACCAGGTAGGTATATGCCACATTATCGTCCAGTGTCTGGTAACCATTTGCCACGCCCTTGGGTACAAACACCGCTGTGCCAGGATTAATTTCTACAGAGAATGTGTGGCCGAAGGTTGGGCCTTGGCGCACATCACACCATGCACCGAACACGCGGCCATTCGCGGTACTAATGAACTTGTTCCAGGGCTCAGCGTGTAGCCCACGTGTTGCACCAGCTTTGTCATTAAAGCTGATATTGTTTTGTACAATGGTAAAGGCAGGTAGCCCCAGCGCTTCCATCTTCTCCTTCTGGTAATTTTCTTTGAACCACCCACGGTTGTCACCATGGACAGGCAGTTTAATGACGAATAGCCCTGGAATTGGCGATTCAGTCACGGTAAGGTCGTTATAGCTTGATGGGTCGAAATTCATGCGTTCTCCTTTCGCCATATATGATAATAATGGAGGCCAGCTAGTGTCTGGCAGTCGTTAATATCGCCTTGGGTAATAAGCTGGTTAATCTCCTCATGAGTGAAGAACCGCATATCGCTAAATACTTCATCTGATTGTTCTTTGTTGCCGCCAAAAGACAGGTCTCGTGCCAAGCACACCGCCATTTTCTCTGTCATTAGGCCGTTGCATACATATGCTTCACCGAGCTTCTCCCACGACTGGGCAACAATACCAGTCTCTTCCTCTAGCTCACGCTTGGAGGCGGTGAGCAGATCCTCGCCGTCACCACCGCCACCAGGCAATTCCCAGCCAAAGCTCTGCGATGGATAACGGAAGCCGCGCACCAGGTAGATTCGCTCATGCTCGTCGACAGCGACGACCATACACGAGTTTCGCGACTCCATATAACCATATACCCCCAGGTTGCCTGCGTGGTCTCGTGTTTGGTCTTCGTGGACGGTGATCCAGGGGTTTTGGTAGGCGATCTTGCTACTCACGCGAGTTTTACTGGGGGTGTCAGGCATTGGTTATTGTCCTTGCTTCGCGTAGGTTGCTTCTACAGCAGCTTTTTGGGCTTGCCACCAGTCGCGGTTGGTAGTGTACCACTCAATGGTTTGGCGTAGGCCGTTAGCCATGCCATCTTGGTCGGTGTATTGTGGCTGCCAGCCAAGCTCGCGGCGCAGCTTGCTCGAGTCCATCGCGTAGCGCATGTCGTGGCCGGGGCGATCATTGACATGCTCGTACCAGTCCTTACCTTTACCCATTAAGTCGCAGATCATCTCAATCACCGCTTTGTTATTGACGTGGTCGTTGTCTGCACCAATGATATAGGTGTCGCCTAGCGTGCCTTTCTCGAGAATCAAGTGCACTGCTGAGTTGTGGTCATCAACGTGAATCCAGTCGCGTACCTGCTCGCCTGTGCCATAGAGCTTTGGTTTGATGTCACTTAGGATGTTAGTGATTTGCCGTGGGATAAATTTCTCGATGTGCTGGCGAGGGCCGTAGTTGTTGGAGCAGTTGCTAATCGTCGCCTTCACGCCAAAGCTGCGGATCCAGGCGCGCACCAGCATATCGCTCGATGCCTTGGTGCTTGAATAGGGGCTCGATGGATTGTATGGTGTCTCCTCGGTAAAGCGGTTTGGATCGTCCAATTCTAGATCGCCAAACACTTCATCGGTGCTAATGTGATGGAGGCGCTTGTTGTGGTTACGCACTGCTTGCAAGATAGTGTATGTGCCATACACGTTGGTGTCGAGGAAAGGCTTTGGATCGCGCAGTGAGTTATCGTTATGACTCTCCGCCGCAAAGTGGACAACGATATCCGTCTCGGCAATCAAGCGATCCATCAGTTCGGCATCGCAAATATCGCCCTGCACGAAGTTGATCTGCTCGCGCACTCCATCAAGGTTGTGCGGGTTCGCAGCATATGTCATCTTATCGACGACAGTGATTTCATATTCCGGCTTGTGATGAACGGTATAATGCACGAAGTTCGAGCCAATGAACCCCGCACCACCGGTGATAAGCAGTTTTGTCATAGCTGTATTATAGCGTGAAATAGGGGATGGTGTCGAGATATACAAGAGTAATGGTATAATATAGCAACAGAAGCTTTCTAATGGTAAACGACAAGGAGATAGTAATAAATGCGAGTAGTAATTGTCAGTGGTTATTTTAACCCGCTCCATGGTGGGCATATCGATATGATCGAAGCAGCTGCCGCAATGGGCGACAAACTTATTGTTATTGTCAACAACGACAAGCAACAATTGCTGAAAAAAGGCAAAATTATCCTCAACGAAAGCAATCGCCTGCGTCTCATGCGCGCCCTCAAAGATGTCGACCAAGTGATTCTATCGATCGACGAAGATCCCACACAAATCAAATCACTCGAGATGGTTGCTGGCCAATATCCTGGCGACCAACTTATTTTTGCCAACGGCGGTGATCGTGACACGGAGAAGGCTATTCCCGAAGCAGAAGTGTGTAAAAAGTACAACATAGAAATGCGCTTCGACGCCGGCGAAGGCAAACCAGATTCCTCAACCCGTATCAACCAAGCGACTGGCCAAGAATAGTAGGCGTCTAAACCGAACCTTGCTATTTTTGCAGTAAAAAAACAGCCTAATATCCATGGGCTGTTTATTATTTCTATAGATTAATCTTTAGTAGGCAACAATAGTTTGTATACATGTATTACTCAGAGATGCAAAAGTACATAGCAAGAAGTCTACGTTTTTGAATAATAAAATTATTGTATGAACAAATAATATACTCAGTTTGAATATAATAAACATTTTGTTTATTGCATAATACCCTCATGTGGTATTATCTAAATTTTAATTCTTATAGCCGTTTGGGTTGTGAGACTGCCATCGCCAGGAGTCTTCACAGGCTTGTTCGATGGACAATTCTGCTTGCCAACCAAGCTCTTGCTGTGCCTTGCTGCAGTCGGCATAGCAAGCTGCAATATCACCAGCCCGACGTGGTTTTATCTCGTATGGAATGTCATGTTTGCACGCTTTGCTAAAGGCTCTAATGATTTCCAGGACAGAAGTGCCATGGCCAGTACCAAGGTTATAGGTATGTTCACCAGGCTGCATGTGTGATAGAGCAGCCACATGCCCTTTAGCGAGGTCAACAACGTGAATGTAGTCGCGCACACCAGTACCGTCAGGCGTGTCGTAGTCATTACCAAATACACCAACGTTTTGCAATTTTCCAACTGTAACTTGTGCAACATAGGGTAGGAGATTATTAGGGATGCCATTTGGATCTTCGCCAATCATACCTGACGCATGGGCACCAATTGGATTAAAGTAGCGCAAGATAGTTGCCTGGAAGTCGGGGTGAGCCGTGCAATAGTCACGAATGATCTGTTCGATCATATATTTCGTCCAGCCGTACGGATTGGTAATGTCCGTGCCAGTGCGCGATGATTCGGTGAGAGGTAGTGACTCTGGTGTGCCATAGACCGTCGCAGAGCTTGAGAAAACAAGTCGATGCACCCCATGTTGGCGCATTGCCGCTAAGAGGGTGAGGGTTGAGCTAAGATTGCAGTCATAGTATTCCAGCGGCTTCTCGACCGACTCACCAACTGCCTTGAGTCCAGCAAAGTGAATCACAGCACTGATATCATGCTTGGTAAAAATCGCATCGAGTGCCGATCGGTCACGCACATCAGCTTCGACAAAGGGGATAGTTGTGCCGGTAATTGTTTCGACGCGTTGCAGGCTTTCATGGCTCGCATTGGCAAGATTGTCAATAACGACGACATCAAATTCTGCCGCAATAAGCTCAATAATGGTGTGGCTGCCAATATACCCAGCGCCACCAGTGACTAAAATCGTTTCTCTACTCATATCACCTAGTATACCCCTTCGTCGAAAAAATGTCGAACATATCGTATTATTCGTTGTCTATAAGTATGAGCATATCGGCTTAACTATTGCTGAGAATGAGCGCTGCATTCGTTCTTGTTTTTTCTGTCGTTTTTCTCTATCTTTTATAGGTAAAGTACTATTGATGTAAAAACACCAACACAATTTAACAGAGAAAAATCATTGTAATTTTTACATTTTTGCAAAATTGTTCAAAAATAAGAGTACACTAGAAGGCAAAGACCAAAGCGCTATAATACAAGAGGAAAGGAAAAACCTATGTGTGGAATAGTTGGATATATCGGAACGCGGCCAGCGCAGGGTGTGTTGCTGACGGAGCTCAAGCGGCTTGAATATCGCGGATATGATAGTGCTGGTATTGTTACACTCGACAAGGATGCTGCGCCAACGTTACTCCGAACGAAAGGCAAGGTGGCTGCGCTGAATGAGCTCACAGCTCGCCACAAGACGACTGATACGGTTGGCATTGGTCACACTCGCTGGGCAACCCACGGGGCACCCAGCAAACGCAACGCTCATCCGCATCAGGTAGGGCAGATCTACGTTGTACATAATGGCATTATCGAGAACTATCAGGCGCTCAAGACGATGCTTGCAGCGCACGAGTATGAATTTAAGAGTGATACTGACACTGAAGTATTGACGGCGCTCATTGACTACCTGCACAAGCAAGCACCAGACCTCTTGGCGGCAGTGCGAGGTGCGCTCAAAATGGTGGTAGGCACGTATGGTTTAGCAGTTGTTCAAGCGAATGACCCTGATGAGATTATTGTGGCACGCAAGGGTAGCCCACTCATTGTTGGGCTCGGCGATGGCGAAACGTACATTGCCAGTGATGCATCGGCCTTGGTGGGGTATACCAACCAAGTGGTCTATCTGCATGATGGCGAAGTAGGGCGCTGCACTCGCACTGGCCTCGAGCTCCAAACGACGGATTCGCAAGTGGTTGACGTGCAAGTAGAGACGCTAGAGATGGACTTGCAAGCTATTCAAAAACAAGGGTACGACCACTTTCTCCTCAAAGAAATATTTGAGCAGCCGACCAGCCTTGCGGCAACGCTGGCTGGGCGAGTGATTGCCGCGCAGCGCTATGCCCGGCTAGGCGGTATAGGCTTAAGTGATGCTGCATTGCGACAGATCAAGCATGTGATGATTGTGGGCTGTGGCACGGCGTATTTTGCGGGGATGCAGGCTAGTTATTTTATTGAGCAACTGACTGATGATGTAACAGTGAGTGTGGAGATTGCTAGTGAGCTGCGCTACCGAGCATATAACATCCCCGAGCATACCGTTGCGCTCATTGTGAGTCAGAGTGGTGAGACGGCCGATACATTGGCCTGCCTGACGGAACTCAAACGGCGTGGTGTGACGTGCCTTGGCGTCGTCAATGCAGTGGGGAGCACGATTGCCCGCGAAGTTGACGGTGGAGTATATGTACACGTGGGGGCAGAGATCAGTGTGGCCAGCACCAAGGCCTTTACTTCGCAAGTGGCAGCAATGACGATCTTTGGCCTTATGCTCGCAGCAGCCAAGGGAACGAACCCACAACTGATAGGTGAGTTTATCAACGAGCTTGAGATGCTACCAGCCGAGATCGAAAAGACGCTGGCTAAGCAAGCTGATAGCGTCAAAGATATCGCACGTAATTATGCTCACTATAATCATGCGCTCTATATTGGTCGCGACACACTCTACCCAGCTGCACTTGAGGGCGCACTCAAGCTCAAGGAAGTAAGCTACATTCATGCTGAAGCCTATGCAGCAGGTGAGCTCAAGCATGGGCCAATTGCCCTAATCGACGATCATTTCTTCGAAGTGTGTTATTTGCAAGACAACTGGTTGTACGAAAAATCGCAGAGTAATTTGATCGAGATGAATGCGCGTGGTGCCCATGCGATTGTCATTACCGATACGGATAAACGCGTCCCTGCCGAGACGGTGGTGCGCGTCGCGACCAAGCTGCAGCACCTCACGCCAATTTTGTTCAATGTGATATCACAGCTTTTTGCCTACTATATGGCAGTGGAGCGGGGGCACGATGTCGACCAACCGCGCAATCTTGCCAAGAGTGTGACGGTGGAGTAAGGTATAGGTAAAATCTCTCCTTTGCGCTACACTGATACTATGAGTAAACAACCCAAAATTGCCATTGTCTGCGACTTCTTGACAACAATGGGTGGTGCTGAGAATGTCGTGTTGGCCATGCACGAAGCCTTTCCGGATGCGCCGATCTATACCGCAATGTACAATGAGGACAAAATGCCAGCTTTTGCTGAGCTTGATGTTCGACCGTCGTTTTTGCAAAAAATCCCGCGCAAGGTGCGCACGTATTATAAGCTGTTTCCGACGCTGGCTGTTAAAGCGATGCGGCGGCTTGATTTGCGTGAGTTTGATATCATCCTCACTAGCTCGTACATGCATGGTCATCAAGTGAGGAAGACGCGGCCCGATCAGGTTATTATCAACTATTGTCACACACCACCACGATACTACTGGAGCCACTACAACGAGTATCGGCGCGACCCTGGCTATGGTAATCTTAATCCGCTCATCCGCACACTTATGCCGCTCATGGTGCCACACCAGCGCAAGCTAGACCTCCAAGCCGCTCGGCAAGTTGATGTTTTCTTGGCAAACTCTACCGAGACGCAACAGCGCATTAAAAAATATTACAATCGAAATAGTATAGTTATTCATCCACCGGTAGATATAAGCCGGTTTACGCCTGCTGCCAAGCGGGGTGATCATTATGTGACGATTGGCCGGCAGTTGCCATACAAGCGGTACGACTTGGCAGTCACAGCAGCAACAAAACTTGACAAGAAGCTGATTGTCTTTGGTAATGGTCCCGCGCACAGTAGGCTCGTTGACCTGGCTGGTCCAACAGTTGAGTTCCGCACCGATCGCTTCGGCGATGCGAGCGATGCCGAGTATGAGAAGGCTATTACGACAGCGCGTGGTTTTATCTATCCAGCAGAGGAAGATTTTGGAATTGTCAGTGTTGAAGCGCTAGCGGCTGGCGCGCCCGTGATTGGCCTAGCGCGTGGTGGCACGACAGATATCGTGACGTCACCCGAAGTGGGTGTGCTATTTGACCGGCAGACGAGCATCAGTGTTGCTAAAGCAATTGAGCAGGCCGAGAAACGAACCTTTGATCCGACGGTCTTACGCCGCACCGCACAGCGTTTTGACAAGACGCTATTTCTAACCAAGCTACGCAAAGTAGTGCGTGACCAGATGATACAGTAGTACAGTTTGCGACTTAACGAGAGGATACCTATCGAGGTTACTTTCTTATACGGCTTCACAATGACATAGTGCCATGTGCTATTTTGCACCTGTCTTGCGTAGCACTACACCAATCGTCTTGAATAGAATCTTGATATCTAGCCAGAAGCTCCAGTTTTGGGCATAAAATAGCTCAAGCTCGATCCGCTCATCGAAGCTCAGGTTTGAGCGCCCAGATACCTGCCATAAGCCCGTCACCCCTGACTTCACGCTGTGCAAGAGTGCCGTGCGGGCTGAACTAAACTTCACTTCTTGGGGTAGAATTGGCCGCGGCCCAACCAAGCTCAAATCACCACGAAAGACGTTGAAAATCTGGGGTAATTCGTCAAGTGATGTTGCCCGCAAAAAATTGCCAAAGCGAGTGATGCGTGGGTCGTGTTCGACCTTGCGGTTTTTTTCATACTCTTCAGCCAGGTCGTCGCGACCCATTGCACGGAATTCATCAGCCGCGTCTTGCTTGCCATATTGTGCACCCATACTACGGAACTTGATGAGCTGGATTGGCTCGGAGTAGCGACTGAGGCGCTTTGAGATATAAAATGCTGGCCCAGGGTTAAAGATCTTTTGCATAATGATAAGGAGTACAAAAAGCGGGGCAAGGGCAATGAGCAATATGCCAGAAATAATTGTGTCGAAAATCCGCTTCGCGATTTCTCCCCAGCCAATGAGTGGTGTTTGGCTAACGGTAATCATTGGGTAGCCAAGAAAAACATCGATGGTGTTTTTGCCAGTATAAAATTCTGGCTCGCCAGGGATGAAGTTGTATTGGATGTGATTAACTTGGGCAGCACCAAGCACTTTTTGGTTCTTTTCTTCGTTTTCGTAGAGGTTGGTTTGGATGATGGTGTCGATCTTGAGCTCCTTGATCTGCGCAAGGGCAGGGTCGAGTGATGCAAAATGAACAACATCGAGCCCAGGTGGCACAAAGCGCTTGGGGCCAGCCATTGCCACAACACGAAAACCTGACTTGTAGGTGGTCGAGATTGACTCAGCGATGTCCCGCGTTGCCAGCGATGTCCCGATTACCATCACACGGTTCACACCATGGTTGTACTGGAAGAGCCAACTTCGTGTCAGGCGAAACAACTCGCGCACCGTACCAATTGCCAAAAACGAACCAAGAAAGACATACATTGCTACCAAGCGGGCTGGAAAGATATACATTCGTGTGCCGTACTCCCAGCCAATTACGAGCAGAATACCCATGAATGTTCCAAGCAGCAGTCGCCCCCATTCGACGAGTCGCCGGCTATAGACGCTCGCACTATAGAGCCCAAGCGAGGCATAGAGAATAATCCACACTGGCGCAATGACAACAAAGCCAAGCAAGTAGTCGCTGGCATAGACAGTATGGAGCAAATCACGGTGATCGATTTGCGTGCGGACATAGTATGCGATGAAAAACACCGCCATCAGCACCACAAAATCGAGGCCGATGAGAATGAGACTATAAAATTTCGTATTTTTTGACGGCATAACAACTGTTACTATAACACTTTTTACCGAAAGTTTGCTACACTAGAAAGAGATGAAGCGGTTATTGCGAGAAAAGATACCGGCTTGGTTTTTGTGTACGATATTTTTCGGACTGGCTATCCATGCGCCGCTGACCGTATGGGTGGGTACTCATTGGCCAGATTATGCGCTCTTTGTCAAGGCGTGGAAGGAAGTTTTACTTCTCATTGTTTTGCTTCTTGTTGTTATCGACGTGACGCTACGTCGACAGTGGCAGCGTTGGCTGAGTGATCGCATTATTCAGCTTGCGCTCGCCTTTGCGCTGTGGCACGGCGTGGTGGCGCTGCTTGTGCCGACGTCTGGTTTGGCATTGCTATCAGGTTTGTTGATTGATCTGCGTTTTGTGGCGCTTGGTGTGACGGTCTATGTGTTTGTGAGTAATTATCCGCAGTATCGGCGCTGGTTGCTGCGTATGCTTGGTGCGGGTGCAGTCATCGTGATTGGTTTTGCAGCAGCGCAGCTTGTCCTGCCGCGTGATGTGCTAGTGCCGCTTGGCTACGGGCCGACAACGATCGAACCCTACCAAACAGTCGACTCCAACAGTGCCTATGTCCGCATTAATAGCACGCTGCGTGGGCCAAACCCACTTGGGGCGTATGCAAGTACTGTCCTGACGCTTATCGTGGCGTATAGCGCATTGCAATGGCGGCGTATCTCGCATATGCGGCGTTGGGTGCTTGGTGGTATGGCACTGCTAGCGGCACTTGCCGTGTGGCAGAGCTATTCGCGAAGTGCGCTGCTCGCGGTGGCGGTTGGCGTTGGCATTGTTGCGATTGTCAGGGCATGGCGGTCGCAGGCATCTCGGCGTATCGTACTGTGGGGTGCTGGTGCAATACTTGGCTGTGGGGTGATTGTTGGTAGTATTGGCTACGCTAGGGATCCACACTTTATTGATAACGTTATCTTGCATAACGACCCAACGCATGGCCCGACCCAAACATCCGACAGCGACCGAATCACTTCGTTGCAAGCTGGCCTAGCGCGCGCCTTGCAGCAACCGCTTGGCACTGGCGTAGGAAGTACTGGCTCGGCATCGCTTCTTGGCAATGGGCAGAGCTTAATCATTGAAAACCACTATTTGTTCGTTGCTCACGAAATTGGCTGGATTGGATTACTATTATTAGTTGCATTAACCACTGGTGTACTGGTAAAATTATGGCATCGCCGGTCGTATTGGCTGGCTTTCGGTAGTTTTGCTGGCGGAATCGGCTTAACTGTGATAGGATTGTTCTTACCAGTTTTTGTTGACGACACTGTGTCGATGCTCTGGTGGGGGCTGGCAGCACTAGCGATAACGGAGGATGGATTATGACAAGCCCAACGCGAAAACAACGTGAATTATTGACGTTTATAGACACATTTATCAAGAGTAATGGCTATGGTCCAAGCTACCGCGAGATTATGCGTGCCTTCGACTATAAGTCGGTCAGTACGGTAGCAGCACATGTCAATGGCCTGATTGTTCGTGGATTTTTGGTCAAAAAGGATAACTCGGCGCGTAGCCTGCAAGTGGTACCGCCCACTCAGAATGCTGCGGATGTAGTGGTAGCACCAGTCGAGCAGGTGATTCGTGCAAAAATAAGCGCATTAGAGCAGCAGGATAATGCCGCTGATGATATTGCGGTTTTGCAGCGCGCACTAGAAATTTTGCAAAGCGACCAATCATCATAGATGATATAATATTTACATGATGTACACTCCTCCGCGCACGCAGCGTCCGTACCCCCGACGCCGCAAGGCAACTATTGCCGAAAAACTCCGTTTTGCCGATTGGCGTGTGCCAGTGCTGCGTATTCGCTGGACACGGCGCAAAACATATATCACCATTGGTATTATTCTTGGGCTCAATGTGCTATTCCAGCTGGTGTATCCGAGTGATCGATTGCTGCCAAATGCGCGGATCGACGGTGTGTCGCTTGGCTGGCAGACAATATCAGAAGCCACAGAAACGCTTAACCAGGCGTACCAAGGACACTCCGTGAAGCTGGTGGGTGATGGCGCAACCATTGCCTCGCCGACGATTGAGCAGCTTGCTATTACAGTAGACAACACCGACCGGCTTACGCAGGCGCAGTATCCCTTGCTGTGGCGAATTATGCCGTTGTCGTCGTTCTGGTGGCAGCCAGATGTGCCAAGCTCGCCAAAATTAACGACTACGACGCGTACTGAGCAATATATTACTCAGACGATCATGCCAGTCTGTAAGCGTGCACCAGTCGATGCGAGCCTCAAAGTTGAACATGGCAAGCTGGTGGTTAATCAAGCGCGGCGCGGTGGTGAGTGTCAGCGTGATGCGGTATCGCATAGCATTGGTGCAATTAGCCCACGTCTTGTACAGGGCACGACCGTTGAGATCCCAATGCGCGGCATCGCCCCGGCTATTACAACCGATGCAGCGAAGGCGCTCGAGCAAAAAATCATAAAGGTTATTGGCAAAGGTGTCGCCCTTAAGGTGAATGAGGAGACAGTGACATTGCCAGCGAATGAAGTTATTCAGTGGGTTGTTGCTCAGCCAAAGGACAAGACATTAGTAGCAAGCATTAGTGCGTCACAGGCCTCCGGCTATCTCACAAAGCATGTCACGCCAAAGGTAAATATTGACCCAGGTACCACGAAAGTTGCTACATACGATCTCACTGAAACGTTACGTACAGATGGTAAACCAGGGCGCACGCTCGATATTGACGCAACTGCACAGCAGCTCTCGGAGTTTATTAATCAAACCCTCCCACAGCCAACCGCAGTAACGAAGACGGTGCCAGCCAAGGTAGAATATGACCGCAATTATAGCTCGACCGAAGACGGGCTCAACGCTCTTCTCAAACACTATGCCGAGGATCACCCAGGGACGTATGGTGTCTCATTCTTAGAAATTGATGGCAAGAAGCGCAATGCGAGCTACAATGGCAATAAGCAATTTGTCACTGCCAGTACATATAAACTATTTGTTGGTTATAGCGTGCTTCGGCGAGAGGAAGCAGCAGGCTGGCGCTGGGAGGATAACCAGGTTTGCTTCAATAAGATGATTAGCCAGAGCGATAACCCATGTGCAGAGAACTACCTTAAGGTTATTGGTTATGACGTTGTGACGAAGGATGTCAATGATATTGGCTTCAAAGACACGACCTTCGCCAAGTCTGGCGGGCCATACACCACAGCAAATGATCTCGCACGCTTTATGGCAATGCTTGATGCAGGGCAGAACTTTAGTAGTGCCAACCGCGACCGATTTCTCTCTGCGCTTAAGGCTAATGTATATCGCAAGGGCATTCCTGCTGGCACGAATGGCACGGTGGCAAATAAGGTTGGGTTCTTGAATGGTCTCCTGCACGACGCAGCGATCGTCTATGGCTCGAACGGCAAATATGTGCTCGCCATCATGACAGATGGCAGTAGTTGGAACAATATCGCTGAGCTAACTAAGCGGATCGAACAATTCCGTAGCCAGCCATAGCATAAAATGCCTATTTTGCGGCGTGACTCTTGACGAACCACCCCTTCAACCGGTATACTTACAGAGTAATCCGGAGTAGCTCAGTGGTAGAGCGGGTCGCTGTTAACGATTAGGTCGCTGGTTCGAGCCCAGTCTCCGGAGCCACGATGTATGATAAAGACCGATGAAAATCGGTCTTATTTTATTAAAGCGTATATCGCCCTTGAGTCGCAAAATTCAAATACCGAGAGACTAACCCTAGTAGACAAGCGAGCTTACACTATAGTGTAAGCTCAACGACGACTGGGTAGTGGTCCGACGCTCGGTCTGATAGTGGTGTTTTGACAACATTGTATGAGGTTAATGCAGGCTGCAGATCCTTCGAGACAAAGATATAGTCAAGCCGGCTGGTTGGGTGATCGGGGTGTGGCGGCAGTGATGTTGGAGCCGTCGGGGTTGCGTGTTGTTGTAAAGCAGCTGCTGTATCGACAAGGCCCGCCTGTGCCATAAAACGAGTGACATCATGAACAATTGTGCCATCACGAGTAAATTTGCGCGTCAGGTTTGCATCAAAAGAATCTACCATATCAGGCGGATATGTATCATAAAATGAGAGTGAATTACAGTCACCCATAACGACAGTATGAGTACTATTCTCACCAATATGGTTAATAAGCCGGTGCACCTCTTGTAGTCGGTCAGCTTCGCATCGTGGTGAAAGATGAAGGCTACCAATAGAGAAAATGTGGTTGTTTATTTGAACGCGGCTTACTAAGAGCGATCGGCTACATGGGTAGAGCAATGTCGCATCCAGGATAGGATACCTGGATAGCAACGCTGTATGATACCACGACCCATCACCGCAGAGTGCAAGGTGAGTATAGGGCATAGCGGTTTGTTCTGCGACGTATGCAAGGCGCTTCCTTGTATTGTCCTCGAAGCCATTTGCTTCGTTAAGCGTCAAGATATCCGGCTTTACTTCGTTGATAACTGCAATAACGTCATCGATCGTTGTCTCGGCACCATTGTAGATATTATATGTCATGAATGTTAATTTCATATGAAGAGAACTCCTTCCATTACTGATTAATTTAATCAATGATTTACAGCTTGGTATAACCGCTCAGCCTGCATCATTACCACGCGAGCGGTCGAAGGGTGGATATTCATAAAGATACGCCATGGGTTATGAGTTGAAGTTGCATTAGCTCGTGGGAGAGCGAGTGGCTGCAAGCCGTACTTGCCTGTCAGTGCAGCAATCCACGCCAGTGGTGTTTTACCATAAAGCCCTTCTTCGCTCGCAGAGCCGTCCATGCGCCATGCAGCGTAGGTTTGAGTAATCGTGGTGGTATCGTCTGGGTGAAGGGGGTAGCGCTGGGCGCTGCTGCGAGTAAGTATCTCATTGGCATATGGCGGGGTATCAACACCAGGTGCAACGATAGCAGTAAAGACATTGAGTGGTGTGCCGTCTGCCTCTGCCGCGGCGTTGATCATATGTAGAGCAGTGAGTACAGCATAATCTTGATCTGGTGATGAGGTTGTGGGGTCGATGGCAGTATTGGCACGGTAGAGTACATCACCACCAGTGTCGATGCCACAAATCGCATCAGCTCCCGTCTCGCGGATAAGGAGCTGGAGGTCGTGAGCAATCTGCTCCGGCTTGATTGAATTAAGTAGATAAACTGGTGCGATTGTTTCATCCTTGGCAATAATATCCTCAAGGAAGCGCCAGTCACCAACTTTAGTTGTTTCCTTCGTAATCTCTGCGAGTGCGTCACCAATCTGCCGGCCAGTATGAGCAAGCTGCTTGTTGTTATCGGCGGCGAAGTTGCGCACCGACACAATGGCTGTAGGCTGCACGGCATAGTGCTGCTGATGAAGCTTGCTTAGCATAGCAGCCTGGATACCGTCTGAGCCACCACCCATCCCAAGGTAGATGATCCGCTTGCCATGTAGCTGCTCAGAGTCAAACGCTGGGAGTGAATCAATAGCAAGCTCGGGCGTGTCCTGATATGTTGGCACAAGCATCTCACCGCTGTGGTGGAAGCGCAGCTCAGCTTGGCGTGGATCAAGTGTGCCTTGGTTGGCAGCTTGGGCGATGGTGCTGAGGTCTGCCGTGACGATACCTGTCTCGCCGGCTTTGCGCGCTGCTTTGTCGGCAATGTGCGCCTCTTGCAAGACATGAGCAAAGTAAGTGAGCGCCGTGCCGAGGCTATGATGTGTTTCAAGTCCCTTTAGCAAGGCTGGGCCGTAGTAAGGCAGCGTTGCGCGCTGATGAATACCATCATTGCTAAGCTCTTGAGTGAGGATAGCTTGCACAGGGCCAGGCAGCGTATCTAGCGCATTGGTCAGTTGCTGATACTCTTCTGGCAAATCGTAGCGTAGCATACACGCAAGGCGCACAGTGTGAGTATGTGCTTGGTTGTCGATGAGCTGCTCAATAGCATCGTTATCGAGGCCAAAGCGCTGTGCTCGCCGAGCAAGGTAGTGAGCGTAGCGTGCGTCGTCGGTTGAGAGGGTGCTGTCGATTAAGACGTCGCAGGCTGCTGCCATTTGGTTGTACAGAGGAGAAGTGAGGAGTAGAGAGCTCTCGGCATTAACATGACCCAGTGCGCCAGCAATATCAAACAGCGTATGCATGATATAGAGCGAGCGCACCGGTTCAGCACTGTCCGCAAAGCCTGCCAGCGCTGCCGCTGGTGCTTCGGCTTGGATAAACTGGCCAAGATTGAGTTCTGTGTTGATGACATCACGTATGATCGTTTGATCTGCTTCGCCCAATTGGCTGAATGTCGGTAATAACTCTGTGCGCTTTGCAGCGTAATCTGACCTGAGCAAACGGCGCAACACTTCGTCATGATCGACCGAATCAGCGGCATCCTCTCCCATCACAGCACTCGCAAGCGTTTGGTTCTTGCCTAAATCATGAATAAGCATAATATAGCGCATCACATTAGCACTATGCTCACCAGGCAAGCTGCTTGCAACCCACTGATGAAATTCTTCAAATTCTTCGCGCGTGAGGCGATTGGTGTCGTTCTGGGCAGCGGTCAGTTTGTGATAATTTTCATCGCCGCCATAATATAGGTAGTCCATAACGTTGAGTGAGCAGACAGTTCGTTGATATTCTGCGCGCTGATTGGCTGCTTCGTCTGCTCCTTGTGACTCTGGCGAGGCTTTGATATGTTCGCCGATCAGCAGCTTCGCCTCAGGAAGCTGCAGGACGTCAAGCCGCTGCTCCAGATCGAGTGGACTTGAAGAGAGAGAGGTGTTAGTAGGAAGAAATGGTTGTTGCATAGCATTAGTGTAGAGGATTACACAGCGGAATGGTAGCATGAGCGGTTTATAAAGACATTACTGCTTATATTGAGAATATGACTCGCCAGCGCTGAGCGGATGGCCAAATAGGTTCTTGACCGTGACAAATCTATACCCTTGCTTTTGTAATGCATCGAGGATGCACGGCACGGCATCGACACTGGTTTTGTGGATGTCGTGCATGAGAATAATCGCACCAGGTGCGGCATTGGCAACGGCACGGCTGCAGACAATTGCTGCATCGTGGTCGGCCCAATCACGTGTATCAATTGACCACATAATGGCTGGCATAGTAAGCTGCTGGAGCTGCGCACGCACCTTGTCATTAATGCCACCATATGGTGGACGGACCATTGTTGGTGTCACGCCAGTAGCTGCAGCAACGGCACTGTTTGTACTCTCAATCTCTTGGCGGATGACAGCTTCGTCGCGCTTAGGAAGGAGTGGATGATTCCACGTGTGGTTGCCTACTTGGTGTTTGCGTTGAACTGCTTGCTGGAGCGCGATACTATATGGTGCAACATTTCGCCCCACCACAAAGAAGGTTGCCTTAGCATGATAGCGATCAAGATGCTCGAGTAGTGTTTGCGTGTATAACCCAGGCCCATCGTCGAAGGTGAGTGCAATACAGCGATAACGCACGCAGTCGGTTGTTGATGATAATGCTGACGGTGGAATATCAAAAAGCTTCTTGGTGGTTGGGTTTTGGACAAAATGGCTGAGCTGCTTGATTGGCAATTTCAGGCTGATGGTTCCATCTACGCCAATACCAAGCGAGCGTTTATCAAAGAGAAAGCCAATTGTTTTTCGGTCGTGTACTAAAAAGTTCGTGATAGATTCTGGAGTAATGACTCCCGCTACTTTTACTGGCTCTGCATGCGGGTAGCGCTGCTGCACCTGTTTACGTAGAGCAATAACAATCTCATTTATCCCTGCGATTGATGTATCAACGAGGGCAGACGATGTAATTGGCTGGCCGCTCATTTTATCGAATGTCCAGTAGTGAACCGTGTTGGTTGGCAGAGCATGAGGTACAGTAGTACGGATAAACACAGCGAGAGAAATCGTCGTGTCATCTTGGTGAATAATGCGATAGGTAATGGTGTTGCTTCGAGCTGCTATAGTAGCTGAAGCTGTTTGTTGAGATGGAATAGTATTGTCGATGATTGTGGCAACTGTTTTGTCTATGTTGGCAATACCTGTTTGTGGATAGGTGACGATTGTTTGGTGTGATACCGATTGATGCTTGATGATGCGTGAGCGAACAGCACCACGAGAGGATGATAGTGTGTAAGTGTGCGTTGTTGATGGTGGTATATGTGTGATGTGTGATGATTTTTGTGATTGTTGGCCATACCAAAGTGAGCAGATTAGTAGACTAGTAATAATAAGGCAGAGCCATGTATAAAAAAAGCCGCAAAGTTTTATAGGTGTTGTATTACTTTCAACACCTGAATAAACCTGAGCATCTGTCTCTTCCACCTTATAGAACATAGCTATATTGTAGCGCGAACCGAGGTAAGAACAAAATGGGATAAGCGGAGTCTGATACGAAAGACATTATAAAATAGAGTATGTACACTTCATGTTCATTGCGAAATACCCCAATGGGGTATTTCGCAATGAACTATTAATAAATATCATTCATAAAATAAGATAAAAATGCTACATACCCCTAATGAGGTAGGAGCCTTTTCTAACAGATGATGATATAATATAAAAACAAGAGTAAATTACTTGAGTTAGATATAGTTAAGCGAAATCTTGAAACAACGCTACAGAAAGGAGAAAATATGCGACATCTTTTTATTACACGTGGAATTCCTGGATCTGGTAAAAGCACCTTTTTGCAATCTGCTGGACTTGGCCCATATACACTATCTCCTGATACTCTGCGCCTAGCGTATAGCAGCCCAGTGATGAATGATACAGGACGCATCGTTATGCCATATCAGGATGATCGACGGGTGTGGCAGCAGCTTCACGAGTTGCTTGATATGCGTATGGCTCGTGGTGAGCTCATTGTGGTTGATGCAACACATACAACGAGCTCGTACTTTCAGCAGTATGCACAGCTTGCACAAAAGTATCGCTATAAGCTGTACGTTATAGATTTTGCAGATGTACCGCTTGCGGTCTGTCTAGAGCGCAACGGTCAGCGTGCACCACATAAGATAGTCGATGATGTAGTTCTCGAGAAAATGCACGCTCGTCTCTCCACATGTGCTATACCAAAACAATACACAGTCATACAGCCAGCGGCAGTAAAAGAGCTTATCGCATCGTACCAGAAACCGATTAATTTGAGCCAGTATGAGCATATTCATCATATTGGTGATATCCAAGGATGCTATACGCCACTGCGTGAATATTTTGAACAGCATCCCTATACCGAGCACGATTATTATATCTTTACAGGAGATCTACTTGATCGTGGCACAGAGAATGCAGAAGTGTTGCAGTATGTGTGTGATAATTTTGTCGACAAGCCAAATGTGACGTTTATTGAGGGCAACCACGATGGCTATATTTGGCAGTGGCTTACTCACCAGCCGATAAGAGCACGAGAGTTTAATGGTCGAACTCGAGCACAGCTAGAGCGTGCCAATATAGACAAGCGTGCCGTCAGTCGCTTGATGAACTCCATGCAAGATTGCCTCTACTACACATGGCATGATAAGCGGGTATTTGTGAGTCATGCGGGCGTGAGTAATCTACCAGAGAATCCTCTGCTGCTAGCCAGCCAGCAGTATATTCGTGGTGTGGGGCGCTATGATCAAGTTGGTGCTATTGACGATGCTTTTGTTGCTCACACCTCTGATAATGTCTATCAAGTGCATGGTCATCGCAACGCTCAGAATTATCCAGCGCAGTATAATCAGCGGTGCTTTAACCTCGAGGGCAAAGTGGAGTTTGGTGGCACACTACGGGTTGCGCAGCTTGCCGAGAAGGGCTGGTCGGTCGTTGAGATAAGCAACCAATCGGCTGAAGGCCTCCTCCACCCAGAAAATGCACCGCTCATCCATAGTCTACGCACCAATAAACTGATTAGCGAGCGGTCACTGCCGGGCAATATTAGCTCATTCCACTTTAAACCAAAGGTGTTTTATGATAAAAAATGGACGGCGCAAACAGTGCGAGCCCGTGGACTATTTATGAATACACTCACAAACGAGATTGTGATTCGCGCCTATGATAAATTCTTTAATATTGGTGAGCGACGAGAAACTGAATTTGCTGCGCTCAAAGATCAACTTGTTTTTCCGGTGCGTACCTGGGTGAAGGAGAATGGCTATCTTGGCTTGGTAGGCTATGATGCGACACTAGGTGACCTCGTTTTTGCGTCGAAAACAACAACGGAGAGTGATTTTGCCGGATGGTTTCGTCGCTTATTTTTGCAGCGCTATGGTAAGCATATCGATGCGATCCGTCAGTATCTTGCCGAGCACAATGTCTGTTTGGTCTGCGAGGTGATACTCCCGACAGAGGATCCACACATTATTGAGTATGCACAAGACCGGATTGTTTTGCTCGATATAGTGCATCGCCAGGCGAAATTTGTCGCAGTTGACCAAGTTGAGCGTGAGCGATTTGCGGCTATGTTTGGCATGGAAACCAAGCGGCTTGCGGCGACGCTCCAGACGTGGGAGGAGTTTGCGACGTGGTATGAGCAGGTGCAGGGGCTTGACTACTTGTATGACGGTGTACCGATCGAGGGTTTTGTCATAGAGGATGCTCAGCATTGGCAGGTCAAAGCCAAGCTCGATTATTATTCATTTTGGAAGCGGATGCGTGGTGTGCTTGATGGACTTAAGGCGGGGCGTAGTCCAAAGCGTGCCGCTGCCTACTCATACCCTGAGTACGCAGCGCGCGTCATTGCCTATATGCAGGGTATCCCTATTGACGCATTGGCCCAGATGTCTATTATCGATGTTCGCCGCCGCTGGCAGCGAGAGCAAGAAAAAGCCGTATAGCCGTATTACCAACCTTACCCTTCGCAGTATAATAGAAGCATGAAAATGACTCGTTGGTTAATGAAGCGGTGGCACCGCGGAGCGGTAGTGGCTGGGGTACTTGTTGGGCTAGTTGCACTTCGCCTTATATCGGCACAAACAGGGCAGTGGTCGCTACCTGATCGATTACAAGACTGGATAACGCTGAGTTTGAGCGTGATGATCGAGGCACTGCCATTCGTCATGCTGGGGATCTGCATTGCAATTATAGTGCAGGTGTGGCTGCCGGCCGAGCGCTTACTTACCTATCTGCCGCAGCAGCCACTATTGCGTCGAGCGTGTTTGTCGCTCCTTGGTATTGCGCTGCCAGTCTGTGAGTGTGGCAATGTCCCCTTAGCTCGCGGCCTGTTAGCAAAAGGGCTCACGCCTAGTGAGTCTCTCGTGTTTTTGCTTGCTGCACCAATCCTCAACCCAGTGACAATCATCACGACGCAGCAAGCATTCGCTGGCGATATGACCATTCTCTGGGCGCGAGTGTTTGGTGGCTTCGCTATTGCTAATCTCGTTGGCTGGGTCTATGCGCATCGTCCGACGGAGGAGTTATTGACCAATACGTTTGTTGCTTCGTGCCAGGCAGATCATGTGCAGCAGAGTAAGCGAGTAGCAAGCCTTGCAATATTTCGACGTGAGGTGCAGGCGATGCTGCCAGCCTTGGTCGCTGGCGCAGGGTTAGCAGGTCTTGTGCAAGTGCTGGTGTCGCGCGAGGTATTGGTGTCGCTGGGAAGTCAGCCAGTATGGTCGGTGATTGCAATGGTGGCACTGGCGTTTATCGTTTCAATTTGCTCTAATGTTGATGCGTTCTTCGCCTTGGCATTTCGCCAGACCTTTATGACCGGGGCGCTTGTAAGTTTCTTGACCTTTGGTCCAATGATCGATATCAAGATGCTAAGCTTGCTGCGCACGACGTATCGGCCGAGTGTGCTGTTTCAAGTGAGTGCACTCGTTGGACTGGCATCGATAGCATTGGGATTGGCGGTGAATTATGCGTTTTAGGCTATTCTTGTCCCGAGTTGCACAGCAACAAGGTATAATACTCCTTTTTGTCATTGCCGTGGCGACGCTGTGGCTAGCTGCGACTGGTCGTTTGACGCTCTATATTCATCAGCGGTATATCGTCTTTACGACTAGTATGGCAGTGGTTGCTCTTGTGATGGCGAGTGCGAGTGTTATTACGCAATCACGTGCCTACCAGCAGACACACTTCATTTGGTGGCGTCGCGTTGCTGCGTGTGTGATGGTATGTATGGTCGCAGGTATGGCGCTATTTGTCCCACCGACAGCACTAACGACAACAACTGCCACGCAGCGTGGTATCAACAAAGGGGCGGTAACTCGGCTATCTACAGAAAAGCTATCGCAAGCATCTATCTTTGCTCAGCGAGATTATTCGCACCTCACGATCAAAGAATGGGCAGGGTTACTCGCGCAAACGCATGACAGCGCATTTTATCGTGGCAAGACAGTCAACTTGACAGGGTTCGTTACGCCAGATACAGCGGATGCGCAGATTTTTTATGTATCGCGATTTGTCGTGACGTGTTGTGCGGTTGATGCGCAGGCGGTTGGCGTACCAGTCTATGCACCTGGGTGGCGTGAGCGCTACCAGCCCAATAGTTGGGTAACAGTGACAGGCGATTTTGCCGCGCATCCACAGCAACGTCCTCAGCAGCCGATTGTCATCATGCCGCGTTCGGTTACGTCAACCACCCAGCCAAAGGAGCCCTATGAATACTAAAAGCTGGCGGTGGGTGCGTCAGCGATGGCGATTTTTGCTTGTTGCGATTGGATTATTAATTACACTGAGTGTGCTCACGGTCCTGAGCTATCAACAAGGCCCGCGCTTGCGTCATGCAGTGCTGGCAGACGACCCGAATACAGGCTACCAGACAGTGCAATTGCAGTTTAATCAGCCAGTCAAGCCGGTTGAAGATCGCGCAATACGAATATCGCCGCGCGCAGACTTTACTGTTACAACAAATAACGCAACTGTGACGATTCAGTTCCGACATCGTTTGCGAAGTAACTCGCAGTATCACGTGGCGATCGATCAGGTAGCTAGCGCCTATACACAGCAGCTCGCAGCAGCCAGTTATCACTTTAATACGCCACCAGCACAGCTCTATTATCTCAAGCACCGCGATCTCACAGAGACAAAAACAGAGTTCTACACCGCACAAGCGACAGATGCTATCGTGCAGATGAATCTGGCAACAAAGCATGAGAAGGTACTTTACCAAGCGACGCGAATTATCGACTATGCAGTAGTAGGCTCTCGTATCGTTGTTCACACAATAAATGATGCGAAAACCAGTGAATTACATCAGGTTGATATAGAGACTGGTATTGTATCGCCATTACCGTTGCCTGGTAAGGGTATAGTGTCTCGCCTGCGAGCGATAGATAATGGGACGGTGGGGTATCTCTTTGCAAAGGTAGGCAGCAAAGAAAAGATCACCAATCTCATCGTGCATGATATTGTGGCGCAGCGCCACCACACTATACGTGGCCTTAACGCGCAGCCATTACCAGTGTATGATTGGCGTCCAGTATCACGTGGTGCAGCAGTTGTGGTGCGAACTCGCGGTGATGACGTACTGCTTGTCGATCCGACTGGCAAGCATGCCATGCAGCCGCTTGGCCAGGCAGCAACGCTTGGCGACGTATCATATGATGGCAAGAATATTATCATGATGAAAGTAGGAGAGGGGTATTTTGCACTCAACTTAGAAAATAGCAAAAAATCGCCCATTACTCACCAACAAGGAAACGACGTCATATCATTAGCTGCATTCTTACACACCCGCAGTGGCTATAGTATGGAGATAACGAGTGTTAATCAACAGCACATATTGCAGCGCCAAACAATACTCACTTACCCAGCCAAACAAGTGATTCATCGGACAACACCACCGGCGTATACAACAAATATCACTGTATCACCAAACGATCAGTACACCGCCATTGAGCAAAAAAGCACCGCTGATAGCTCCACTAAAACGCACATTATCGATAATAAAACTGGCCATATGGTGCACACACTCGATGGCAAGGCAGTGGTTTGGTTATAAAACAGATATTGTAAAATCAAGCCTGAAGCTGCAGTGAACCTATATTGTGAGAGTAGAGGGTTACATCTGCGTCACAACCAAAATACCTAATTGGTGTTTGCACAATGTTCTGGTATACTATAAAAGGTATAGCATGAAGGGAGAGATGCCAATGCGAATGCGTGACAGACGACCAAGTGATCGCCCGCGGGAGAAACTTGCGCGAGATGGAGCAGCTCGCTTGAGTGACCTCGAACTCCTTATGGCGATTATCGGCAGTGGTAATGCGCGAGCTGACGTTGGCAAAATTGCGCGCTGTGTGCTTAAAACTTTGCGCACGCGTGGAGGTGACCTAACTCATGAGGAACTCTCTAAGATAACTGGCCTTGGTGCAGCTAAGGTGACAGTGATTCTCGCGAATTTTGAGCTTGCACGGCGCTACCTGCTCAAAAGTGACCAGCCTATCATTGATGAGCCGAGCAAAGCAGCAGAGCAACTTACCGATATTCGCGACAAACGGCAGGAGCATTTTGTCTGTCTAACACTTGATGGAGCGCATCGCTTGATCGCCAAACGCACAATTACCATTGGCACGTTAACTGCTAGCTTGGTGCACCCACGAGAAGTCTTTACAGATGCAATTGCCGACCGAGCAGCGGGGGTTATTGTGGCACATAATCATCCTAGCGGGCAGCTTATCGCAAGCCAGGCTGACCGAGAGACAACGCAGCGTTTGGCCGAGGCGGGTGAGCTGCTTGGCATCCAGTTGCTCGACCACCTTATCGTTACGAAACACGACTACATATCGATCATCGCCGAAACATAAGGAATGACCTGTTAGCACTCTTGCAATTAGAGTGCCAATTGGCTATACTAGGACAGATATGGCGAAGCGAGATTATTATGAGGTGCTTGGTGTTGCCAAAAGCGCCAGCGATGATGACATAAAGCGGGCATTCCGCAAATTGGCAGTGAAGTACCACCCAGATAAAGCGGGTGGGAGTGAAGAGAAGTTCAAAGAAATTAATGAAGCGTATGAGGTCCTGAAGGATAAGCAAAAGCGCCAGCGGTATGACCAATTTGGCCATGCGGGCGTTGGGGGTGCTGCCAGCGGTAGTGGTGGCGGTAACCCATTCGCTGGCTTTGGCGACTTTGGCCAAGGGCAGAATATCCACTTTGATTTTGGTGATGGTGGCCTGGGAGATATCTTTGGCCAGTTCTTTGGTGGCGCTGCTGGCGGCAGTGCAAGCCAAGGCCCGTCACGCGGTCGTGATGTTGAGACGAGCGTGACGCTCGAATTTGAAGAAGCGATCTTTGGCAAAGAAGTCGCTCTTGCACTAACGCTTGACGACGAATGCGAGCATTGCCACGGTAGCACCGTCGAACCCGGCTCAAGCCTTAAGAGTTGTCCAGATTGTAAAGGCACTGGCCAGCGCGTGCGGACAATGAATACAATGTTTGGCCCCATTCAGCAGGCGGTAACGTGTGAGACTTGCCAAGGCCGTGGGCAGATTCCTGAGAAGGCCTGTACAGTCTGCCAGGGTAGCGGTGTGCAGCGCCGCGAGCAAACGATTACAGTCAAGATTCCCGCTGGTATCGATAACGGCTCAACGATTCGTCTCCGTGGTCGTGGCGAAGCTGTAGGTGGTGGTAGCAAGGGTGATCTTTATGTGCAGGTGCGGGTCAATCCACACAAGACATTTAGCCGCGAAGGTGATGTAATCCTGAGTGAGGAGCATATCAGTATGGCAGACGCAGCGCTTGGTGCTGAACTCGACGTCAAGACAGTCGACGGGACAATTACAATGAAGGTGCCAGCTGGTACGCAATCGGGCACAGACTTCAAGCTATCTGGCCATGGTGTGCCACACATGCGGAGCGATAAGCGTGGGCCTCATATCGTGACAGTAGTGGTCGACACCCCAACCAAGCTAAACCGCCGCCAAAAGGAAATCCTCCGCGAGTTTAATGACACGCTTGGGCGGAAGGGGATATTTGGGCTGTAACATAGAAACTGTTAGTAGAAGTTAGCCCCTAAGATGCTTGTACAACGCCAATAGTCTAACGCATTAATGATAGATTGAAAGGCTATTGACTCTTCTCATAAACAATGTATAAATAGAGTGTGAAACGCTGCTAAATTAGTGATATCTAAAATGATACAAGAAAAAAGAGATATTTTAGTTATGTTTAGCTATCGTAACCACAAGCGTGGTTATATTGAGATGCTTTTTGATCGTCTTTCAGCTCGATCACAGCAGTATCCGCTACAGCTTTACAGAGGGTCGCTATCTGATATACATATTTACATTAAAAACAACCATCTCTCAATAATTGATACACTAACAAATCGTGATATAGCTAGTTTCGATGGCATCTATTTTGAATTGTGGTATAAGGCGCAACAGCAAGCTCTAGCTGTTGCACAGTATGCGAAAACACATAAAGTACCTTTTTTTAGTGAAGAGCTGCTTAAAATAATGCCAATGACAAAGGTGGGTGAAGTTGCTTGTCTTGCAGATAAGAAAATTCCTTTGCCAGACACCTTCATTAGTAGCTGCCGTCAGATAAAAAAAGTCTTTCGAAAGAACCCCCCTTTTTTATATCCACTTATTGTTAAGGCAGCAGATGGCTATGGTGGAAAAAATAATTTTTTGGTTGACACTTACCAAGATTTACTAAAAATACTAGATAGCCACAAAAAAACCCAATTTCTTATTCAAGAATATATACCAAATGATCATGACTATCGATGCTTGGTTTTTGGTGGGGAGATTAAATTTGTTCTAAAACGATCACGGGATACAACAAATGATTCTCACCTCAATAATACATCGGCCGGCGGCAAAGGTGAGATGGTTACATTAGATACTTTATCGATTTCTGCACAAGAAGCTGTGTTGGCGGCAGCTAAAGCGCTTAACCGCGATAGCTTCGCTGGAGTTGATCTGATGATCCACAAAGAAACTGGCCAGCCTTATATTCTCGAAGTTAACCAAACGCCTCAAATAGAAATTGGCGCAGAGATAGAACATAAGATGGATGCTCTATTGAATTATATGGAGAAAATAACACAATGAGCCGTCCGACAATTGTATTTGTTTTTTCGAGAGAAGGTACTGATACAAGTACACGCTATGGTGGCTTCGCTCGGCGGTTAGTAAAGTCTGGTAACTTTCCAGAGGCAGATGTAAAGACTGTGGCGCTCGAAAATTTGATATATCACGTTAGTTACGACAAGACGAGTGTTATCGATGCTCGAACGGGGTTTGATCTTGGTGATGCGCAGTTTGTTTATCTAAAGTCTTGGAGTGGCTTAGCTGATGAGGCAGTTGCGTTAGCTCATTATCTCTTTGCAAAGGGTGTTCCTTTTGCTGATATGCTTGCACATGGAAGGGGTTCTTCGAAGCTAGTCACACTTTTTAAGCAGTGGGCAGCAGGGAATCGTATTCCCCAGACGCTGTATTGTCATAACCAAGAAATTATTTTCGAGACACGCGCTATAGATCTCCTGGGTGAGCGTTTTATTATGAAAGATGTGTATGGCACAAAGGGTCAGAATAACTATCTCGTGACTTTTGATGAAGCGAAACAGATTTTAGAGGAAGAAAAAAATAAAGATGTGAATTATTTGTTTCAAACCTATATACCGAACGATGGAGATTACCGAGTTGGGGTTTATGGAGGAGTGCCGAAATTTATTCTAAAACGAATCAGCGATCAATCATCCCATCTCAACAATATATCTATGGGTGGCAGAGGCGAGCTACTTGCTGCTGAAGCTGCGCCGAAGAGGCTGTTGAGCTTAGCAAAACGTGCGGCTTCTGCGTCTGAGCTTCAATTCGCTGGTGTTGATATTATACAAAATAAGCATACAAAAAAATGGTATATTCTTGAGGTAAACCAAGGATCACAAATAGTAACAGGAGCTTATGCATCTGTAAATAGCACCCTATTTAATGATGGTTTGCGACTATTGCTGCGTCAGAATATGAAACGTCGGCGTAGCAAACCTCGAAAAATTATAGGAAGAAGGGCAATCGCCATCCTACCTGAGCTCAACATAGAATCTGTTGTAGCGAAAGTCGACACAGGAGCTTATTCGTCTACACTTCATGCAGTGAATATCCATATTGAAAAAAAAGGTGCAACCGAAGAACTTGTTTTTGATATTATTCCTGGAGAGTTTATTCAAACAAAATCTGGTAAAACAGAAACCCATCGAGTTCGTGATTTTTATACCAGAAAAGTCCGCAGCTCAAATGGCCATATACAAGTCCGTTATACTATCAAAACAAAAATAAACCTTGATAATATACGTTTCATGGCAAGCATTACCTTGAATGATCGCTCGGCTATGGATTATCCACTTTTGATAGGACGTAAGTTACTCCGGTCGCGCTTTATCGTTAATGTTGAGTTAAATGAACAAAACGAGATAGATTGGAAATATTAATAAAGATAATAACCCAAAAAGGTAACAGCAATAAAATCATCATGAAGATAGCAATACTAAGCAACGGTAATGTTAATTATTCAACCCTTCGGCTGAAGGAAGAGGCGGAAAAGCGTAATCATATTGTAAAAATCATAAAATACCGCAAATGCTATGTAACGATCGACGAAAAACATCCAACAGTGATGTATGACGGGCAGGCACTTGATCAGTACGATGCAATAATCCCCCGTATTGCGAGTAATATGACTCGCTATGGCACAGCAGTGGCGCGCCAATTAGAAATGGCGTACCCACGCACACTTTTTGTTAATCGCTCGATTGCGATTACGCGAGCACGGGATAAACTGCGTTCGACACAGCTACTAGCCCGAGGTGGAGTAGCTATTCCTAAGACAGTGTTTAGCCGCAACTCAGCCGATATAGACGATCTCCTTAACGAACTTGGTGGCACGCCAGTTATCATCAAGCTAGCTCGTGGCACTCATGGTAATGGTGTGGTGTTGGCGGAGACGAAGAAGGCGGCAAAGTCGGTGCTCCAGGCGTTGTACCTTACCAACGAGGATGGGACAAATATCCTTTTGCAAGAATTTATTCGTGAGTCGGCTGGAGTGGACATCCGCGCCTTTGTGGTGGGGAGTCGTGTAGTGGCGAGCATGAAGCGTCAGAGCCTAGATGACGACTTTCGATCTAACCTCCATAAGGGAGGCGAAGGAACGCCGATTCGCTTGACGGATGCCGAGCGCCGTATGTGTTTGCGGGCAGCCAAGGCAATGGGTTTGACGGTGGCGGGTGTTGACTTTATGCGCTCGAGCCGTGGGCCACTGGTGCTCGAGGTCAATGCGAGCCCAGGCTTTGGGATAGAGAAAATTACGCGGCGTAATGTGGCCAAACCGATCATTGAATATATTGAGCGCAATGCGAAGCGGCAGCACAAGAAGGATCGCGTTGGAGCATAGCTATCCAAACGTATTGGCGTTTCTCATAACGCTTATGTTGAATCGATATCATGATATAATAGTGGTATGATATTGCTTGGATTGCTTGTTGGCATGGCTGTGGTTTTGGCTGGTTTGGTATATGTAGCGAAGCGGCATTTTGGGCTACCAGTAATAGGCCTAGCGGTTGGTATGGTAATGACACAGCTGTGGGCGGCAGATGTCGTGCCGTATGCTGCTGGGGTTGGCATAGGCATTGACCGATCTGCTTTGCTTGCAGTGGTAACGATTGTGCTGACGGTGCTACCAGCTGTGGTGCTGGTGTGTTGCGGCTCGGTGGTGAGTCAGCGCTGGTGGCGCATTGGTGGCTCGCTTGTCTTTGGTATTATGGCGGTGTATGTGCTGTTTGGTGCGCTGAGTAGCTTCGTGCCAGTTGATGAGACAAGCAAGACGGTTATGGCAGCGCTGGATGGGTCTCATGCAGCGGTTGTAACGATAGGGTTTGCATGTGCCCTTGTTGACACGCTCGTGGCTCGCGCAAAGGGCGCAAAACCACATAAGAAAAAGTGATAGATACTTCTTGCGCGTGTCACTCGATAAGTTTGGTTTTACAAGAATATATACGTTGATGTGCCTAGCAAAACAACCCTCATGATAGAGGGTCGTTTTAGTGTTGTGATTCGCGTGTAGCTCTAGTGGGTATTACACAGCGTTCGTTGCAACGTTTGTCACATCATCGAGTGCTTCAAGTGCATCGATAATTTTGGTAAGTTTGCGGGCGGTTTCGTCGTCCTCAATAGCAACGGTGTTGTTGGGCACATACTGAAGTTCTGCATCTTCAACAGCCATGCCAGCTGCGAGCAAAGCTTCGCGAACTTTGGCGAGCTCCTTTTTGTCGGTGTAGACAGTGAGGCCACCATCTTCTTCTGTTGCATCCTCAGCTCCAGCATCAAGCACAGTAAGGAGCGCTTCTTCACCACTGGCTGCTACGCGGATTACGCCCTTGCGCGCAAACTGAAACATCACACTACCGCTATCTGCCATGGTGCCACCATTCTTGGTGAGAGCAGTGCGGACCTCTGGGTAGGTACGATTCTTGTTGTCGGTTGCTGTCTCGATAATGATGCCAACACCACCTGGGCCGTAGCCCTCATAGACCGCCTCTTCGAGTGCGGCAGCATTTTTATCATTGATGCGATCAATTGCTCGCTGGATGTTAGCGTTGGGCATATTGGCTGCCCGAGCCTTCTCGATGGCCAATGCGAGACTTGAGTTAGTTGTTGGATCGGTGCCGCCACGGGCTGCAATGGCAATCATATTGCCAAGCTTGGTAAAGGCTGCGCCGCGCTTTGCATCAACCACGGCCTTTTGGCGATGGGTCGTGGCCCATTTACTGTGTCCAGACATAGGTTCTCCTTGATTGTTCTATCTTTCACTCAATTGTAGCATATTGGGTAGTTGTTATTCTACGAGCGAGGCATTGCGTCATCCGGATCGCAGCCTATCTAGTAAACTCCATACTGCTTACTCTGTTTCCATAGAGCCTAGTAAGGGAGCTAGAGTCTTTTGTGTGTTTGCTTTTCTTATGGTGGAATTCTCGAATCCATTGGATATTTTATACCCACTGAAGTTAGCTAGGTATAATCGCTAACGCAAGAGAAACGAACTTTCATGGGCAGATAGTATAGGTTTGAAAGAGTGATAATTGAAGTCTGCGCTTACTCCGCTTGACAGTCTACCACAACCAGTGCTATACTCGCAGAGTCTACGGGCCCATAGCTCAGCAGGTTAGAGCACCTGCCTTTTAAGCAGGGTGTCGTGAGTTCGAGCCTCACTGGGCCCTCCATTGATCAATAAGCAGGCGAGATAGCCTGTTTTTTGTTATGTTGATTGATTAGACTACTGTACAAATAAAATGTGCGCAATTAATAAAATGATGAGCGTGTGCTTAACTATAGCGAGTTGCTTTGCGCATAATCGTGGCGAGGCGAAAAAACAAAATGTAAACTATGCGGAACTATAGCCTAGCGAGTTACTGTGTGGGCTTGCTGTAACTTATTTTGGCACTATCGGCGATTTTTTATTTGGGTGTGCAGTGGTGTATGGTAATGTGGCTAGCAGTAAGATTGACCAATGGCTGCGCCCAATGGTGTGCAAATGCTAGAGTGAGTGTATATATGAGTATGAGCGTATTTGTGCGTTTGAACCATAAAACCGCGTTTTCTTACCGTCTAGCTAAGTATAAAGATAGAGCACGAACCAATGATTTCTATCTCAAATTCACCTAGCTTCATAGCTATACTGTGGCGGTATATAGCAGAAGCTCTCAGATTCAGCTATACTAGCATCATGCGAATCATTGGTATAGACCCGGGCACTGGCATCCTTGGCTTTGGCGTCATTGACGCTCATGGTGGCGCAACGCGACTCGTCACGGCTGGTGTCATTACAACGCCAGCACATACTCCAATACCAGAGCGCCTTGGTGAGATATTCGATGGTCTCACGAGTATTATTGCAGAGACACAACCCACAATGATGGCGATCGAGAAGCTTTTTTTTACTCGTAATATAACTACCGCTATGAGCGTAGCCGAAGCACGTGGCGTAGCGCTGCTGACTGGCCAGCGGGCAGGACTGCGGATTGAGGAATATACACCACTCCAGATCAAGCAGACAATCACTGGCTATGGCAAAGCCGATAAAAAGCAAGTGCAAGAAATGGTGCGGCTCCAACTAGGCCTTCAGACGGTGCCTAAGCCAGACGACTGTGCAGATGCTCTCGCGGCAGCGATTATGGCAGCATTTATGACGCGGCAGAGCTAACTGGTTGGGAAGTACTTCTGTATCTGTGTCAGGTGAGAAATAAACTATAAGAGTGGCTCTCTAACTGCAATAAGAGTGTGTGCTATATCAGAGATGAGGAAAAGAAAAGCGCTAAGATTGGTGTTTTCGGTACATTGCGTCAGAACGATGGTATAATTAAACTATGCAACTACCTCGAGGAAGACAACAACCAGCCCGGATGGGCAGATATGCCAACTTTGGAGAGGTTCGCCAGTCGAAGCCACCGCGCCGAAGACGCGAGCATAAGCATTTCTTGTGGTTTTGGAATATGAGCAAAAAGAAAAAGGCGATGGTGATCCTGACGCCAATTTTGCTGTTTTTGTTGATTGTGCCGATTTTGACGTACCTATATTATGCACGTGATATTTCTGACCAAGAGCGGCTGATGAACCGTAACAATACTGGTATCGTGCTCAATGATGTCAACAACAAGCCACTCTATAGTGTGGGGCGAGCCCAGCACCGCAATATGGTCAAGCTGGCTGATATCTCTGACAGTATGAAGAATGCGCTGCTAGCTAGTGAGGATAAAGACTTCTATAAGCATGCTGGGTTTAATCCAATCAGTATCTTCCGGGCAGCCTTCCAGCGCCATGGCGGCGGCTCGACCATTACGCAGCAGCTCGCCAAGAATACTGTTCTCACAAGCGAGCAGACTTTTATGCGTAAGTACCAAGAGCTGTTTGTGGCACTAGCGATCGAGCAGAATTATACCAAGGACCAGATCCTCGAGATGTATCTCAACTCTGTGTACTATGGTGAAGACTCATTTGGTATCGAGGAGGCAGCCAAGATTTACTTTGGTAAAGCACCAAAGGACCTCACGTTGGCTGAGAGCGCTATGCTTGTTGGTGTGCTGCCAGCCCCAACCGCTTACTCGCCAATCAGTGGCAGCCCAGAGAAGGCCAAGCAGCGCCAAAAGACAGTGCTCGGACGTATGGTTGATGTGGGTGCCATCACTAATGAGCAAAAAGACGCAGCGTATGCGCAGCAGCTCTCGTATGCATCGACGGCAAATACCGTTAAGTCGATTGCGCCACACTTTGCCCAGATGGTTATAAACCAACTCAAACAGAAACTATACAGTGCGGAAGATAAAAATGCGTATGATAAGTTAATGCGCTCGGGCTACCAGGTGAAAACAACACTTAATATGGATACTCAGCAGATGCTAATCAATAACGTCTCCAAGCAGATTCCATACCTCAATAACCGTGGTGGGACGAATGCAAGCGGTGTTGTAATAGACGTTAAGACAGGTCGGGTGCGCGCACTGGTGGGTAGTGCTGACTACAACAACCCGCAGTGGGGTAATGTCAATATGGCCACAACACCGCGCCAGCCAGGCAGTAGCTTCAAGCCGATCTACTATGCCGGGGCACTAGCCGAGGGGGTTATTACACCAGCGACAATTTTCCAAGATAAGCCAACTGACTTTGGCGGTGGCTACCAACCGCTCAACGCTGACAAACGTTGGCACGGGAGTGTGACGACGCGTCGAGCAATTAGCTGGTCGCTCAATATCCCGAGCGTGGAGATCATGAAGAAGTTTGGTATTAGTAAGTCGGTTCAAACGGCTAACAATCTTGGTATCTCGTCGATTACTCAAGCAACAGGTGAGAAGAATGGTTTGTCTCTCGCACTTGGCTCGGGTGAGGCATCGCTAACGCAAATGACTAATGCCTATGCAGCATTTGGCAACCAAGGGCAGCAATTTGAACTGGGGCTCATTGAGCAGGTTAATGACAAATACAACAAGAAAGTTAGTTGGCCCAACGCAACAAGCAAGCGGGCAATTAGCGAAGGCGGGGCCTACTTGATCTCAAACATCCTATCGGACAACTCGGCACGAGCGAGTGTGTTTGGCTCGAGCCTCACAGTGCCTGGCCACACTGCGGCCGTCAAGACAGGGACGACGAATGATAACAAAGATGCGTGGACGATTGGCTATAACCCAGAGTATGCCGTTGGCGTTTGGGTCGGTAATAATAACAATACACCAATGGACTACGGTGGCTCAGACATGGCAGGGCCAATCTGGCGCAACACAATGACGAAACTCTTAGCAGGCCAGTCGAATACCCAATTCCCTGTACCAAGTGGTGTCGTGCAGCGCTCGGTCTGTACGAGCGACGGTGGCTTGGCTACTACTGAGAATGCCAAGGGGACATACAAAGAATACTTCCTAACTGGCGCATTGCCAACCAAGCAATGTAATGTTGTGCGTACCAAGATCCAAGTTTGTAATCTCAGTGATAAAAAGATGGAGTCTATCTACGAAGATGACTTCGACAGCACGAAGTACTCGAAGAACAGTTCGGACTGCTCCACGACGAAACAGCAAATCCGCGTCTGTGACGTTGAGCAAAAACGCATCATTACTATCGACGAAAAAGACTTTGACAGTAGCCGCTACTCGAAGAATATCGCGAGCTGTCGGTCAAGCAGCAGTGGTAGTTCTGGTAGTACGGACGATGATGATAGTGACAACAACTCGGGTAATATAACTGGTGGTACACGCCGTCGCAATAATACAGGTAACAACAATGGAAATACTGGAGGGACCAGCGGGGGCAACTCTGGTACGGGTGGTACCAGTGGTGATGGCAATTCTGGACAGAGTGGTCAGAACAATACCGGTGGTGGCAATAACAACTACAACTATTTCTAGATGAGATTGTGAGGGTGTATAACGCGTGATTGCTCATATTGCTGGTCAAGTTGATGAGAAGTTTGCGGGTAGTGTCATCATTGACGTGCAGGGGGTTGGCTACGAAATAGCGGTTGCGGCGCACGATTATGATGCGATGCAGCTTGGTGAGGCAGTTAAACTCTATACATATCACCACATTCGAGAGCAAGCCCAAGAGCTGTTTGGCTTTTCGTCGCGGGCAGCCAAGAAACTGTTTGAGCTGCTCATTACTGTGCAGGGTGTGGGTCCCAAGGCGGCACTGGCTATTCTCAGTCTTGGTGAGGCTGAGCAGGTGCGTAATGCCCTAGCCAATGCCGATGCGGCCTTTATCCAAAAAGCCAGTGGGGTGGGCAAAAAGACTGCTGAGCGTGTGGTGGTAGACCTGCGAGATAAGGTGGGTGTGCCGACGTACTATGCTACTCACGACGCGCCTGTGCAGACGGAGCTTGATACAAACGACGAAGCGCTCGAAGCGTTGGTTGCGCTGGGCTATACACTGGCAGATGCCACCAAAGTACTTGCTCATGTCGATACGAGTTTGCCCACAGCGCAGCGAGTGACAATGGCTTTGAAGCAGTAACAATGTAAAGAGAGAGGACGGGATGGCAAAAATATTTGTATCAGGGCAGATTGGTGATATTCCTGTAGTGCAGCAAGTGCAAGCAGCGTTGGTGGCGGCTGGGCATGAGATTACTCATGATTGGACGCGCAACGAAGGCGGCAGTAAGATGTTGGTTGGTCAGCAGACGAAGTTCGATCAAGCAGCAGAGTCAGCACGTCGTGCCACAAATGACATGAATGGTGTAACTGAGAGCGACGTCTACATTATCTGCACCGATAATGAAAAGGCAGGTAAGGGTATGTATGTCGAACTGGGTGGAGCGCTAGCACTCAATACGACTACTGGTTCACCACGAATTTATCTATTGGGTCAACGCAAGCATGCAACAATCTTTTATTTCCACCCCTCGATTCGCTTGTGTGACTCGGTAGATGAAATTATTGCTGACCTTGATCATTGATTAGGAATAACGCAAAAAATATGAGATACGAGCACATGGTGTGAAAAATCCTGAACAGAAAAATTCGGAGAAACCTGATGTGCAGCACATATCTCGCCTAAGAGAAATGGCGAGTGTGGGACTGACGGCCCTGCGCTATGGTGGCGTAGAATATATTGCACAGCAGGTGCGTGACGGCAAGCCGATTGGGCCTGCGCTTGCAGCTTTTATGGTGGCTGATGTTGCTGATGGGCAAATTCTTGACGATACGCCACTGCGCCGTGTGACTGACGGCGTGGTGGATACAGCCGCTGTGGTGCGTGTGATGTATGAGCTAGGCAAGCGCTACCCTGAGGCGCAAGCGGGAATTGCTGCCGTTGCCCTTGGGCAGGCAGCAACTGGCGCAGCCAATGCCTACCACCTAGCAAAAACTGGTGAGGTGACCAAAGGTGGGCGCTACAAACGGGCCGCTAATATTACTACGGCGGCTTTTGCTATTATAACGGCACGTGGCAATCCAAGGCGGACGCGCCTCGCAGGCTGTATAGCGGCTGGCGTTGTTGCAGCCACAACATTACCGCACCTACGTGGAGTTGGCAAGCCGACTGGCAAACAAGTTCGTCGGTTATAATACGCATAGCTGAGGCGTGTAGGCACCTCTGTTGACAACTGATAAACTTACCCATATAATAGGACATCTATGTTTGATAAATTCCCTAACTCTCAGGTTGATAGTGCACCTGAATCAATTAGCCAGTCAAAGGAGTATTATGTAAGAGCCTTTGAGGGGTCGGTGAAACGTGCTTGTGAGCGCTATCCCAAATTACCTTATCATAATCCTGAGCACATGAAAGATGTGATGCAATCAGTTGGCGAGCTTGTGGAACTTTTGCCTAGTGATGGCTATCCGCGTGTGATCAGCCCATGGCAAGAGGGACTCCTTGTCTTAGCGGCGGCCTGGCATGATGCTGGCTTCGATGATGAGGCAGCTCAGACGTACCCGACGAAGGAAGAATATGCGATAGTGCTCATGAAGGAAGATGTCAAGAGTAATGATATTGACCTGACTGATCGTGAGATTGCTTTTCTCGATCGGGCTATTAGGGGTACAATTATGGTGCCCGCACTCCAGCAACGTGATACGCCCGAGGCGAAGCTACTCCACCACGCTGATATGGCCTATATGACAGCTGATTGGGAGACATTCTGGCGCGGTGCCGAGGCGTTCCATCATGAGGAGCATCCAGATATGTCATGGGAGAACTTCCAGCAATTTGAGGCAAAATTCTTCCCAATATATATGGAGTCATTGAAGAACGACTTTCAATCACTTGGTATTGCTGAGGACGAAATCAAAAAACGATTGGGTACTCTTAAATCTCATCGTAAGCGCATTATGGAAATGGATAACCCATGGCGTGGTTCAGCTAAGGTTAGTTTGTAAATAGAACAATGACAACAAGTATCTCCTCGCTTATAATAAAACGAGAGGAGGTAATAAAAATGAAAAACTGTGACATTTGCCCATTCGTGGCAGAGCAAACAACTGATGATCCAGCGGTGGTCTTACAAACCGATCGATGGAATGCAGTGCTCGATCGCAATCAGCTGTATCTTGGCAAAGGGTTTGTGACGCTGCGTGAACATAAATCATCGCTTGGCGAACTCGACGAGACCGATTGGCGCGAACTCCACGAGGTGATCCGCAGCATGGAGCGCGCAATGACTCAGGCCTTTGGTGCAGACGTGTGCAACTGGGAATGCTTGATGAACAATGCCGTCAAGGCTGGGCAGTCGACCCATGTGCACTGGCACCTCTATCCACGCTATGCTAACGGTACACACTTTGCGGGGGAGGAATTTCCTGACCCAAAGTGGCCACGACATCTAGAGAGTGGTGAGCACCGTGTGAGTGAGGAGCTGTTTGGCAAGATTGTCCTTGCGGTGCAAGAGAACTTACCGCAGTCTTAAGGCAACCAGCGGAAGTAATATAGGATACCTTTTATCTTCGTAAAAAATCGCATAGATAATTTATCATGCATCACCAATGCTATAATAAATCTATGGCGATAGAACGAATTGTGGATACCAGTAGCCACGCGGATGATAGCGAAGAGCAGCGTATTGAGGTGACGCTGCGACCACAGCGCTTTGCGGAGTATGTGGGGCAGGAGCGGCTGAAGAAGAACTTGCAATTGGCAATTGCGGCGGCGAAGAAGCGTGGCGAGCCAATCGACCATGTCTTGCTCTATGGCCCACCTGGCCTTGGCAAGACAACGATGGCGGCGGTGATTGCCAACGAGATGGGGGCTGGCTTGCGGGTCACCAGTGGCCCTGCAATTGAGAAAGCGGGCGATTTAGCATCGATCTTGACCAACCTTAATGACGGTGATGTGTTGTTTATCGATGAGATTCACCGCTTGGGGCGGGCCGTGGAAGAGATTTTATACTCGGCGATGGAGGACTTCAAGCTCGATATCGTCATTGGCAAAGGGCCCGCGGCCCGCAGTGTGCGGCTCGATCTACCGCACTTTACGGTAATTGGCGCGACGACACGGACGGGGAGTCTTGCAGCGCCACTGCGTGACCGGTTTGGGCATATCTATCGTTTGGAATTTTACACCCCAGAGGAGATTGCACAGATTATCACGCGGGCAGCGACTATCCTCGAGACGCGCATCAAGCCAGAGGCGTCGCGACTGCTCTCCACCAGAGCACGTCTTACACCACGGATTGCTAATCGCTTGCTCAAACGGGTGCGCGACTATGCGGACGTGAATGGTGATGGTATTATTGATGTAACAACGACAACGCAGGCGCTGACTCTGCTGGAAGTTGACGAGCTTGGCCTCGACCCAGCCGACCGTAATTTGCTGCGCTCGATGCTTGATACCTATGGTGATAGCCCGGTTGGCCTGACGACAATTGCCGCTCTGACAGGTGATGAGACAACGACAATAGAGGACTTTTATGAGCCATATCTCCTGCAGATTGGCTTTATTGAGCGGACACCGCGAGGCCGACGGGTGACACCTCGAGCGCAGCAGCATCTTGGCCGCGCAATAGAGTAAGAGGTATAAGGTGATAAGCCAAAGATATGCTACAATATACCCATGAATTCACAACGATTGCAACGCAATGATCCACCACGGCCCGTCGCCTATGATGTTGATGGCAACCCACTCTATGCCGAGCCGCCCACAGCACCACGGGCAAGCAGCACACTCTACGATGTGAGCGGCAAAGAAGGTGCTCCTCACTACCATGCGCCGCGCCCAGAAGCAAGCGTATCGCGAGTGCCGTCAGAAGTGCGCCGCCGCCATGATGAGTCAGTCATGGCCTTCCCAAATCTCAACCTGAGCGAGCAAGAGTACATCATTAGCGTGGTGCGTCGCCACCCGATTGGCATGTTGCCGGCGATTGTTATGTCGACCTTGATGACGAGTATTGTTTTGGCATTAATGTTTAATTACGATTATATTTTTGACCTTCTCCATCTGCCAACGTCTGCCTCTGGGTCGTTTATGTTGCTGTGTATGGCGCTTATCTTGGCCTTTATCCTTGGCGGCTATGTGTCGGTCTGGGTTTATACGCGCAATATGTTTTATCTAACGAATGAGAGTGTTATTCAGGAGATTCAGACGAGTATTTTTTCACACACCGAGCAAACGGTCAGCCTGATGAATATCGAAGATGCCAGCTACAACCAGCGTGGTGTCCTCCAAGCGATGTTTAATTATGGCTCTATTCGCCTCAGTACGGAGGGCGACGAAACAACCTATCGCTTCTCATTCGTAGCCAACCCCAAGCAAGAAATTGCGACGCTTAATAACGCAGTAGAGGACTTCAAGAACGGCCGACCAGTGGCAAATGACTAATACTAGCAGATGTTGATGACAAAAACACCGAGCAGACAAAGCTCGGTGTTTTTGCACATCTATGCGATAGAGATTTAGGTATTATTGCGGTTGGTTTTGGTGTAGTCTGCCTCCCGCTCTAAGTTGGCGGTGAGTTTGTAGCCTTTGCACTGGTTATCGGTGGTGCAGTCGGTGCCACTGTAGTGGTAGCTAGACTGAGCACTGCCAAGCTTATGACCATTTGGATCGGTAAAGAGCGATGGGTCAACCGAGCGCAGTGTTTTGCTGTCAATCGTGTTGGGGTAGTGGTTATTCTTCTCGAAATACACTTCTTCTAGGCTGTAGTACATCGCGTTGATGGCGGTCTTGCGCTGGTTGTCGCGCTGCGTTGCTTCGGTTGCGATTTTCTCGCTAAAAAAGAGCCAGCTGCCCGTTGCAAGGAGAGCGATCACAACGATGAGCTCGATGACGGTAAATCCTTTACGTGCCTTCATGGTGTTATTATAGCATGCTCATCACGAAAAAATCTCCTCGAGAGACTCGTTATCGCTTAGCACTCCATATTGATCGATCAGTGAGAAGTTGGAGATTATAAAAATAAATCGGTGATAGTCGAGGTATTGTTACTTTAAATCAATCTCCACGCGGACAACGGCAAGAGATTCTGGTATAATAAATTCTTGAAGGAGAGGGGACGTATGACCAAACAATCGAATACGACACAAACCACAGACGACGGCAAGCTCAAAGCGCTTGGCCTCGCGATGGATCAGATTACAAAACAATTTGGCGATGGCGCTATTATGAAGCTTGGCGAATTCCATCAGGCAGATGTAGCGGTGATTCCGTCTGGCTCGCTGAGCCTCGATCTTGCGCTGGGCGGTGGCTATCCTAAGGGGCGCATTATCGAGATTTATGGGCCAGAGAGTAGTGGCAAGACGACACTCACGTTGCATGCTATTGCTGAGATTCAGAAGCAGGGTGGCACAGCGGCCTTTGTTGATGCCGAGCATGCGCTCGACCCGAGCTATGCCAAGAAGCTTGGCGTCGATACAGACAACCTTTTGGTGTCGCAGCCAGATAATGGTGAGCAAGCATTGGAGATTACAGAGACGCTGGTGCGGTCGAATGCCGTTGACCTCATCGTGGTGGACTCGGTGGCAGCGTTGACGCCGCAAGCAGAAATTGACGGTGACATGGGTGATTCACACATGGGTCTCCAGGCTCGCTTGATGAGCCAAGCACTACGTAAGCTAACGGGGATTATCAACAAGAGCAAAGCAACCGTCATTTTCATCAACCAGATCCGCATGAAAATCGGCGTAATGTTTGGCAACCCCGAGACGACAACTGGTGGTAATGCGCTGAAGTTCTATGCCTCGCAGCGGGTGGATATCCGCCGGATTGGGCAAATCAAAGTGGGTGATGACATTCGCGGTAACCGCACGAAGGTAAAGGTGGTGAAGAACAAGATTGCGCCACCCTTCCGCGTTGCTGAGTTCGACATCATGTACAACGAAGGCATCTCCAAGACAGGGGATATTCTCGACCTCGCGGTGCAGCATGGCATTGTTGATAAGTCTGGTGCTTTCTTCAAATACAGTGGCGAGACAATTGGCCAAGGTCGCGACAAGACCAAAGAATATCTCAAAGAGCATGCCGATACCTTAGCTGAAATTGATAGTAAAGTTCGTGAGGCAGTAAAGGCGGCGGAAGAAGCGTAGCATTGAAAACTTCAGTTTTTACAACTGTTGTGCGAGATGAGGGTCGGGTTTTTGCAGAGACAACACGTTCATTTGCGTTCTTGACTAATATACCAATCACACCCGGGCATAGCTTGGTTGCGCCACAGCGTGTCGTTGCAACCATCGATGAGTTGACACCAGAGGAACTTACTGATTTGTTTGCTTTGGTGAAACATGTGAAGACTGTACTACGCCAAGTGGTTGGTGCCCAAGGGTTTAATTGTGCTTGGAATGAGGCTCGCGCCTACGGTCAGTCGGTGCCGCACCTCCACATTCACATTGTGCCACGAACACAAGGTGATGCCGGTATTACTCAATATGAACCACGCCAGTTCTTGTACCGTCCAGGGAGTCGTGCTGAGTCGCCAACGGCTGAGCTAGCTGGCTTAGCGCAGCACATGCGAAAAGTAGTAACTGATATAAAGAACAATACACAGGAGTAAGCAATGCATAATGATTTATGGCAGAGTTATCGCCCAAATGGAGTGCCAAAACAGGGCGAAGGCCTTACCCGCAAAGATTTGACCAAGGATACTATTGTCGCGGCAGCACATGTTTGGTTGTGGCGGCGTAACAGTGATGGTGGGTGTGATGTGCTGCTCCAGCGCCGGGCTGATCAGGTCAAAAACTGGCCAGGCTATTGGGATATTTCGGCAGCAGGGCACGTGAGCCTTGGCGAAACACCGCTCGATGCGGCGCTGCGTGAGGCTCAAGAAGAGATTGGTATGACGCTTGATACTTCTCGAGTGAAGTTCATTGGAAGTTTGCCAAAGCGCAAATCAGCGTATAGCGAGTTTCACTTTATTTACACTTATGAATATCACGATGAGCCGCTCGATATGGTTGATGGTGAAGCAGCGGCACTGCGCTGGGTGCCGTATGACACATTCCGCCAGATGGTCGAGCAGCCAGAAGATGTGATGCTTGTGCCGCATCGGCCACTCTATTTTGCGCTGTTGATGGAAGAACTAGGACGAATATCGCGCGAGTCATAAAATAGGGGTAGAGACCAAAGACCAAGGCAACGAGTCTAGAGTCTACACTAGAGGAGTAAAAATAAAGCATGGATATCGAAAACCACTACAGAAACGAAACTCCGTTTACCCGGGCAATCATCCTCCATGGACGACCAGACTATGACGAGTACTATAATATCCAGGGTGACGGCCCAAGCAACTCACATTGGCTGCCTTGGCTTCAGCAACAACTCTTGATACGTGGGATACTGACGCAAACACCCGAGATGCCTCGCCCATACGAGCCACGCTATGAGGTGTGGTGCCAAGAATTTACCCATCTGCCAGTGGATGAGCGTACGCTGCTAGTGGGCCATAGCTGTGGTGGTGGCTTTTTGCTCCGCTGGCTGAGTGAGGGAAATTGCCGTGTTGGCCGGGTCGTACTGGTGGCACCGTGGCTGGATGTTGAGGGAGAGGCAGGAGATTTCTTTCGCTTTGCACTCGACCGCCAGATAGACCGCAAAGCGGTGCACGGCATTGATGTGCTCTACTCTACTAATGACTACCCACACCTGCAAAGCTCCACGGCAAAGCTCCGCTGTGAGCTACCCCAGCTGCGCTACCATCGATTTGTCGACCATGGCCACTTCACCTTCAGTGCAATGCAGACACGAGCGTTTCCAGAGCTGGTAGAAATTTGTTTAAGAGAGGAGAAGAAATGACTGAAAATGATGACTTGAAAGACGAAAGTAACGTGCTAGATGCACTTCCCACGACGCAGATTGATATAACGCGCGTAGCGAATCTGCGCGAGATACTCAAAGAGTACGGGCACAAGACGACAGAAATATGTAGCATGCAGCTTGGCTATGATAATCATCTCTATGTTTTGCTCTCGAGTAATATTCCAATGAGAGGCGGGATAGCTTGTTTTACAAAAATCAAGGTAGATAGTGTCTTTTCGGTTCTTGAATTTGTCATTGATTGGGAGAAAGAGACGGTTAAACAGGTAATACACCTTGACCTTGGCCGGCATTTTATTAATTTTTGCTACATTCAGCCGATTGGTGATAAGCTGCTTCTGGTCTGCCCACGGATGGACTATGAGGAGCCGTCTATGGGTAATAATGCAGAGATTGTTGATAGAACTGGCAAGGGAATTATGCTAGGGTGCTTGGGTGATGCGGTTGGCGGGGTGATTGTCACAGAGAATAGCGACATCATCACCAGTTATTTTGATGAAGGCGTATATGCGTGGGATGATCCAATCAGTGGCCTTGGAGTGAGAGCGTGGGACGATAAACTACGAAAGAACTCTGATAAGATCCCAGCGTTCACACAGGATGAAGTCATCTATATGTTCTTTGATGAGTGCAAGAATTTTTGGTATAAAGATATATATGATTTTAAACTAAGAAAGGTTAGTCCAGCAGACATAGGCACAATATATGAACCATGTATTAATGGTATGAGAGCTTTTCTTGCCTATGATAATGCTAATAAATTGCTTGCTTATGAAGGGTATACTCAACGCAGTACGTTCTATGTTGTTGACGTATCTCCCGCTCGAGATGAGCAGACACGCCGACCAGCTGTCCTGATTGGACATATGGTACCAGTAGAGAAGATAGAGTTTGTTTCTGATGGCGAGAGAGTTGAAAAAATAAATAGCGATCAATCAGCTTTTCGTACCAATAAAGCCGTCTTCATTGATGAAGCATATAATATCTATCTCAAAGCATTTCAGTAGTGGGGTTGACGCAGCTCATTTCTAGAGAGGAAAGCTGAGTGACATGACTAAATAAATTTGTATATAATACATACATGCCGACAGAAAAAACCTACACCATCACTGCGCTCACTGCGCAGGTGCGGAGTGCCGATCGAGTGAATGTATTTATCGATGGCACGTATGATTTTAGCCTTGATGTGGCGCAGGTGGTGGATTGTGGTGTGAAGGTGGGGCGAATGCTGACTGAGGCCGAGCTGGCTGAACTGCGCCGCGAGGGGGAGTTTGGTAAGCTCTACGCGCGGGCTCTCGAGTACACCCTGATGCGGCCACATAGTGCACGCGAAATCCGCGACTATCTCCAGCGCAAGACGCTGCCACGCAAGTATAAACAACGCAAAACTGGTACGCTAGTTGAGAAGCCTGGTGCTTCGCTAGCGGTTGTGCAGCGGGTGTTTGCGCGCCTTGAGCAGCGTGGTCATATCGACGATGGGGCATTTGCCCAGTGGTGGGTGGAGAATCGCCACCAGAGTAAGGGGGTGTCGCGCCGCAAGCTGGAGGCAGAGCTACGTGCTAAGGGCGTTGCACCGGAGATGATACACCAAGCATTAGCGCAGTCGAGGCGGACTGATGAAGACGAGCTAGCTAAGGTGATTGCTAAAAAACGCCCCCGCTACCCAGACGAGCAAAAGCTTATCGCGTATCTTTTGCGTCAAGGCTTTGCCTATGATGACATCCGAGCCGCTTTGGCGGGTGATGAATACTGATGTGTGTTAGCGACGTTCGTCGCTCTTAATTGATTCTCGGGCTTGCGATGGCTTACGGAAGGGGTTGACGTATTCGCCACTACTCATGGCCGGTTGGGTGGCCTTTTGCTCGGACTTTTTGGTCTCAGCCTGCGACTGGACGATGATAGCGTCGTTATTGATCTCGATAATTTGTGACCGATGGATAACTAGCTCAGCATCATTGAGGCGGTGGAGCCATGAGCGCCGGACGATGAGTTGCTGGATGACAAAATTACCCGTCTCGATCGTATAGTCGCTAATCTTACCGAGGCGTCGCCCGCGCTTGTCTTGAACAGTCATGCCCAAAAGGTGAAACTTGAGCTCGTAGAGGCGCTGGATCTTGATAACATCGGTGGGGGTGATGAGTTCGTCGACGGAGTCGATGATCATGCCGAGTTCACTCATCTCACGTACATCAGCGAGGCGGAGTAGCATGGTTGTGTCGTTAGCGAATGAGCCATCCACGGTGTAGGCAACAATGGTTAAGGTTGCTGGATCGACAAGCGGCTGGGCTAGGCTACCAACTTTGCCGCCCATTTGTAAGCTCATGACAGGATAGTTGGCGAGTGCAGATCCGAGCAGTATCATATGTGTAGTATAGCATTGCGCCGCAAAAAGCTCCACTGCGGCTGTAAAAAATGTTACTCAACAAATGGGTTACGCGAGCTAATCGGCAGTTGACTGGCGCTTTGGTCGGATTCACTGGCGGTTTTGAGTTGCTCGATTTTTTTGATGGTCGCTTGGTCGATACCATTAGTGGGCTGGGGTGGAGCAGCCTCTGACGCCTTAGAGATCGTGGCATTAAGCAAGAAGGTAATAACGGCTAAGCCACCGAAGGCAATAACCACAAAGAGAATAATGTGGTAGCGGTGGAGAAATTTGCTACTGGCGCGCCCAAGCGCGGCGAGTGAGAGATCGCTGTTCATGATCGGAGATATACCTCGATGGTTAATGTGTTACTAGTAATACTATCGGGTGGCTGGCCCTGAGCGGTGCTGCGCGAGAGGTCAACATTGGCTATGCGCATCTTTGTCAGGCTTTGCTCGACAAGATACATGAAGGTAAGAAGCTTGCGATACTCGACGGGGTTCTTGACAGTGACAGATGCGGTAGTCGCTTTGAGTCCGGCAATAGCAGGCAGGGATGTGCCCGTCTTGCTGCTACTCGATGAGCTACTTGACGAACTGCCCTTAGCATTGTTATCGGCAAAGGTGATGTCTGCAATAGTAATGCCAGCTTTGCGGGCAAAGTCGTTAAGGTCGTTGATGATCTGATCCTGATATTGGTAGCTTTTACTTTCGGCAGCGATCTTGGAGGCGCGCTCGACGGCATGATGCTGCGTTTTGAGCATCTTTTCGGTCTGGGAGAGCTCTTGCAGCTCAGACTCACTGGCGGCAGCTTGCGAGGCGACAGTGCTGGCATCGGCCGCAAAGCCATCAAGCCAGTTATAGGCAAGGGCAAAACCACCAGCTCCAATTGCAGTAATAACTACTAGCGACACGGCAAGGATAATCCGGAGGTTTGTCGCCGTTAGCGTGAATTTTTTGCTCATTGTTGGCCGATTCCTTTCTTGAATGTGACACTGTAGGTTGAGGTGTAGGGATAACTACCGGCGTCTTTGTCTTGCAGCGTGATGGATTGGAAGCTGACACTGGAGAAGATAGCGGAGTCATTGAGGCGGTTGCGCAGAGCAATGGCATCGTTGTAGCCTTTGGCGCGGATGCTTAGTGTGGTGGGGGTGCCAAAGGTGGTTGGGTCAATATTAAGCTGTTCGATAATAACGTTGGGTGGAAGGCGGTCGGCAATAAGCTTGATGAGGCGGGTGTACGAGACCTGTTGGTCGAGGATGGCTTTGGCAGTGGTAAGGTTAGCTTTGAACTCAGTAGCTTCACGCTTGACGGTGGCGTATTCGGCAGTTTTGTTGTGGTTACGCTCTACGGCAGCTTGATTGCGGCCCCGCTCGGTTGCGATGAAAAAGTACACGCCGCCGATTTCAGTCAAAACGATAAAGACTAAGACAAACAGGAGTACAACATAGCGGCGTAGCAAGGTGTTGGTGCGGCTCGCAGCGAGCTGCTTTTTATACGCTGGTGGCAATAGATTAATCATTTCCAAATCTCCCCACTACTAAGGCTAGCCAGGCCTGCAACACTGATATACCGTGGCCGAAATTGCTTTTGTGGCTGCTGGAGCTTGCCAAAGTCGAGCTTTTGCCATGGATTAACGACGCGCACTGGCATGACGAGGTCGTTGGTGAAGAAGTCACCCATGCCTGGTACATTGCTACCACCACCGACGATGACGATTTGCTCGATCTTGCGCTCATCACCAATCCGGTCGTTATAATAGCGGATCACTTTGCGAATTTCGGTGCTAATGCGCTTGAGGCTTGGTTTGAGTGCCTCAGTGATGCCAGCTTGGCGTGGCCCAGGCGAGAGGCCATTGAGCACCTTGAGTTGGTGGGCATTCTCAAGTGTGATGTTGAGATGCTTCGAGATGTCGATAGTGAAGGTATTTCCGCCAATTGCTACCCCACCAGTCAGGCGGACGGCACTTTTATCCAGCACAGCGATATCGGTACTCGCTGGGCCAATATCGACGACGAGCGTGAGAAGGTTACCAGCATCAGCGCTGTCGAGCACGCGCGCAATAGCGTTAATATTAGGTTCAACAACTACTGGCACGAGTCCCACCGCTTCGGCTGCTTGCAAACAGGCGTCGACCAGCTGCTTAGGCACGGCTGACATCACAACGTTGAGCTGCTCTTTGGTGTGCTCGATCACTTCATAATCAACGTAAAGTGAATCGAGCGGCAAGGGGATGTACTGATCGACCTCCACCTGGATAGCGCCATCGAGGTGAGCTGCTTCTTTAGCTGGGATCATGAAAGTGCGCGAGTAGGTGCGGCTGGTTGGCACACCAATCACTACGTGATCGCTACCAAGGTTGCCAATGAGATGTTCGTTAATGAGCGAGCTGAGGCGCTCGGCTAGGTAGGAGTCATCAGGGTTGTCGAGGGACGTTTGGACTTCCTTGGGGTCAAGGTCGAGCGAACCATAGCCCAGTACGAGCCAGCGCTTAGAGTCGATCGACATGATTTTGATGCCTGTCTGACTAATGTCGAGACCGATGATTGGTTTGTCGCGATAAAATAACTTTGCCATGATACGTTCGTTTCCGTCATTATAGCATAAGCGATATGATAAACGCTAGCGTTTTGAGGAGGATTGTCATGGATCGATAAACTGTTGTCCGTGATGTGATAATGGCAGAAAAGACAGGTCGCTGGCCAGTGGCAGATCACGCTATCGGATAAAGAACTAATATGTAGCTGAAACGCCGACAGAGAATAGGGAATCCAGTCTTACTTAATCTGATTTGCCATATTCGAGATTGGCAACATCACCGAGGCGGCAATGAGCCCGACCATGCCGCCCATGATGACGATCATGACGGGCTCGATGATGGAGCTGATGCCATCGATCGCGACGTCCACTTCCTCCTCATAATAATCTGCTACCTTTACAAGCACGGTATCGGTCTGGCCAGTCTCTTCGCCAACGGAAAGCATTTGTGCCACGATGGGTGGGAAGAGTGGATTTTTTTCGATGATACTCGAGAGGTTGCGCCCATTTTTGACTTGCTCGGCAGCATCATTGAGGGCATTTTCGTAGACTTTGTTGCCCACCGCTCGGGCAGTAACGCGGAGGGATTCGAGCACTGCTACCCCCGACCCCATCAACGCTGAGAACGTGCGAGCAAAGCGGGCAACGGCGATTTTAGTGATGATATCGTTGATTTTTGGTATCTTGAGAATGATGGTGTGGAGCCAGAGTTTGCCTGCTGGTGTCTTGATATAGCGGCGGAAGAAGTATATCCCCGCACCGAGCGCAGCAATGATAAAGATTCCATACTGAATGATAAACGCGCTCAATCCGAGCATAAACTCGGTAATGGCGGGTAACTTGGCATCTGGCCCGCCGAGGCCACGCACAATACTGCCGATTTGTGGAATAACAAAGACCATCAAGCCAAAAAAGGCGGCAATAGTGATAACGATGAGCACGGTGGGGTATGTCATGGCGCTTTTGATCTTCTTGCGCATACTGGCGTTTTTTTCTTGTTGCATGGCCAGGCGCTTGAGGATATCATCGAGAATACCAGCTGCCTCGCCCGCGCGCACCATGTTAATAAAAACGGTATTAAAGGTCTCTGGGTGCTTTTCGAGTGCGTCGGCGAGTGCCATACCGCCCTCAACATCGCGTAGCAGGTCACCTGTCACCATTTGGAGGGCTTTACTACTGGTGTGGTCGTGCAGCGAACCCATGGCGCGCAGCAGCGGCACACCGGCCGACACCATGGCGCTGAGCTGACGGGTAAACATCACCAAGTCCTCACTCTTGACCTTGTTGCCACCAAAGAGAGCAAAGCTGGCGCGCTTTGGCTTGATTTCCTCAGCACTAATTGGTCGCAGGCCTTGACGGCTCAGGCTGGCTAAGGCACTGGCACGATCGGGAGCGTCGATCGTTCCATTGATGGAGTCATTTTTGTTCGTGATGGCGATGTAGCGAAATTGTGGCATGTTATTCCTTTGTGACGCGGAGCACTTCTTCTACAGTGGTGTTGCCGCGGATTGCTTTTATTAATCCATCGGTGAGCATAGTGGTCATCCCCTCGGCGACGGCTTGGTCTTGGATTTCATTGCTAGTATTGCCGCCGATAATCATCTTTTGGATTTCGCGCGAAGTGCCGAGGACTTCGTAGATACCTACCCGACCCTTGAAGCCTGTGTGATTACACTCATCGCAGCCATTTGGGTTGGGCTGCCAGAGGGCAGTGATGGTCGTGTCTGTCGTGCCCCAGGGTGTCTCACCACCAACCTTTTGGACGATCGCCTGGGCCTCGAGCTGATGGATGTAATAGAAATTTTGACCCGGCGCAAGGTGGAAGAGGCGAGTGATCTCTGCAACCTCTGTTTGGTTGGGCACGTAACTCTGGCGGCAATTCATGCAGAGGCGGCGCACCAGGCGCTGGCCCACCACGGCCTTAACGGTACTGGCGATAAGGAAGGGCTCGATCCCCATATCGAGCAGGCGCGGCAAACAAGTGGCGGCGTTGTTGGTGTGGAGTGTACTAAACACCAAGTGGCCGGTTAGGGCAGCTTGGACGCCAAGGTTGGCTGTCTCGCCATCGCGGATCTCGCCCACCATGATAATGTTTGGGTCTTGGCGTAGCAGGGCACGCAAACCACTGGCGAAAGTCATGCCAGCTTTGCTATTGGTTTGGGTTTGGTTGACGCCGGGGATCTTATACTCTACTGGATCCTCAATGGTTGAGATATTGACCTCTGGTGTATTAAGCATCGAAAGGACGGAGAAAAGTGAGGTAGACTTGCCGCTTCCGGTTGGACCTGTCACGAGGATCATCCCATTGGGCTCGGTCAGTGCTTGATTAATAACAGCCAGCGAATGACCCCAGTAGCCGAGCTGCTCGAGTGTCACTGCTTGGTTTGATTCGTCGAGGATACGCATCACCACCTTCTCACCATCAGCGATGGGTAACGTGCTAACGCGCAGGGCATACTGCTTGCCTGCGACTTTGATCTTAAAGCGACCGTCTTGCGGTACGCGGCGTTCGTCTATCTTAAGGTTGGAGAGGATCTTAATGCGGCTTACGAGCGCACCAAGCACATTCTTGGGTAGGCGGTTTACTTCTTTAAGGACGCCATCAATCCGGTAACGTACTTGTACGAATTGCTCGCGGGGCTCGATGTGGATATCGCTGGCGTTGCTGCGGATGGCATATTCCAGTAACAAGTTAACCGTCTGGGCGATTGGTGAGTCTTCCGCTACCTCTGCTTCGGTCACTTTTTGGTTGGAGCCATCATCCTCGCGCTGGATGTCGATCACTTCCTTGAGCTCCTGCGTCACATCGCCGCGGTATCCCTCAAGACACTCCAAGATGTTACTACGCGGCGCAATGTAGACACGAGTGTTGGTGCCAATTTCCTTTTCGATAAAGTTGACGGCTTGCACATCGTCTGGGTCGTCCATCGCAAGGTGGATGAGCCCATTAGGGTCGATCTTGAAGATGACAGCGTTATACTGGCGCGCGATTCGCTCAGGGATGCGCATGAGGATGTCGGAAGGGATGTCGCGGGGGTCGAGCTCAATGTAGGGAATGTCGGCGTAGGTGGCATAGAGCTTAGTGAGGGCACGCTCGTCGATAAGGTTGTTTTGCAAGACAATATCTTGCAGTCGCAAATTAGACGACGCAGCCTCACTCACCAGTGGTTGGAGCTGCTGGCTGGTCGCAGCGCCACTGCGCTCGAGAAGTTTGACGATAGTAGAATCAGATATATGCATAGTACTTACGCTTATTGTAGCTCATTATGCTTATGCTGACTAGAGGATAGAGCGATATTCGTATCAACGGAGGTAAGGCTGTGCTATACTAGAGCCAGTATGCGTGTTATCTGTCAATCACTTACTGATACGTTGCAGCTTGGGCAACGCCTCGGCCAGGCATTGCGCGGTGGTGAGGTGATTGTGCTAGTAGGGGATATTGGCGCAGGCAAGACAACGCTTGTTAAGGGGGTCGCGCATGGCCTCGCCATTACCGATGATATCCAAAGCCCAACCTTTACGATTAGTCGGCTATACCACGGGCGCGATGATATCCAGCTTGCGCATTATGATTTTTATCGTTTAGGCGATGCAGGGGTGATGCAGCTTGAATTGGCTGAGGCGATTGCTGAGCCCCGCACAGTGACTATCATCGAGTGGGCTCAGGCTGTAGCGGATGTCGTCCCACCCGACCACCTAACGATCACCATTACTGCACAGAGCGAGACAGTCCGCTGGCTGGATATTGAGGCTGGTGGCACCGTGTCGACCCAGCTTCTCCAGGAGGTCTCGGCATGATTATTTTGTGGAATAGCGCAGGGATGGTCGTGGAGCTAACATTGGTAGATGACACTGGTACTCAGACGAGCTATGAGTGGCCAGCTGGCCGCACTCTGGCGCGTGATATGCTGGCTTATCTGCATGATCGCTTGGCCGAGCATGGCAAGACACTAGCAGATATGACTGGCATTGGGGCGCGGTCTGGGCCGGGGAGCTTTACGGGGCTGCGGATTGGCCTGACGGTGCTTAATACACTCGCGCACGAGCAACATATCCCGATCGTTGGCGCGGCGGGTGATGATTGGCGCACTGTCTGCCTTAAGCGGCTAGCACATGGCGAGGATGATAACATTGTCTTACCTCAGTACGGCGCAGCTGCACACATCACCCAACCAAAGAAGTAGCGAGTATGAAGCATAAGGGTAATAAATCGTTACCTCTGTAAATAGATAGACCGCTATATTGCCAGTTGCGCAAATTAGCCAAAACGCGATACAATATATTAGTCTGTAGATAGGTTTAATGTTTGATAACACCGGTGTGGGCTGACGTAAGTCTGATGTAATAAGAACAACACATATCCGGAGAAAGGAATACCATGATAGAAGTACTCTTCGCGGCGATTGGCGTGGCGCTTGGTTTTGGTGGCAAGTACGCCTACGATCGCCAGCAAACCACCAATGGCCAGCGGACAATTGACAAAGAATTGGCTCAGGCCAAGCAGCAGGCGGGCGATATCGTCCTCAAGGCCAAGGACGAGGCACTGCGGATCGAGAATGAGCGCCGCCGCGCGATGCAAAAGACAGAGAATCGTTTGCTCGAGCGCGAGGCGAGCTTAGATCGCAAACTCGACGAACTTGATCGCCGCAGTGAGAAGCTCCGCAAGAGCGAGACAGAAGTCGATGAGCTCAAGAATGAGATCCGTGAGATTCGGGGCCGGCAGCAGGCCAAGCTCGAGAAAATCGCTGGCCTCACCAAGCAAGACGCCGCCAGCAAGCTGATGCATATGACCGAGCGTGATATCCGCCAAGACCTGACTGGCTTGGTTGATAAATTGCAGCGCGAAGCGATGGATGATGCCGAGGAGAAGGCCCAGATGATCCTCGTGACAGCGATGGAGCGCATGAGTAGCGAAGTGACGGCTGAGCGTACGGTGACTGCCATTAAGCTGCCCGACGACGATATGAAGGGTCGTATCATTGGTAAAGAGGGGCGCAACATTCAGGCTCTGCAGCGAGCCACCGGTGTTGACATCTTGGTGGACGACACGCCAGGGATGATTGTTCTCAGTAGCTTTGATCCAGTGCGTCGCCAAGTGGCACGCCTGAGTCTTGAGATGTTAATGAAAGACGGACGGATCCACCCTGGCCGCATCGAAGAGGTTGTGGCCAAGGCAAATAAGCAAATTGACAAAGAAGTCGTGCGTGCTGGTGAAGATGCGGCGCGTGAGATTGGCGTAGCTGGTATTCCAAAGGAGCTGCTCCACCTTGTGGGTGAGCTGAAGTTCCGGACAAGCTATGGCCAAAACGTCTTGAAGCACAGTACTGAGATGGCCCAGATTGCGGGGTTGATTGCAGCAGAGATTGGGGCAGATGTACGTACCGTCAAGATCGCCACACTACTCCACGATATGGGTAAGGCAGTGACGCACAAAATGGAAGGTAAGCACCACCACATTGGAGCAGAGCTAGCGCGCAAGGCAGGCTTGAGCGAGGCAATTTGCCACGCCATTGAAGCTCATCACGATGATATTGAAGCCACAACGCCTGAGGCGATCGTTGTGCGGGTGTGCGATGCAGCCAGTGCTGCTCGGCCTGGTGCGCGCAACATGAGCGCCGAGAACTTCGTCGAGCGAATGCGCGACCTTGAGAATGTTGCGACCAGCTTCCGTGGTATCGACAAAGCCTATGCAATTAGTGCTGGGCGCGAAGTGCGCGTCATTGTTCGGCCAGAAGTAGTGGATGATCTGAGTGCCATCAAGCTCGCGCGAGATATCGCTACCAAGATTGAGAGTACTATGCAATACCCTGGTACGATTAAGGTTAACGTAATCCGCGAGACACGGGCGATCGAGTTCGCCAAATAGGGGCGGGCGTATCTATCTCCTGCAAACGATAAACCGGTCAAGCAAATTGGCCGGTTTTTGTTTTGTAGATGTATAGTATGGGATAAGAATGTCCACATGTCCAAGCGAGCAATAAACCCTTGTGTGCAGTATTGCATGCTTGATGAGCCTTTTTCGTTTAAAGAGGTAATGTATTCTGTATTCCAGTATCCAGGCTCACAGTATCAACGTAGCAGATGCTTTTGTGTGTTCCTTAAGGTAAATGGCAGGAGCATGAGTGAGTGCTAAAGTGAGAGTTTTATGTAATCCCAATACCACAAAAGGATTGATATGGACAAAAACTGCGTTTTACAGTAAAGATGAAGCGAGTAGGACGTAACGCCGGGCGGTTACGCTACAGCAAACGGTAAGAAGAGGAGGGTGTGGCGTTTGAGACATGTAAAACACCAAGGCTTACGATGCAACCTCGCCTTGCTTCTCGGCAACGATAACGACTCGGCCAGTCTTGGCACCGCCTAAATCGCAGCTGTAGAGCGTGAGGCGAGCGTCTTCTGTCGGGGCTTCGATCTCAACACTGGTTGGTTTAACATCAAATTTCTTGGTAATTTTGTAGTTGTAGCGTTTGCCTTGGTAGTCGGCGAGAATTTGGTCGCCCAGGGCAAGCTTATCGATATGAAAGAATGGTGATTTTTCTACTGTGCCGCCAGGTGTTGGCTGGATACTAAAGCGGTGGGCTGCCACGACGAAGTTGCCACCCTTCTCAGGGTTGCCGTGGTCTGGGTAGCGCCACCACGCACCACGATCGAGTGCGAGTTTACCATTAGTACCGTACGGGATGTTAACGCCGATCTTGGGGATGATAATACGATTGTCTTTGGCTTCAGGCTTGGCAAGTGTTGCTACAGTAATTGGCTTCGTAAAGTGCGGTGCAATGATTGGTGATGTGGCGAGTAGTAGCAGATATCCTCCTGCTAGCAAAAAGAGGGCTGCGATGGTGCCAAATATCCAGTTTGGTATCGAAATACGTGGCAGGCGTGTGCCTGGACGACGCAATGTAGACGGCTGTCGCTTTGATTTATTCATTGCTAGCATAATAACTCCTCATTCCTGTCTATTATACGGCACGAGGAGCAGCACGCCAATAGCATGACCATCATGGTATTGGTAGATGGGCTCTACGCTATAGCACTAATCCGACTCTGGAGTTACTAGGTAAAAGTGATATCTGCTTATAGCAGAAGCCAGCATTGAAAAGGGTAGTAGGGAGGCGTGGTCTAAAAAGCCACCCACTCAAAGTAAGAGTGGGTGGCATAGTAGTGCCGTGTGGTGAGGTAGGCTACTACTGCTTGAATGGCTGCGCGAGAGTGAGACTCTCGTCTGCTTCGGCAATGCGGAGCAGCTCGTTGTACTTCGCCACGCGGTCGGTGCGTGAGAGCGAGCCGGTCTTGATCTGTCCACAGCCCAGGCCAACTGCCAAGTGGCTGATTGTAGTATCCTCAGTCTCGCCAGAGCGGTGACTCATCACGGTGCGCCAGCCAGCATTCTGGGCAAGTTGCACGGCTTGGATTGTCTCGCTGAGAGAGCCGATTTGGTTAGGCTTGACGAGGAGTGCATTCGCTGCGTCTTGGTCAATCGCTTGTTGAATGAGGCTTGTATTCGTAACAAGTAGGTCATCACCCACTAGCTGGACGCGGTCGCCGAGACGCTGGCGGAGCTGCTGCCAGCCAGCCCAGTCGCCCTCGGCCAGGCCATCTTCGATGCTCACAATTGGGAATTCGTCGACAAGGGCAGCCAGCCAGTCGATCATCTCGCTGCTGGTCAGGCTCTTGCCTTCACACTTCAACTCATAACGGCCGTCATGGTAGAACTCACTCGAGGCAGCATCCATTGCAAAGACGACGTCTGCGCCAACGATATAGCCAGCATTGGTAATCGCTTCACTGAGCAAAGCGAGCGGCTCGCGGTTACCCTGGCGGACGCGTGGTGCATAGCCACCTTCGTCGCCAACAGTAGTGGGGTAATCGTGTGCTTTGAGGACTTTAGCAAGAGCGTGGAAGATTTCGGTGCCCATGCGGAGCGTGTCTGCAAAAGTTGCTGCACCTTTGCAAATGATCATAAACTCTTGGATATCGGTCGCAAAGGCGGCGTGCGCACCACCGTTGAGAACATTCATCATTGGCAGGGGAAGGCTTGGTGTGCTGTCAGTTTGCTCGGCAATGTAGCGCCAGAGTGGTTGCTGCTTGGCATTAGCAACAGCCTTGGCAGTAGCCAGACTAACGCTGAGGATGGCATTAGCACCGAGCTTAGACTTGTTATCTGTCCCATCAAGAGTAAGCATTGCATTATCAATCGCTCGTTGGTCACTTGCATCGTGGCCCACCAGTGCAGGAGCGATAACGTCGTTAACGTGGGCAACTGCCTGGCTTACTCCTTTGCCGGTCCACTGATTGCCACCATCGCGTAGCTCCAGTGCTTCGCCCGCACCGGTACTTGCTCCGCTCGGGACAGCCGCTCGGCCCAGCGTGCCATCAGCAAGGATGACGTCCGCTTCGACGGTGGGGTTGCCGCGGCTGTCTAAAATTTGTCGTGCTTTTATGGTTTGGATAGAGTAGTTGTTCATATCTTCTAGTATACCATCGAATGGAAGGCGATCGCTATTACCGTTGAAATAGCATGAATCAACTGCGAAAATTTTCATGCCAGACAAGGATATTGACAAAAGGTCATTTTGTAGATTCAAGCATTGTATTTGCTGACACACATGGTACAATATAATTACGGCAACGGTTAATGAAGCGGAGGGTAGCAGTGACCCTGCGCTCTTCGTTTCGCACCTACACAGTAAGGAGGGCTATTCCCATGACATTCAAAAAAGTAGGTATCCTTAGCGTATTGGCAGTTGGCTCAATGGCGGCGGGATCTTTGCTGTTTAATACAGCACCAGCGTCGGCAGAGAGTTTCGGGCCGACCGCCAATGACAACGGTACGTCCGTTGTCCAATACTACGATGGGACGAAACTGTTTTGCGTTTCTGATGCAAACTACCCCGATGGCACGCCTAGTACGACAGCCTTTACGGTTGCGCCAACCAAAGGTAATGGCCCAAGCTATGGCCAAGTCCTAGGCGCTGGCGAGACTGGCTGTGTCAGTCTTGAGACAGCACCGGAGGGAGCAGCATATCACTACTGGCTGTTGTCTCGCACCGATGGATCGGTGTACCAAGGCGATTTTGTTCGCTAAATAACTACTCACTGAAATACCCGATACACCCAAAAAACGAAAATGAAAACCCCGTTGTCGCAGCCCCCTCCCGAGGGGGCTTTTGGGACCTCAAATACGGAATGATTGGTAGGCATATATAGCACTCGCGCCAATAGTGCCGTATAATAGAGGCATGACAGGAACACTTATTATCAGCCGGCACGGCGAAAGCGAATGGAATTTACAAGGTAAATGGACAGGCTGGACGGACGTAAGCCTTACCGAGAAAGGTAAGAGCGATACACGTCAACTCGGCGAGTTCTTGCGTGGCCGCACCATTGACGCGGTATACACATCGGCGCTCAAACGGACGCATGAGACGCTTGATGCGTTGATGGAAGGTGCAGATAACCCAATCCGCTCAAGTGATGCTGCGGTGGTGCATGCGTCTGAGCTTAACGAGCGTGACTATGGTGACCTAACTGGCAAGAACAAGTGGGAAGTCAAAGAAGAGATTGGCGAGAAGGCCTTTAATGGTATTCGGCGTGGCTGGGATTACCCTGTACCTGGTGGTGAGACGCTCAAGGATGTGTATGAGCGCTCGATCCCGTATTTTGAGTCAGAGATATTGCCACGGCTCCAGGCGGGCGAGACCGTATTGATTGTGGCGCATGGCAACACAATTCGTGCGCTTATGAAGTACCTTGACCGAATCCCAGAGGAAGATATGGGCACAGTAGAGATGCCCTTTGGCCAATTACTTGTCTACACATTTGAGCCCGGCATAGCATATCCTACTGCGTGTGATGTGCTTAAAGCAGATATTGTACCACCCAAGGCGTAATACATATCACGACGCACTTTATAGATACACGAAGTTGGTGCTTACGTGTGTTGCGTTTACGTTGCTTGGATGAATGCTGCAGAGTGGTCTTGTGCTTGCGGGTGGGCGGCATTGGCTTTGATAGTAAGAACAGTAGACAAGTTGCTATATTGTGTGGTATGATGGCAAAGTCTTGTATTGCGGGGTGTGGCGCAGCTTGGTAGCGCGCACCGTTCGGGACGGTGAGGTCGCTGGTTCAAATCCAGTCACCCCGACCATATTTTGCCCCAGCAAAGAGTGGTCGCCCGTGTGATATAAAACGTATCGGGGTGTGGCGCAGTTGATAGCGCGCGCGGTTTGGGTCCGCGAGGTCGCTGGTTTGAGTCCAGTCACCCCGACCATGTTTTGTAAGTAATTTTGATCTGGCTTGTGTAGTCAGATTATTTTTGATAGGGGCACGATGCCTAGTGTGTGTAAGCGGCGCGTGATGGGCTATCTTGAATAAACTAATAATAATTTATCCTCCCACACACGATAGAACGCGGCGTTTTGATACAGTTACGTCGACTGAGGTAGCGACAATAGACTCGCATAAATTCGCAGACTTCAGAGCGAAATAGAAGAAAGCAAAAAGCTAAATAATAATAGCCCCAAATAAAATCCTGTTGACGAATATTATAAGACTAACTTATAATAAGTACACATATAATGAAAGGAGAAAATATAATGGAATTTAGCTTTAGTTTAAAAATCAAAGCAGAAAAAGAAGATGTGTGGGAATACTATGCAAATATCGAAAAATGGTATGATTGGGAAGAGGACCTCAAAAACATTACGCTAAAAGATGGATTTAAGACTGGCTCATATGGAACGATGGAACTTGAGGGAATGCCTCCTATGGAATATCAGCTTACTCGCGTGAAACCTATTGAAGAATTTTGGGATAAAACAGAAACTCCGTTTGGTGATATTCTTTTTGGCCATCAGATAATTGATAACAATGACGGAAGCGTTAATATAAAACATACGGTAGCTCTAGATAGTGAGGATAAGCAACATTTGGAGTTTTTGAGCCAAGTTTTTTCAGATGTTCCTCAGTCTATGTTTATTCTAAAAAGTTGTTTAGAACGATAAGGTGGTTGCTGTTTGTTTACGTCAAAGTATAAAGATAACTCAGAAAAATCAACAGGACTGCTGTTCATGAGGGCGTACAACGAATGGCACTTTATGATAAAGAAGGAATTAAAGAAAATAAAACTGACACACCCTCAATTTGTTGTTTTAGCGTCTCTTGCGTATCTATCGCAAAATGGTGACGAAGTTACGCAAGTTATGATCTCAAAACTCTCAGGGATAGACGTAATGACGGTATCTCAAATATTAATTTTATTGGAAAAGCATGATTTTGTAAAAAGAAAAGAGCATTCAAGAGACACAAGAGCAAAGGCCGTTGCTTTGAACAAAAAAGGAGAAGAAGTATTGCAAAAAGCTGTTCCATTAATTGAGCAGATTGATGAATTATTCTTTGGAAAGTTGGATGACGACGAAGAACGATTTAAGCATTTTCTTGTTAGATTAAATGAAAAATAAAAATGTGGTAAAATTGCACACCATAGCATCAGTTTGTGCTGTCGTGTATAATGACCAGTAGTTATGGTAGTGCAGTCTTCTCAGCCAGCAAAGTCGAAGGAGCAGCCCAAGCAGCCACAGCCGCGGCGGTTTGCGCTTTTGGTGACGCATTTCTGTGCGTCGGTGGGGTATCTCTTTTGCTTACTGCTGTGGGTGTGGTGTGCAATGCAGCTACTCTACCCATACATCACGCGAGATAAGGCGCTTTGGGTTATACCGGAGCCGCACGACCAGCCGGAGATCACACTTCCGCAGGGTATGCCTTCAGGGGCGGACTTGCCGCAGCCAGTAGCGATTGCACTCGTAGCAATCATCACTATCGGTATGATTGGGTGCGGTCTCTATATGCTAGTCATGTTACCGCGCAATATAGCTAAAACAGGCGAGCGCGTAGTAAAAAAGACAACGAAAGCAGTTGCACCCTTAGCGACGAAAACCCACCAGCCAGTGAGCAAGAAGCAGCGCACCATCCTCAACGCGCGTATTGCGGCAGGCATTAAGGCGCTGGCTTGTGTCGTGCCAGTGATTATCCTGATGATCTGGCCCGGTGCGGCACCACTGTCGCAGCATGTGGTGCGGATCGTTGCAGTGCTCTGCGCTGGCATGGCATCCTTGAGCTTTTTGCTCCAGTATGCGCTAGCACGGATACTTGGTGTGCCTGATACGTCCCTCAAGTAGTTATTGTCTTCTTCTGATATAAAAAATACCTCTGCCAAAAGCAGAGGTATTGTGCGCATGAGTCTTATCCTCGCGGCGGGAAAGGATCCTTCTTGGGCGGGACCGTATCGGCGTCGCGATACTGGGCGGTACCGTCGGCGCGCTGGATCCTGAGCTCGCCACCACCGTGCTGACGCATATAGCGCCTGGTTTGATCGATGACTTCCTTCTGTGTGGTACCCACAAAATGGACGCGGCCAGTGCTATCGTCGACTGCTTGGTAGCCTTTGAGTTTGTTACCGCTAATCGTAAAATTTTGTGCCATGGAGTACTCCTCGTGCGGCTTTAACGATATTGGTATGCAAGGTGCCAACCCTGCCTCCTTCTAGCCTAATACAAGATTGCTGATGAGGCAAATTGATACTGTAGGGAGTAATGAGTTGAAGTAAGCTTCAAGCGGAGAAATAATGATTTGATATATCACAGATGAGGTTGATGGTGATACACGAGTACTCTTGAGCTGGCCAAAGTATAGTATACAACATTAGTGACTCATAATTATGGATAAAATTGCTATGACATATATGCGATATAGCTAAAGTGTGCTATAAATATAAGCATAAGAGTATTTCGGAGGGGAAATAATGAAACGATGGGGATTAAGCGTCGTGCTGCTATGCGGTGCACTCTATGGGCTCGCGATAGCTCCGCCAGTGCGGGCGAATACGTCGCTGTGTGGTACAAATGATCAACTGTTCAGAGCGGTGCGTCGGCCACTAGCGACTGACGCAGCACCAGCAGCGCGTGCGATGGCATGGCTCAAACAGATGATGGAGCCAAAGCATAACCCAGGTGATGGTAGTACCATCACGCCAGCACAAGCCTATGGCTTTGACTACCAAGCAAAGGTGAGCGGGCGCTTTACGCTTGCGCACCCACGACAAACCGAAAGTGCGACACCGCTCACGGTCTCTAATACTGCGCATGCTGCCGAAGGTTACCGCGGCACAGTGAAAGGAACAGCACCAACTGGGGCTAATCCACGTGAAGTGCGGGCGTATCTCTATAGTGATACTGAGTATGAGCAGGCAGCTGTTGTACCAGCAGTAGTGCAGCCAGATGGCACATGGACGCTTGATCTCTCACCTGTCAACCCGGCATTTGCGGGGTCGTGGCACTTCCGGTTATACGACAAAGTGACGGGGCAGCAGATTGGTGAGAGCTGGCCGCGACCTGCGACGTATAAGAATCTTGAGGTGCAGCTCTACGCGGTATCTGATAAAGAATACCTCCAAGCTACGCAACCAGCTCAGGCAGATAATACCTTTAGTTTCGATGCAGTAGGTAAGGGGCATAAATTAATTCGCCTCTATGATACAGCAACTAAAACCATCATTGCCGAGTATTTCAAGCCAGAGCTGGTGGGGCTCATTCGCTCGTATGAGTATGCACCAGGTCAAGATGGCTATGGTACACCGCGTGAGTCGTATAGCTATGTGTATGATCAGTCGCTGGCGCTACTCGTGGCGATTGGTGCGGATGATCGAGCAATGGCGGATAAGCTCGTGCATGGCCTAAGCGCAATCCAAGTCAAGACGGGTGAGCAGAAGGGGGCGTTTCCGGCGAGTGTGCACCAGCTCGACTATACAGGAATCCAGCAGCCGATTTATTATACTGGCGGTATCGCCTTTGTGCAGTATGCGCTTATTCGCTATATGGAAAAGTATGGTGACCAACAAGGGGTGCGCCAGATGATTCTCGATACCTTCCGCTGGCTTGAGACGATGAAGACGACGACTGGCGATGCTGCCGGGTTATTCCGTGGCGGGGTGAAGATTGATAATGGCGTCAAGAAGGATATTGCGTGGCATGCCACCGAGCACAACACTGATATGTGGCATGTGTACGAGCGAGCAGCTCGCGTGCTGGGCGATAATCAGTATGCCCAGAAGGCAGACGAACTTGCTAAAGTAACGGTGGCAAAGCTATGGAATACCTCTGAAGGGCGCTTTAACCAAGGATATAACGACAGCAGCAAGGCGCTTGATACAACAAGCTGGGGCTCGATCTTTCTCAATGCGATTGGCGAATACGACAGAGCTAAGCATGCACTCGCTCATACTGCTAGCTACAAAACAACCGATGGTGCGGCAAAAGGCTACACGCCGTATTTGACAGGTAATTACGTGCCAACCGTATGGTTTGAAGGGACGTATGGTGTAGCACAGGCGCATACTATCGCTGGGGACACGGCCACAGCACGAGCAATCTTGACAGATACTTACCCGGCACAGCGGCCCAATGGTGCATGGCAGTACGCATCTAAGGCCGATCTGCCAAATGAACTAACTAATGCAAACTCAGTGGCATCGACGGCGTGGTATGTGTTGGCGGCCAGCTACCCAGAAGCAATTTGGTCGGAGTGCCGCGCGGCACTGGCCACAAACCCGTTCGATCCAAATAAACCCAACCAGCCCACTCAGCCAGCCGAACCAAGCCAATTCCACGGCCTCTTGGCTGACACTGGTATATCGCTCTGGCAATTTGTCCTTGCGACAGCGGCGTTGCTCGCCAGCGGGATGCTACTGGCGCGCTATGTACGACGACGTGAAGCAAAGCAGGAGAGATGATTGGTTTAAAAGGCGAGCTGCTGCGGGGTGGCTCGCTTTTGCATAACAACTATGAATTATGGTTATTATTTATAATAAATAGTGTTTGAATGTCGCGCAGATAACAGCATGGTGTATTGTAGACGAGAAGGCGCGATGGCAACTTCCTTAATATGTAAAAATAACAGCATAATACGATAAAAATGCGAACATAACGAAGGGTGTGAATGGTATAATACCACCATAATATGACAATAATAGACAACTATGAACGGCTATAATAACGATATACAACAAGAACAGATTAATAAACTCAAACAACTCTTTCCCAAGGCAGTTACCGAGGGCAAGATTGACTGGCAGAAACTCCAGGCGACGTTAGGCGAGGCGGTTGATTTGGGTGAGCGCTACGGCCTTGGCTGGAAGGGGAAGAGCGACGTCTTCGCTACCATCCAAGAGAAGACTATCCAGACATCCATCCCGACCGGACGAGTTATGTTGATTGGGATGTGAAGGGTAATTGTAATATGTTTATCAAGAGTGATAATCTAACAACACTGAAAGTCTTGCGTGAGGCGTATTATGGCAAGGTCAAGATGATTTATATCGACCCGCCCTATAACACTGGTAATGATTTCATTTACAACGATGACTTCAAGCAGGCACGCCATAGTTATGAAGCAGAGGCGGGCATCACCGATGATGAGGGCAGCGTCGTGCGGGATGACGGCCTACGCACCAATACTGGCGGACACAAGCACAGTAATTGGCTGAATATGATGTATCCACGTCTCTTCTTGGCGCGTAATCTGCTCCACCAAAACGACTGTAACCGTCGCTGGATTTGTGTACAGCTGCCTGAGCTGACCGACGGAAAGTCGGAGGCTTATAAAGCTGACTACCACACTATCGCCGACATCGCTCGTGAACGTGTCCGTTGGGCTGGTGCCAAAATCTGTACTGACCAGGCGGATAAGCTGATTTCTCGTAATATCCCACTTGACCTTGGCTTTCGGGCGTATTGGGTGGATGATAGTAATTTAAAGCAGTGGAATGAGCTGGTTTCTGACCCAGAGGAGCTTTTTGCGACTATTCTCGCTACTAAACCATCATTCATCATCCTCTTTGATCGAGCCTTCGGTAATGACATAAATCTAAAAGCGAACTTACTCCTGCAAGCCGAATGGCAGGGTGTTGAGGTGGAGGTGGTGTGATGTTTATTCGTGAACTAGAAATAAAGAATTATCGAGGTTTTGATGACTTTAGTCTTAAAAATATCGCTGTACCAGATAATACTAATTTGGGCAGTGGGCTGAACGTTATTCTAGGAGAAAATGGATGTGGTAAGACATCAATTCTTGATGCTATAGCGCTTGCCCTAGGAAGCTATAAAGTTGATAGTTTTTCATTTCATGATTTACACAAAGCAGATTCAAGAGCCACTATTACCGCTAAAGCCGATGCTGACTTTACAGCTAAAAGGTTATATAGTGGCAATTTTCAAGCAAATGGCTTGTGCTTCAAAGGGTATTTACGAGAAAGATCGGGTGGTTCACTTGATAGAATGGTTGTTACACAGAGTTTATTGTTATCTGATGAAATTGAAGAAGGCAAACTTGACTTGCGTGCCGATCTAAAAGGTACTTTTGGAGAAGCACGATACAATCAAGAATACCAGATAATAGATGTGGACTTTCGGGTTGGCTCTATAGTTTCGGGGATATCTAATAAAACTGAGTTTGACCGCACTCTGGAACACTTGAATTATCATTATGTCAGAGATATAGATAATAAACTGGACGTTAATGGCATAATAAAAGGCGAGTTAGCCAAAGTTAATAAGGGTACAGTATTAAGTAGTTCTGTAAAAAAATTTAATGAGTTGACGAATCTAAAAATAGAATTAAGACATGTTGACAATAGTGAGCTTTTTTCAAGGTCCTTTCTGGCGCAGAGAATTGATGAGAAGAGATATGTTTCTATAGATAGGATGGGGAAAGGGTATCAATTATTATTAGCGCTATTGGTTAAGAAAGAAGTAGCTAAAACGAAGAAGCATGATTTAATTGTTACGATTGACGAAGCAGAGATGCACCTGCATCCTTCTTTGCAGCAAATACTTGTGCAGGAAATAATGGAGTTGTCGAAGTCTGTCCAAGTATTTATAACCTCTCATTCACCAATTTTCGTGCATGAACTTTTTCTTGCTGATACCAGTGACAACACTGAGAAACATCTGCTAAAGAAAGGTTCTGACGGTAGTGTCGTAAACGTAGATATCGAAGAAGCGCTTCTCCCTAGAGCCACTCCTGCCGAAATAAATTATCTCGCCTTCAACTATCCTACTCTTGAATATCATAACGAGTTATATGGTCAGCTTTCCTACCTTAGAGGTGGGTCTGGTCCAAGTGCGTTAGATAGAACGTTTGACGTTACTGATGCTGAGAGATACGACTGGAAGAAAGACAACGGTAAAGTAGATAGATTAAGTATACATTCTGTCTTGCGCAATGTATTCCACCATAAAGAAAATAAAGAAAATAAATATTGCACAAACCAATTTATAATGGATAATTTACAGGAATCTATCAAGTTTTTAAGAGAATGTATAAGAGAAGAATATCAAAATGAATCGGGATCTAGCAATGTCTAACTCTCTGTTATACAGAACTACCAACGATAGACAACTCTTGTTTAGCAGGAGTAAGCTTGGTATGACTCCAATTGTCCGAAAAAACCAGACGATTAAAGAAATAGTCACTTGTTCGGAAATTACGAATAGCTATGTAGATAATTCGAGATTTCCAAATTTTGTGGAGATGATGTGATGGATGCTATTTTTGAATATGCTCGTAAACGTGCTGTATCGACAATTTTAGTATCTTACACTGTATTTTGGGCAATCTTTCACTGGCAAGGGATTTATGTGACTGTATTTATCGATCAAAACATTATTTATAAGCAGTATGGTTTGCTTAAAAATGAGTATGTAAATAAATATTTCTTTGGGTTTGATTGGTCAAATATCTTAACTATTCATAATCTCGAGATTTTATCAGGCTGGATAATTCCTGCTGGACTTGCTTATTTCTATGTATGGTGGCTTCCGAGGTTGGTTATTAACCCTGCGTATAAGAGGGAGATCGGCTACAAGGAGCAGAGAAGAATAGAAAAGACTAAGTCAGAGAAAAGAATTCAAGATGAAGAGAGGAAGCTGATAGAAAAACAAACTGCCACAGAGGAGGCTAAAATTGAGCTGGCAGATAAAAAAGCTGAAGTTTCGGAAAGAAACCCAATCATGGGTTGGCAAGAAGAATATCGTGAATTTATTTTAAATAAAGACGCCGTATCAAGCTTTGATGAATTGTTAGAAATTGTGTATAACCGTAGGAGTTTTAATATTAATGGAGATATAGATAAAATAAGGCCTGGAAGCTTGTTATTAGTGGATATTTGGGGTCTTATAGAGATTGTCAATAATAATCGTATAAATTTAACAGACAAGGGTAAATATTTTGCAAGACTATATAAAGCACCCTAATACAAGGAGTCTGGTTGATTGGTAGGCTACTTGATATATTTTTTATAGCATTAAATCAATTAATTTTATATAAAGATTTTATTTGACACGTATGCTAAAGTGCCAAAACAGCAAATGTTAATAAATAACTTAGCAGCTTTCAAGCGCTGCAAGAACACAGTTTAATAAAGACAAGACAGGATCTCTGACAAGCTACATACTCAAAATTGCATACTTTTAACGGTTTTTTGAATGATGTTTTTGAAATTTTTTATCTATCCACAAGACAGATGGAATTAACTATAGTATTGTTGATTTGCAAAGAATTTTAGAGCAGAACAAGGATAAAGAATTTGTTTCGTTAGAGTTGGTGAATCTAACGAAACAAATACATGATATAAAAAATAGAAAGTAAACTTTCAAAATGCTCAAACTACAGCAGATATACTCAAGAACTATTTTGACATTAAAATAGATACAGAGACCGAGTACACGAAAAGGATTCATAAATATTGGCAGATGCGACATGCGATTGTACACACTAATGCTAGAGTTGATGAGCGATATATTGCTAACGTAGAAGCAGTAGGCTTGAAAAGTGAAAAATAAGCTCAGTAGTTACTATCACAAAAAACAATACATGATAAAGTGAAGGAAGGCTCTTCTTGACTATATTATATTGAAAATTAGTTAAATAAACTTAATTTGTCATTTGATGGAATTGACGTCATTGATCATGCAGATGATGATGGGGAGGGTGAAGATGACCAATCCTTTTCTTCATAGAGTTATAGATGATAGATCGTCTTCTTTTAGTAGATACGGTTTCAGTTGTCCGGAAAATCCAGATAACCGACGGGACAATCACTTATTTGGAAATTTTAAATAACTGCGTAGAAAATTCGGGATTTTTGGATTATGTGAAAAATAATTCCGATGTGAAGTTCTATATTAAGCTGATGGGTTGGATTAAAGGTTGATAAGTATAATCCAGATTGGACGGTAATAGGCAGATTTACTTTGCGGCAAAGATCAAGGGTTTGGAGGACATCAATGATAACCACTTGAGCAACAATGAGCGAAATAAAACTACACTGCTGCCTACCAACATTTGCAGCACTAGAAGTATACTATGGTAATAGCACTAATAAGGAATTGGAGAAATACAAGTGAAGAGGCTCAAAATGGCTAGCATACAATTAACCCCTGAGAAAGGTCTACAGCTAGAAAAAGCCGAGCAGCATATAGTTGAAAGTACAAGAGTGTTGAATGATATTAGCCAGAGTGTACGACACGAAGAGATAAATATATATGATCAAATCGCTAAATATTCAGGAGGTACAGCTTCAGTAATGTTCACCTTTTTGGGTGTTCTTATTAGCTTAAAGAGCGATCAAAAATACGTTAATCATATGTTTATTAGCGCAATGGCACTTTTTGTTGTCTGTATTGGCTTATCATTACTCTTACGACGTGCTATATACTTTTGGGTTTTCTATCAGGCAAACCAACACAGATTGTATGATTTAAAGGAAAAATATGTACTTGAGAAAAGTATATTGAAAGATATGGAAAAGAAAAAAGATAAAATTGATGGTGAAATAACAAAAAATGAGGAGAAAGATAATAAATGGCACTTGGTTTATAAATATGGATCTTGGTTACTCTACGTATGTTTTACTGTTGCATATATATTTTTATTCGCTTTTGTTCTCAGTGTATTTAATAAAAATGTGTAAGACAAGAGCTCTGTCGTGTAGGGAGGGCTTATCGATAGATTTCCTCAACTAGATGTCATATTGCTGTTACTACAAAATGGGGAATAGTGCCCTAATGAACCTGCTGTAATTCCTTATGAATAAAGCAGCTGTGGTATGCGACGGATAAACCATAGGGTAATATCAGCTTATCGGGAACACCTGGTAGAAAACGCGAGACAGTCAAAATTGGCATACTAGTTGATAGCGTTATGGAGGTAATTGAGCGCGACAACCCAAGCTTGAAAGGTGTATTGACCTGCTGTTTGCCCAAGTATCGTGGGAATGAGGGGTAAATTGAATTATCCGTTAACCTCAAAAAACCCACTTTTGCCAAAATTAATTTTCAGAGAGATTGAAACATGAATGATATAGAAATGATTAGAGAATATGTGAAAACTAAAATATTGACCTTAGATTCTAGGGGGTATGTTAAGTCACGTGAATCAACAAAGCTAGACTTCAAAGAATCTTTTAATTGGCAAAATAATGCGGAATACATCAGAACAATGACTGCATTTGCCAACAATCAAGGCGGGTTTCTGGTTTTTGGCATAAAAGATTCGCCTCGAGAAGTTATTGGATTGCAAGGTCAAGCATTTGAAAATCTCACCTCAGAAAAAATTTCTGAGTTTGCAAAATCCACTCTATCTCATACTCTTAGTTATGAGTTTGAAACTTTGGAAGTAGATAATAAAAAGATCGGTTGGATATATACAAGGCAATCTCAGATAAAACCTGTAATATGTACCAAAACTATTGGTAATGACTTGAAGGACGGTGTCATATATTTCCGGAATGGCGCTAGGTCTGAGCCTATTAGGTCTACTGAGCTACAAAAAATTATTGATGATCAAAGAGATGCAGAGGCTAAGCGTTGGATGAATCTTGTGAAGCAGGCGGGTACAGTTGGCATCGATAATGCAGCTATATTGAGTTTGACGGATGGGATAGTTAGTGCTCCTGGCGGTCGAGTTATTATAGATGAATCAATAATGAAAGATTTGAGGTATATAAAAGAAGGAGAATTCAATGAGAAGGTTGGTGCTCCAACATTGAAGATTATCGGTGAGGTTGAAGCTAGCTCGGCTCGCGTGATAGAGCGAAATATTGATCCTGAAATTAAATATCAATTAACCACAAAACAACTAGGAGAAGAGTTGGGATTTCCAAGCAAATCAGCCGCAGCGAATGCTTTAGCGCTAGTAAAATATTTTAACCTTCAGAGTGATGAGTATATGTATTCATTAAAGGCTGGACAAGTGACTTATAAAAAATACTCTCGCGAGGTTTTGAATATCTTGAGGGAAAAAGCTAACAATGATGAATTTGAAATAGATAAAGATTCTAGTAGCATGAAATCTATTAGAAAAAAGGCGAGAAATTTATAATTATTTAGGTGATATAGAAACGAGCCCAAAAATAAGGGCTCATTTCTATTCTTGGAGTTATCTATTATGTAGCCAATCTGTTACACCCTTTGGTAGAGCATAAGATGCCCATCCAGATTTTGTATCCCATTCAGCAACAAATATTTTATCATTGCTGTCTGTATGGCGCTTAGCTCCGTCTCGTATTTCAGAAACAGTTTTGTTTGTATCAACGAACCATACCGAATATAATGGTTTAGCCCATGATCCCAAGCTTTTTATATATCCAATCAAATTCTCGTAATCTTCGAATTTTTCAGGAGAGCCTAAATCGTATGATATTATCTTTACGCTCATTGACTTATCCTTTCGGTGGGTGTGGATCATTGCCATAGCTATTCCGCGTCCCGATTTTACCATTTTTATTATGGATAATATGTTCAGCCTTTTGGCTGATGGCTGTCTTGCGGCCAGCTGCTTGAGCTTCCGCTTTAGTTGGGTAGACTTTCGCTACCCTTGATGTACCAGAGCTCTTATTTCCCCAACCGCCCGGACGGGGGATGGTGTGAATTTGTTTTGATCTTGAGTATGCCATTGGCAAATCTCCTAACTTGCGCACAGAGCGCATTAATGGTACACTAGGAGATACACGAAACCGTCAAATTTTGTGTATCAGCCGTCAGTTATCCTGGCGGTTTTCTAGACTTATACCTTTATTATTTACTGATTTTTTCCAACTTCGATTTGCTATATATTTTATATGTAACCCAAGTCGGCCATTTAAGTGTAGCATAGTCTTTGGGACAACACAACTGTAAAATTTATTAGCAAACATTAATATAGGTGATACGAACAGATAAAAAGTAAAAAACATGTAAACTAAATTAGTTAATGAGATAAATAAATGACAAAAATATTTACAGAAGTAATAAAACTTGCTACTATATGTCTTATAAGAGGAGGAGAACAACAAGTCTATGAGCGATAAGAGTGAGATCAAAAGGCTGCGCGAGAGTCGTGGTCTTAGTCAACAGTATATGGCTGGTGTACTCGGTATGAGCCGGCCTTCCTATGATAAGGTGGAGATGGGCACAAAGGAATTAACGGTCGTTGAGGCGAAAAAGTTGTCTGAGGAGTTGGGTGCTAGTTTTGATACTATTTTCATGAAGAGCGAACCAAGTATTGACTATGACAAAAGTCGCTATAAAGAGATGATTCGTCGATTCATTAAGTACGCTGGTGCGGATGGTGATGGTAGGATTCCTAAAACGAAGTTAGCCAAGTTACTTTATCTTCTTGATTTTTCATGGTATTACGACACCTTAGACTCCGTAAGTGGGCTGCAGTACCGTAGAATTGCACAAGGCCCAGTACCAGATGAGTTTTTCCGTGTTATTGATGAAATGTACGATGCAGAAGAGATAGATATTAAAGTTAGGGGCAGGGCAATGATGATCAGTCTTAATGAAGATCTTGACCCAGTAAATAACGGCCTACTCTCAGAAGAGCAGGATAAGCGGCTCAGAGAAATTGCAACTCAGTGGAAGACAGCCAGCACACAGACGATAGTCGACTACACTCACAGCCAATTGCCATGGCGCTACTGTGAGCCAAGTGAATTAATTCCGTATGACGCTATAATTCAAGAGGATCCTGACCATGTATACCAGCGGCCGATACCTAGTACAATTTGATCCTTATACAAAGAGGCATTACATTAAAAATATAGTCAAGCGGCACAGTGATAGACAATGGAACGCTACGCAAAAGTCTATAGAATTTGTGCTTGAACATATAGAAAAACATATTCTCACTGATAAGGCAGAAACAATTCATGTATCAGATGCGGGCCGGATCATTAAATTATATTTCAAAATTGCTGGAACGAAGGATTCTGCAAAGGGATCGGGCAATAGAGCTGTGGTTTTCCTTGATGATAAATTATGTGTCGCAAGAGTACTCTTGATTTATTCTAAAGAGGAAATTTGTGATCCTAATGAGACTGCAAGATGGCAAAAGATTGTTGATGATCAATTTCCAGAAATTATGAGAAAATTCTCTAGTCGCTAGTGACCTAGGTTAGCAACTTTTTTCTAGAATTTTGAAGCCTTTATATCCGGTGCCTATTAGACGAAATGCTTCTGTATATGAGACCTGATCTTGCATAATTGCATTATGGACAAAATGAAAGAATGTCTTATCTATACGAAATCTTATGTTGTTGCTGTAGCTTCCTCCAGTTGATCGTCTCCGTGACGGTGCTTCAGACTCCATTAATAGGATGATGTTGTTATACTGAGTTTTGTTAATTTTACCAGAATCCAATAAGCGCCTTGCTATTACATACCGGCTAACACGGTACTTACTTGCTAGTTCTTCTATATTCAGCGTATTTTCGCGTTCAAATAGCAGCTTAGGGACGAGTATTTCGGCGGCTACCCTGTTGACGAGTGCTTCAACCCCTGTGTGGCTATAGTCACTCTGCTCGTCTTTATTGGAGATCCCCTCATTACCTATAAACAGGTGTACTAATTCGTGAATTAAAGTAAAAAGTTGGGCATTTTGACTGTCTTTTTGGTTAACAAAAATGATTGGTGCCTTAGAGTTATTAAGAGAAAACCCTCGAAATTCATTTGGGTTGAGGGGGCGATGCGTATTGTCTTTAACTTTACCATTGAAGAATACAAATATACCAACAGACGAAATTTTGTCTCTAAAATAGCGAATGGGGTCATCTTTTGAGTCAGGAATATGATTCATGGGTATGCCCAGTTTGCGACGTATGTGTTCTGCAATTATTAGATGATCAGCTGTCTTGAAGAGCTGAGTATTAGTAATACTTAAATCTTCATCAATTTGGTCTTGTAAAAAAGATTGTTTCTCCTGCATTTCGGTTATTGTATCGCGAAGTTCAGCACTCATGATGCTTATCTCTCGAGATTTAAGGGTTCGGAACGATAACCTCTGGGTGTTCACGTCTACCGTCTTATCTAATACTAATAGTCCAACAGGTATTTTTATAAGTTTACTGATTTTCTCTATTTGAGTATATGTTGGTAATTTTTCACCAGAAAGGAAATTATCGAAATTAGATATATTTTCTTGTAGCAATCCGATTGGCACATTGGATTGTTCTACGTAGTATAAAAGAGTGCTTGTACTAATAGGTATTCTTTTTGCCATAAAAGCCTCTCATGTCTTATAAATTAATTATAGCATGAGAAATTATTGCCAATGGCAAGCGCTACAATCCTTCTCTGGTAGCATCTTAATATTATGTTCACATTACTTACTTCCAGTGATAACTAAAGGTAAATATTCCACTAACCTCCATCTAATCAGTTCTGTTATTAATATACCAAACCGGTTGGTACGTTTTGCTATGATAGAAGCGTGCCTCGAATCGTCTTGTCCAAAATACCCACACCTCATTTAACTAAAGTTCACCATCTTAACTATACCAACATATCATGTGCAACCTCGTATTCCACGTAACCCACCTACTATTGAATAATACCTACCATATATATCTCACACACATCCTCCCACCTACGAGACAGCTCTCACCCAATGACAGCAACCAGGTATGGCGGTATGGCGGTATGGCGGATAAAACTGCCTACGACGAGTCGCTATGAGGCGACAGGACACGTGGCAAACGAGACGAGGCAGTGACTAGTAAAGATAGATAGGTATATCCGGCATCCATAAACGAAACAGCACAATCCTTACACCTCCAGTAACAAACCGCTAACAGCAGCAGTCATTAATTACTACTCACAGTAATCTCATACCACAATTAGCAACCTACACTACACTAACCACTACCACACATACGCTTCGTTAAACGAACGAAGTGGCCATATGTCTATTGTCATTAAGAAAGAAAAAGACACCCCGAAAGGCTACAACCATGCCAATAGCATAGAAGACTATTAGAGCTATGCGACGCACTGGTTATATCTCTCTAAAAGAAGGAGTGTCAAGCATACACGTTCTCTCTATCCAAAAGAAATACTGCTAAGACCTTGTTTGTGGGTGGGGGATGGATGAGGGTGCAATAGTAACTTTCTCAAAAATGTAAAAATAACAGCATAATACGATAAAAAAGCGAACACAACGAAAGACGTGAATGATATAATACCAGCATAAGATGATAAACTTTGAAGAAGAGGTGCTAATCGATCCTGCATTTACCACGCATGACATCCGCCAGATCAATACTCAGCTGGCCCGGGTAGATAAAGTTATCGCTGTCCTTTGTCAGGAGTTGGAAATTGAGGGAGTAAAGTGATGGCGGGAAAAACACCAACAGTCTATATGGATGAGAGTGGCGATCTTGGTTTCGATTTTTCAAAGCATAAAACAAGCCGGTATTTTGTAGCAGCCTTTGTATTCACAAGCGAACCAAGGCAGCTAGATAAAATAATTAAGAAAATATTTGCAGGATTCAGCAAACTAGAAGTGAAGAATCACCATGGTATACTGCATTGTTATAAAGAGAAGCCAAAAACTAGGCTACGGCTACTCAATGCACTTGTTCGATCAGATGCTAGTATTTTGATAATAAGGCTCGATAAGACAAAAGTCTACACACGCCTACACGATGAAAAGCATGTTTTGTACAACTATGTTATTAATATCTTGCTTGATCGAATGATTAGTAAAAAATTGGTTCCTCTTGATAAACCGATTCGTTTTGTTGCATTACGTCGTGAAACAAGTAAATTTTTGAACGAAAATTTTACAAACTATATTACTAGGCAAACATCAGGTCGACATAATCTTGATATAAAGACAGAGATCATCAAACCGTCGCAGGAGAAGGGTTTGCAGATTGTTGATGCGGTAGCGTGGTCATATTTTCGTGATTACGAACATGATGATAGCTCGTATGCAGATATTTTACGGTGTATCACAGTTGAGGAGGGGAGCTTGTTTAAATGATAAACACCATAGACAAGATAAAACCTCTGCCGCTATATTTGAGGAACCATACGGAGCCCCACGACAGAGGAATTACTTACCATCTTCACGATATCATGGGGGTGGATTGTGTGTCAATACTTAAGCGTATAGGCTTGGGGAGGTGTATTGTGGGTAATGTAGAGCAAATACCCCAGCTTCGACTCCCGGAGTTTACGGGTGAGTGGCAGGAGAAGCGGCTTGGGGAGATAGGCTCAGTTGCAATGTGTAAAAGAATTTTTAAGAACCAGACTAAGCCGAGTGGAGATGTGCCACTTTACGTAATTGGTACTTTTAGTAAAAATCCGAGTGTGTTTAGAGATAAGAGACTATTCGATGAGTATATTGGTAAATATCTTTTCCCCAAGAAGGGTGATATTCTAGTTTCTGCTTCTGGTACGATTGGGCGATTAGTTGTCTGTGATGGTGAGTCTGCTTACTTCCAAGATTCGAATATAATTTGGCTACAGCATAATGAGGGCTTAATATTGAATACTTTTTACTATATGTATATAGTATGATTAATTGGATTGTAGAAAGTGTAATACCATGCCTAGGCTGTACAGCAGTAGCTTCCTTCCAATGAGAGTAGACCTGCTAGATATTAAAGAGCAGCAAAAAAATCGCCGCTTTCCTCTTCGCACTAGACGAAAAAATAGCCCTCACTCGTCAACAGCTGGATAAAACAAAACAATTTAAAAAAGGATTATTGCAAAGGATGTTTGTGTAAGATGACGAGCCAAATTGAGGTGCGTAGTAGAGAGGGGGTGTTGTTTTGTGTTCCGTTGGACATTTTTAAAATTACCTTACAGTACACCACTGTATTCGACACAAAGCCATACAATGAAATACTCAAAAACAAAAGAGTGCAGCTATCGAAGTTTAGAAAGCTGTATATCAAAGCCAAGGTCCCTTATCCAGTAGTATTTATGAGCAAGAATGACATCGAAAGTCAGATTGATGACTATATAAAAAAGACTTTTGCTGGGGTTGACATGAAGAGGCAATATTCTATTGCAAGCCACGGTACTATACAAATAAATGCAATATCAATTATGCTTAGGCATATAGCCGCACTACAGTCTGAAGTCAGCAAGAGTATACCAGATAGAAGTAATTTATGTGGCATATTTTTAAAGCAAAAATATAAAAGTATGAGTGTTAAGGATAAAGCTTGTATTGCAAGAGAAAAACTGGATATAAATACAGATAGAATAAATAGTACACAGGGCAAAAAGGAGGCATTTCTATACCTAGAGAGGCAGTTGAATAAACGTAATATTTTTATTTCTACGTATGATCATCGTCTATGTGCACAAACTATACAAATAGAGGATTTTGCTGGGATTTTTATAAACCACAAGAAGGCACCTTATATTTTTATTCGTGCAAGTGATGATAAAGGTATAATAGACCCTTGGGGGAGGAAGAATCTCATTCTTATGCTGATGCTTGGTATGCTATTGCATAAAAATAATAAACCTGTAATGCTTAACACAAAACATAACTCTGATATTAATGATGAAGCATATCAGTTTGCCGAAGAGATGCTTATGCCACAAGAGGATTTCTCAGAGTGTGTGCATATAAAAGATCTAGTTGATATCAAGAAAATTAGTGAGCTATACAAGGTTAGCCCGTCTGCGGTTATTATGCGCTGTTACAGATTGAAGCTAATTAGTAATAAACAAAAAGAAAGTCTTCTGGAGGAGTGCAACAAAGAATTTGAGAAAATCAGGTCTAAAGAGAGAGGTGGCCGTAATAGAACTATTGAGGAGGGTATTGTCTTGAATGTTGGAAGTGGAGCGACGGGCATTATATTAAATAGGGACAAGCAGGGGTTGATAGATAATGCACAGGTAAACAACCTTTTAAGTCCGAGAAAGGGCACAGATTTTTCCGTTGATGAAGTCAGAGCACACCTCAATGCTTAGTAAATGTACTGTTATTCTAGACACAAATTTTATACGAGAGACCAGCCTAGAGGCCTTGCAGGAAATGCAGAAAAATAATCAATTAATAACTATAGAAGAGGTCGAGGAAGAGCTGCCTAAATATGCAAAAGAAAAGCTTAAAAATTCGTGTGTAAAAGTGATACATTTAGGGGCTAATGAGTATACGGTTCTTAAAGAAATATTTAGTAATTCGTCTGCAATAAAACTTATAAATTATTATTCTAATGAAGGTATGGCAGACCCACTTCTACTAGCCTATATTGTACATAACAAGACTAGCGGTGATAGGCAGCTGTCAATGTTTGATAAACCACTAGAACTTGCGACTAGAGATAAAACTTTGCGAGCGTGTTGTGAAGAATTAGAAATTAAACTATATGAGGACAATAAACAACTAGCATGACCTACCAATCCGAACAGACCCTCAAAAATGACCTTGTTGCTCGACTGGTAGCCGGTGGGTATAGTAAGGTTGCTACCTGATGAGGCAGCAATGCTGGCCAACCTGCGATGGCAGCTAGAAACGCATAATGCTGCCAAGCTTAATGGTGCACCACTAACATGATACAGAATTTAAAAGTGTACTTAACCACTTGGGGTTATGGAGCGGTATTTGAGCGGGTGAAGACGCTGTGCGATAAAATGTATTTGGTGCGTGAGAATGGCGGTAGCGTATATTTAAGTTTTTAACACAAATCAGTGGTGCTAAAACGAATACCAGGTAGTGCAGCAAATTACTAATACCGATACCTACGAAACGCGCTATGATGTGACCATACTCATAATGGCAACAAAAGCTGCGCAGTAAGCGTGACCTCATTGATAAATTCATCTTCAGCTGGTTGTCTGATAGTGATGATGTCGAGGAGGAGTTTCAGCGTTTTTGGAGTGAGCAGAAGCAGCAGATGTTAGGTAATTAGCTGTGGCGGAGGGCTTTGACCCGGCACGATTGCGCTGGCTGATTGATATTATAACTATACTGGGCGATTGTTGCGGTGATGAGCATGTGGCGGCGCTGAAGAATAAGCCATGGCTCAGTCCACCAGGTTTTAATTGAGCGCTTAACGTCGAGGGTGGGCTTGTTTATTGATACATTTGTAGAATAAAATGTGATATATGAAAATCTCCGCTCACCTTAAGCCTAATTCTCGCCACCGCGAAGAGGTGGTGGTTGATAGCGATAGCACGTATATTATCTACACTAAGGCACCAGCGATTGAGGGCCGGGCGAATGTGGCGGCGATTAAATTATTGGCCAAATATTTTGGCGTGCCGCAGTCTCGAGTAAGACTAGTGCGCGGGGCAACGTCGAAGTATAAGGTGTTTGATATTGATAACGCAGCTCTATAAAATATATGTGGGGCGTAGAGTGCCCAACAAAAGATGGCAATACAGCTTTTGTAAATAGTACATCGCCAAGGTTTTAGTGCACATGAGAAAAGTGAGGCGCGATAAAATGCTGAAGCTTAAATTGCAGAGTATCTTTCTTCCTTCTGTATGCGTTTGCTTTGTCTTACCTCATTAGATAAACCGCTGAAATTCAAATTGCAAATATCTCGATAAGTTTTCATTATAGTGCATTAATCTGATTTTACAATGCCGACGTGTATAAGCGTAGGAAAGAAGGGTGAGACACTCAAAGAATCTTAATATTTAGGTGTATATTCTTACGGATAATTGACACCTGGCGCAGTCTTGCCGAGCAGTGTCTGTACGGTAACGAAGCGATAGCCTTGTTGCTTGAGCGTGTTGAGGATGCAGGGCACGGCATTGACAGAGGTGGGGTGGATGTCGTGCATGAGGATGATAGCGCCTGGCCGCGCACCAGCGACAGCACGGTTGCAAACAATGGTACTATTGCGATCAGCCCAGTCGCGTGTATCGACTGACCACAAGATAGAGGCCATACTGCGCTGGCGCAGTTGCTCGAGGACGACACTGTTCACTGCGCCATATGGTGGGCGCATGATAGTAGGCGCAGTGCCTGTTGCTTGGGCAATAGCATTGTTGGTTCGGTCGATCTCGCTGCCGATTGCTTCTGCACTATATTGTGGCAGAACCGGATGGCTCCACGAGTGATTCCCGAGCTGGTGACCACTGGTATGGATGCGGCGCACGACATCAGCACGGGCCGCAACTTTGCTGCCGATCATGAAGAATGTGCCTTTTGCACTATATTGGTCTAGGGTACCAAGCAGCTCGTTGGTGTATGGCCCAGGCCCATCGTCGAAGGTGAGGGCAATGCAGGCTTGAGCGCACGATCGAGAAGGCGCTGGTGCGGCTGGTACGGGGGCAGCGATTGGTTTTGGCTGCGGCTTTGGCAGGGCAGGGATGGTCGCAATCTGCCGCGCCTGAGTAGTTTGCAATGCAGCGAGGATACTTGTGAAGGGGAGAGAGATCGTCATTGTACCATAAGATGATGGCACGAGCGCAGCTTGGCTAAAGGGCCAGGCAAGCGCATTGTCATTGGTGATAATGAAGTTGGTGAGTGCGTCTTCTGTGACCATTTCGCCAAGATCGACGGCTGGCTGTTGGCGCTCGGCAATTGTTACCGCAACGGAGCGCTGCGCAGCGTCAATGACGGTGCGGAGATATGCGGTATTGCCACCAACGAGGTCGCGCAGGGTGATAGCCGCGCCCGTCTGCTTGTTGAATGTCCAAAATCGGGTGAAGCTGGCGGGGTGAGCTCCGTGGGTGTCTTGGTTAGCCTGGATAATAACGGATAGGGCAGTATTGGTATTGTGGGTAATTTGGTAGCTGATTGCCTCAGTCATTGGCCGGTGGAAGGTGCGGCCGGCTGCGACGCTTTGGCGAAACTCGTGGTCGAGCTGATCGATGGCGCTCGCGATAGTAGTGTCGATCGTGTTATTGCCTGTCAGTGGATATTCGAGCGAGACCTTTTCTTTGCTAGAGGTGCGGCTGACCAGCTTCGAGCGGATGCCTTGGTAGTGCGAATCGACGAAGGAGTATTTCTCATCTGTTTTATCGGTTGTGCGCGCGGCTGGTGAGGAAGGCTGCGGTGCAGCAGGCCGCACCACGTGAACGATAATAAGGGTAATAACGAGGCCACATAATGCACAGGCAAGTAGCGTAAGTAAGATAATCATGCGGCGTCGCGCTTGTGTGCAGCGTTTGTGGTGCCGCTGCAAGCGCGATGCTGGTGAGGGAGATTGACGCTCCATAGCGCTAGTATAGCAAAATAATGAGCATAAGCGCTATAGATATGATGATTATGCTCGTACCTATTACACAAGCGCAGCCTATGGTATAATTTAGGCAGAATATGGGACCACAACAGCCGCGATTCAATAGTTCTCCTGAGCAGCCTCGGGTAAATAACCCGAATATTTTCCGTTCGCCAGCGCCTCAGGTGCACGAGCGGCTTCCGGCGCTCATGCCCGAACGCCGGAGCGAGCAGCAGCCCGCTGACACACATGAAATGATGCCAATGATCCCGCAGCAGAGCCTCACACTGCCAGCTCTTCCTACCACAGTTATTGCTGCGCCACAGCCCGACCCGGATACAACCGTCACAGCTGCTCCTGCAACTGCTGCAGACGAAGACCTGATCGAGAAAGATTGGGTTATCAAACTCAAGCAGATCATTAAGGATACCCAAGATGACCCCTACCAGCGTGAGCAGCAGGTTAGTGCTCTGCAGCGCGACTATATCTACAAACGCTATGGGCGCAAAATTGGCGCAACGGAGAACTAGATGAATACCGTCACCACATTCATTATTGTTTTTGGCTCGGCTGGTCTTATTCTTATCATCTTGTTTGTTGCCTTTATCGTTTATCGCAACAGTATGCGCGAGGCCAAGAATTACGAGCGAGGTCTCAAGATGGTGCCGATTCTCATCCACTTGCCGCCCGCTAGTGATGATATCGACGGTGGTGGGCGCGACAAGCGTGACCTCACAGAAGAGGTGCTATCGCAGGCCCAAGTGATGTACAACATCATTGCGAGTACCAGCACCAAGGGCTTTATGAGCCGGATCTATGGGCAGCGCCATGTGTCATTTGAAATTGTGGCGCGTGAGGGTCTGGTGTATTACTATGCAGTGGTGCCAACAGTGCTGACGGACACAGTGCGCCAGGCAATTGCTGCAGCTTACCCATCGGCACGGTTAGAGGAGGTGTCGGAGCACTCGGTGTTTAGTAAGGTGGGCAAGGCGAGTGGAACGATTGGTGGTGAGTTTACTCTGCGCAAAGAATTTATTTATCCGATTTCCACCTATATGGAATCTAAGCGTGATGCGTCGCGGGCGCTGCTTAATGCAGTGTCTTCAGCTGGGCGCGAGGATGGGGTGGGAATCCAATTTTTGATCCGCCCAGCGTATGAGAAGTGGACGAAGCGCTCTATCTCGGCTGCTGAGCAGATCGTCAAGAACAAAGGTGAGAAAAAGAGTAGTGGCGGTAGTGGTCTCTCAGCGCGCGATGTTATGCAGGCACTATGGAAGCCGCCCGAGGCAAGTGACAAGAAGGAATTCCAAGCTGAGAAGCCGCTCAGTGCGGTGGAGCAGGCTAAGGTTGATGCTATCCAAGAGAAGATTCGCTACCCCGGCTATGAGGTAATGATCCGTGTGGTGGTGTCGTCCAATACAGCAGCGCGCTCACAGGTGCTGCTCAAAAATATTGTGGCGGCGTTCGCACTGTTTGATTCGCCGAGCTTTAATGGTTTCAAGTTTCATCTTACTAAGAATGTCGATGAGCTTGCGACGGCCTTTATCTTCCGATTCTTCCCGCAGGCAAATAGCCGCGATATTCTCAACTCAGTCGAGCTTGCCACTCTCTTCCATTTGCCAGATCAAAATAGCATTCCTACCTCGCAAGTCAAGCGCCAGATGAGTAAGCAAGTCGACGGCCCAACAGAGGTGATGGAGACGGGGCTATTGCTCGGCTACAATGAGTTCCGCGGTGTACGCAAGCCGATTCGCCTGGCCGATAAAGACCGTCGACGTCACATCCATATCATTGGTCAGACAGGTGTGGGTAAGTCGGTCTTGCAAGAGAACTTAGCCTACCAGGATATGCTGGCGGGGCGGGGTTTTGCCTTGGTTGATCCACACGGTGACTTAGCTGAGGCATTGCTTGCCAAGGTACCGCGTGATCGGGTGGAGGATATTGTCTACTTCGACCCAGGTGATATGAGCAACCCAATTGGTCTTAATATGTTTGAGTTCGATCACCCCGACCAAAAGGACTTCTTGGTGCAGGAGGCGATTAACATGCTCTATGGCTTGTACGACCCAGGCCACACTGGTATCGTTGGGCCACGCCTCGAGCACATCTTCCGTAACTGTGCGTTGCTGCTGATGGCTGATCCTGCGGGTGGAACGTTTGTTGATGTGCCAAAGCTGCTGGTGGATGAGCAATTTCGTAATGCTAAGCTCAAATACGTGACGGACCGGCAGGTGCTCGACTTTTGGACCAAAGAGTTCCCAGCCTCGCAGCGCTCTAATGAAGCTGGTGATTTGATTAGCTGGGTGATCTCTAAGTTTGGTCCATTTATTAGCAACGATGCGATGCGCAACATCATTGGTCAAACCAAGAGTGGCTTTAATTTCCCCGAGATTATGAATAATAACAAGATCTTGCTTGTTAACCTCTCCAAAGGTAAGATGGGTGATCTCAACTCGAAGTTGCTTGGTATTATCTTTGTCATGAAGTTCCAGGCGGCTGCGATGGCTCGGGCTAATATCCCTGAGCACGAGCGCAAGGACTTTACGCTCTACGTTGACGAGTTCCAGAACTTTGCCACCGATAGCTTCGAGACGATCCTCAGTGAGGCGCGTAAGTATCGCTTGAGTTTGGTTTTGGCCAACCAGTTTATGACGCAGCTCAAGGAAGAACTGCGCGAGGCTATCCTTGGTAACGTTGGTACAACCATTACCGGCCGAATTGGTACAACCGATGCTGAGATTATGGTTAAGCGCTACACGCCTGTCTTTACTGCTGAGGATTTGACCAAGCTACCAAACTTCGAGTCGGTCTGTGTGGCGCAGATTAATGGTACGCCGTCAGCGCCATTTAGTATGGCGTGGATTCCGCCAATGGGCGAACCAAACCAGCAGTTGAGTGATGCCCTCAAGAAGCTTTCGGCCGCGAAGTATGGCCGGCCGCGCGATCAAGTGGAGCGCGATATATCTGCCCGTATTAGTGTGCAACAACCCAGCCAGCCAGCAGCCGGAGCAGGGCGCTCAGGAGGCGCGGCTGGTGGGTCGTCTTTCCTCGATGAATGGCTTGCAAAGCGTAAGCAGATGAATGCAAAGAAGCCGCAATCGGCGGCAGCACCATCAGGCGCGCAGGCCTCACGGCCTGGTAGCCCAGCTGCTCAACCACCACGGCCACAAACCACACCAGCTTCCTCGGCTCGGCCATTGCGTGCCCAGCCAGCCACGCCGCCAGCTTCTTCATCCTCTCAAGCCTCACGACCACAGCCAGCTGGCGCTCCCCGCACTATGCCAAATCCAAGCGCGTCATCTCCATCGTTGACTCAGCCTACTCCACCACCGTCACCAGCGGTGCAAGATGCGCTTGATAGAGCACGTCATGCTGCGCGGCCCAATATCCTTGGTGGCCAGCAGACCGAGGCGCGTGCTCAGTCTACTCCACCGGTCGCACCATCGTCCGCTCCCGAGACAGCTATGCCATCACCAGAAGAGCTAGAGCGCGAAGCCTTGCGTCGCCAAGGTACTCTCAACACTCATGGCGACCTGAGCGGCGAGCCACAGGAAGTATCGATTAAGTTACATTGATAAACGCTTAATACAGGTGATAGAGAACACAAGCGGCAAGCACGATATTTTTCGACGTTCGTTACCATGTGTATTATACTAAGTCTATGAAAACGCACTACACTTTACTGGAACTAAGCCAAGGTTGGCGGTATGTCGGCGACGATTGGGAACTGGATTCTGATAACATAACCTGCCGAAACAAGATCACGTCTGCAATGACAACGTTCGGTGCCGACGACACATGCCCCTGGTGTATTGAACTCGGAGTAGAACGGACACTTCCGCGTGAGGCGGGCGTGCCCACTCCTTACCCTATAGAAGGCGGTCGTTACGTCCTTACCGTTTGTTCACCCTCGTTCGTTAATGATCCACGTGGCAAGTGGTACTTTGAAGATGATGATGAGGCGAAGCCCCTGATTATGAATACACTTGACTACGACGCTATCTTTGAGTTTGTTGAAACAAAATTAAAGGAGTATACGTTCACATCCACACCTGACGATCCGTATGGAGACGATGTCGAATTTCGTAATGTCACGAAGCATTGGCTTTATGATGCCGACTGGGACGACTACCACTAGCCGCCTTATTTTCGATTACGTTAATGATTCATTCATCAAATGGAAGTATTTAATAAATCAAGGGGTGCTTGCTATGTCATCTGCCAATTCGAAGGCTAAGTATTTAACTATGGTAATACTAGCAGTAGGTTGTAGGAAGTGTCTATTATGTTATACTAGACCTACTCAACTAAGATATCAATATGATATATAATAAGTTGGTCAAATCTTTTAAACATGTTATGGAGTGTCTATGGAAACTCAACTAACTGGCGCAATCACAAAGTATTTCGAACTAGTCGGAAAAAACATAGCAGAAATTAAAACGGCAGTTAGTGCTGCTACAAACGGACTAGCAACTGACCCGATCATCAAGGACACTGAACCAGACTTCCTCCCAGTCGATTCGACTGAATCGTACTGGCTGTACTACAACTCAGGCCTCGAGCTGCAGTTACGTGATGATATCCTCGTCGTTGTTTCTCTATATCTGCAGAAAGACAATTTATACAAAGCTCCCTTTACTCCGCTTTCTCATCAGTTACTAGATTCACTGCCGAATACAGCTACGATACAGGAGGTTACCGACATATTTGGAGCTCCTGACTTTGAAGGAGGACTCGCAGGACGCAAGAATATGCAATACAGACTAGATCACGGGAAGTTCATTGTATTTCGCTTCAATCGTGAAGGCACCTTATGGTCGGTTCAACTTGGCTTGACTCGCATCTTGAGGCATTAGGCTAACTCAGGTGGCTGGTAGGGGTGAATTAATTTGATGAGCTCGATAGCGGTATCGTTTACCTATGAATTAAGCATCGTTCAGGTGCTTCTCTCTAGCTAGAGTAATCTCTCTACGCCTATCCAACTTAATCAAGAGATAGCATTCATACGTGAGGCGCAGATTATTGAATCAGGTAGCTGAGCAATAAGTGATTTACAGAAGTCCATCACACATTTCGCCGACCAAGCATCATCATGCGCACAAAGTCGAAGGCGAGGCCGCAGAGCCAGCCGAGGGCGAAAGCGGCAATGGATTCGGCACCGGAGAGTGGGTAGCCGTTGAAGCGGGCGATGAGGTAGATAGCTAGAGTGAGTACGAAGGCGGCAATGGCACCAGAGAGCAGCGCGTTGGGCCGGGCAACGGTGTTGCCAGTGACTTCGCTTGCTTTCTCGATGGCTGGGTTGTGGATGACTTTGCTAAAGGCGCGGCTCGAGGGCGAGAGCTGGGATTGGACGGCTGCCATGGTTTTATCGAAGCGTTCTTGCTGGGCAGCTGGGCTGGTTTGGCGTTGGCGCTCGGCACGCTGTTGTTCGCGGGTTTCGCGCTGGCGGCGCTCAGCTTCGGCAGTGGCTCGTTCTTGCTGGGCAGCTTGCTCGTAGACTTGCTCGGCTTCGTGGCGAGCGGCCCGAAGGGTTTCGTGTCGCTGACGCGTTTCGCCCTGGAGGCTGGGGTGCTCTAACTGGCGGTGTTCGCCAGATTGACGTAGGGCGGTTAGCTGCTCAGCACGTGATTGCTCGATGGTTTGCTCGGTGCGGCGCTCAGATTGGCGCTTAGTGGTAAATCGTTCTGCCATTGGTTTCTCCTTGGTTAGATTGTTCCGGCATTAAAGTTGCGGCGTACGAGGCGGATCTCGGTGCTGAGCTGGCGCGAGCGGGCGTAGAAGAAGACTACCACTGCAAGGACGATGCCGGCAAAGATGATATTCTCGCTGCTACCAGTGTGGGGCAGTTCCGTCACGACTTGCTCGACGACGCGCTTCTCGGCGGGGCAATCTACCTTCGTACTGAGTGTGTTGCCAAAGGTGTTATCGATACGGCAATCGTAGGAGGTTGCGTTGCTGGTACCAGTGCCCATTGAAGGAATCTGGTCTTTGAGCTGGACGGTAAACTGCCGCTCTTGGCTCTCACCTGGTTTGATCTCTACAGCTGGCCAACTGAGGATGGTTGCATCGGTGCTGGCGCTTTGGTTGGTGTCTTTGCCAAGAGTACCACCACCAGCGTCGACAACTGTAGCGTATTGGAGGACGTCGCTGAGGTTGTCGCTAAAGGTGAATTTCTCGGCATTGAGACCTTTGTTGGTGACGCTGAGCTTGTAGGTAATGCGGTCGTGGGCTTTGGCGGTGACGGTGGTTGTCTCAGCACTGTTTTGGGTGAGGTTGTGGCCACTCTTGGTCTGGACGAATTTGGCAGTACAGGTCTTGTCTTCTAACCAGAGGGTGTTGTTGCCTGGGCAGGGCTGACAGCGGGCATCATCTTTGAGTAGGGTAGGATTGACCGGGCAGCGGGCGGGTGCAGCGATGACGAAGGTCTTGGCACAGGCCTCGCTGGTGCGGTCGCCCAGAGAGGTTTTGACAGTGAGGACGACGCGGTACGAACCGGGCGTTTTCTCGCTGTAGCTGACGGTAGGCGTACTGCTCTCGAGTGTTTTGGCGAGCTTGCCATCGCGGTAGACCTGGAAGACATAGCCGGTGATGGTAGCGCCATGCTGGGCAGATGCTGCAGCGGTGAATTGGTAGGTGGTGTCGTTCTTGTTGATGACAAGGCCACTACAGCTTGCTACTGGTGTTGGCTTGACGACGGATGGTGGCGTGCTGCAGTTTGGATAGGTACCGACCTGGCCGGGTGGGCAAACAGGTGCGGGTGGCACTGTCTGGGTAATGAGGTTACCACAGTTGAGCATAATGGCGAACCAACCAAACTTTGCTGAGTGGCCAACGAAAGCCCGGTAGGTGAAGTTCCCCCACAAGCGGTGTGGTCGGTAGTAGAAGTTGCGCATTCCACCTTGCGCTGCCTTCACAGAATACACGCCTTCGCCCTGGGCAGCACTAAAGTGCGGCGTCATTCCCCACGAGTAGGTGCTCTCGGTGCTTCGCCGGGTTTCGAGGCGAGTTGTCGCTTGTTGCAGCTCAGCACGGGTAATGCCGATGGTGCTGTAGAGGTCGCGGATGTTGTTAGTGTTGGCGTCGTAGTGCGCCATGAGCTGCGAGCCATTGCTAATTCCACCGTAGATCATATCGCTTGGGTCGGCGGCGTTAGCCGATTCTGGTGGCGCAAGCAGCGTGAACGACTGCACGACGAGTGCGAGCGCAGTAAAGATCAGCCCCAAGCGGCGCGTTGCTTCCTCCTTGCGCAGACGCTTCGCATAAAAGCCCAGCTGGCCGACGATCGCCGGACTGAGCGATAAGTTTGATACGAGTTTCCGAAACATGATGTACCCCCATAGACCATCAATGTTAGCTAAATGTTCTATGTATATTCTAGCAATGTGTTGCACGAAATGCAATTGTTTATTGGTTGTGCTGACTGATACATGATGCAGAACCTGCGGCGTGGCTCGTCTCATTTGACAATAAGCTTCAATTTAGAGAATAATATGGAATATGGCTCGCTCTGCTCGCTCACACCATCCCGATGACTTCGCGCTCGATATTGCGCATGATGAGCTAGACCTCTTTCGCTGGTTTCTATTGGTGTATCTGCTGGGCAAGCCGATTCAATCGCCGGTGGCGGTGCAGACCTGGCGTCTCTTGGTGGAGCATCAGCTTGATACGCCGTGGGCACTGCTTGCGGTGGAGCGCAAACGCCTCGTGCGGCTACTGGATGAAGGCAAATACACGCGCTATGATGAGAAAACAGCGACGGCGCTGCGGCTCTGCGCGCAGCAGCTGATCGACCAGTATGATGGCTCGCTGATGCTGCTCATCGATAGTAGCTCGGGCGAAGCTGAGTGCGCCAAACGTCTGCAAAAATTCTATGGTGTCGGTCCAAAGACGGCAGAGATTTTCCTGCGCGGCGTGGCTGAGTTATTTGCTCAGCGTGTGGAGTGAGGGGATACCAGAGGTAGTCACCGTATACCTAGCCGCTATAATGAGTAAAATCACTATTGTAATGCATTTACATTAGCTTTCATCTATGCGATAATCTTAAGGAAGGAGAAGTATAATGCACACACAATTTGATGCACTGATTATTGGTTTTGGTAAGGCGGGCAAGACGCTGGCGGTAGCACTCGCTGGGGCAGGCCAGCGGGTAGCGCTGGTGGAGCAATCGCCGCAGATGTATGGTGGGACGTGTATTAACATTGCGTGCATTCCTACCAAGACGCTCGTGAGTGCGGCATCAGCTGGCCGGTCGATCGACGAAGCGTTTGCCCGCAAAACAGCAGTCGTGACCAA
>CALHWD010000007.1 GCA_938036825.1 uncultured Candidatus Saccharibacteria bacterium
GGGGCATTAGCTCATTTGGCTAGAGCGCTTCGCTGGCAGCGAAGAGGTGACCAGTTCGAATCTGGTATGCTCCACCATGGATCTTTAGCTCAGTTGGCTAGAGCGCACGATTCACATTCGTGAGGTCGCAGGTTCGAATCCTGCAAGATCCACCATTTTGAGATTATTCCCCTTCTGGTGTTGAGCCATAATCAGCATTAGTTAAGGCCTGAGATAAGCGAGGATATATCTCGCTTATTTTTTTATTAATAATAACGAAGTAGGGAGCTATCATGGCAAGACTACCAAAGCTACGAAAAAATAATTCAAACATAAGGCCGGGGTGGAGTCAGAGTCGTTTGGTGGATCAGACGCTCCAAGCGGTGACAAACGACGCGTATCATCGGTGTGTTGCAGAGTTATACACTGGTCCTATCTCGAGTTTATTGGGAGGCGGTAACCCATCGAATTATTATTATCTTGAAGATCTTATTCATGCAGAGTTAGTGACTGAAATATTCGAACGAGTGGATCGTAGGCGCATTTTTAGAATTCCCGAAGCGATCAACTATGACTTACTTCGTAGTGATATAAAAAACGCCACAACGAAACTCGAATCTAGAATCGAGTCGCAATTTGCTCGAGACAGAATCTGCAAGAACATGGATTACCTGTTTAGCGATTGGCTAGTCAAGTTAACTGATAACGTCTCGAAGTATTCAGCCGCCTGGTTTGATGAGGATTACGAATGGGAGCACCATGATAACTATGCAACAAGTTTCGACGAAGGGCAAAGCATTCTCGCATTCCTTGTAAGATCCATAGAACGTGGTGCTATCCGCGACAAAGACTTCATCAGTAAAATCTCAACATATAACGACAGAATGTCTGAATTCGAAGAACGTCTCCGCCCACTCTTGCCAAAATTACGAGATCTTGAATTCGATAGTTTTCAACAAGACACTTTGGCTCCGGAGTGGCGGTGGTGGAGGCAGTAGATGCTACCACTAACTTTATTGACAGTTGACTTGTGTTATGAATTATAAAAATAGCGACGGGATATTGCTCGTCGCAATAAAATATAATAACACCTGGTGGAGATAGAGGGATTCAAACCCTCGACCTCAGCAATGCGAATGCTGCGCTCTATCAACTGAGCTATATCCCCACGACTCCCTCTATTCAAGCACAAACGAGCGGGAGAATCAACCAGTAGCATTCCCGCCTGTTTCTGATAAAATAAGGATATGTTCAAAAAGTTTATCCAAAAGCGGCTCGAGACGTATGTGAGCCGGTATTTTCAAGCCCATCCAGAGGTCAAGTTAATTGTTGTGGTGGGGAGCGTGGGCAAAACGAGCACTAAGCGAGCGGTGGCTACCTTGCTATCGCAGCGCTACCGTGTGCGCATGCTTGATAATAACCATAACACCAATCTCTCGGCACCGTGTGGCATTCTCGGCGTGACCTACCCTAGCAAGGTACACAGCATTGGTGCCTGGCTTAAAGTGTTTGCAGCAGCCCGGCGACGGGTTGCTCAGCCAGCTGACGTCGATGTGATTGTCCAGGAGCTTGGCACTGATCGGCCAGGGGAGATTGCCGACTTTGGCCGCTACCTCCGGCCTGACCTTGCCTTAGTGACGGCAGTAACACCAGAGCATATGGAGTTCTTTGGCTCAATTGAAGCAGTCGCACAAGAGGAGCTCTCCGTGACGCAGTATGCACGCCGAGTGCTGATCAACCGTGATGATATTGAGGGTCGCTTTGCTGACCTGATCGCTACTCCACACTTTAGTACGTATGGCACAACTGGCCTTGCTGAGTATCGCTTCGAACAGCAGAACTTTGACGCTGAGGTAGGCTATCGTGGGGGGATTATTGCTCCACCAAACATTGCTCAGCCATTCGCGGCGGCCATTAACGTGGTGGGTGAGCACAGCCTAAGGCCGATCGTTGGTGCCGTCGCAGTGGCTTTGCTCTATGGCTGCACACCAGATGAAGTAGTGAAGGGTCTTGCACTGATCAAGCCTGTCCCTGGGCGGATGAACCCGCTACTTGGCCTTGGTGATACAACAATTATCGACGATACATACAACTCCAGCCCGGCTGCGGCGCTGGCTGCACTGCAGACGCTCTATAGCTTTGCGCAGGCACCGCAGCGGATCGCTATCCTTGGTGATATGAATGAGCTGGGTGCCTCGAGCCAGGCCGAGCACGAGAAGCTGGGTATGGCCTGTGACTCACATTTGCTTGATTGGGTGGTGACGGTTGGCGGCGAGGCAGAGAAGTATCTTGCGCCCGCTGCCCGTCGGCGTGGCTGCCAGGTGAAGGTATGCCGTAATGCGATCGAGGCAGGGCAGTTTGTCCGTTCGGTGGCACGGCCTGGTGCAGTGATTCTTGCTAAGGGGTCACAAGGTGGAATCTTCCTTGAAGAGGCGGTTAAGATCCTCTGTGTCCTAAGCGAAGATACCGAGCTGGTGCGTCAATCGCTCGCTTGGCAGGCTATCAAAGCGCCGTATTTTTCAGAGTACGAGAACTTCTTTGACGGGCCAAGTCAGTAGCGCTGGTACGCGATTTATGGTATATTTGTAGTTATGAGACTAGTGTATTAAGCGGAGAACTATCTATGCCAACAGAGAAAAAACCAAAGGCAACCAAGCGTAGCACAACGCGCAAGACGTCGCCAAAAAATGAGTCAGGACAAACCCCGGCCAAGGCTAATGAACCAGCAACCCCAGCTGCAGAGCCAGCTTCAGTAGCTGAGCCGACTACTCAGCCGATATCAGAGCAGTCAGCTACTCCGGCCATGCAGCCAGCTCAGCCCCAGCCTCAATATCAACCACACATGACTCCAGGAGCTTTGCGTGCTCAGCCAGCCAAGAAGTCCCATCTTGGGCTTATTCTTGGTCTTGTCGGTGGTGGTGTAGCTCTGCTGGCACTTATTGCTGGTGTGCTATTGTACTTCTTCTGGTATCAGAATCCGCACAAGGTGGTGACGGATGGCATTGCCAAACTCGTTGATGCCCGCGAAGCATCGTATAATATGAGCGGTGAAGGCAAGTCGACTAGTAGCACTGCAGGGTCATCAAAGTTTTCCTATAAAGTTACTCTCCAACACGGCAACCAAGCAGCTGGTGGCAACGGTGAAGTAACGATGAATATCCCGCAGGTTGGCCAGATGACCATCAAGGCACAGGTCTATATGGATCGCGAGGCAATGTACTTCCGGGCGGAGAACGTTAAGGATGCGTATGATAAGTACATTGATGCCATGGTTGACCAAATGGTGCAGCGACGTAGCAACGCTTCTAGCATGACTGACGAAGAAAAAGACGCAGAGCGGAGTAAAATGCGTGACTATTATCGCAAGCTCTCGGAAAAGGGCTCGATGTCAGTTATCAAAAAAATCGATGGCAAATGGGTCAAGATGACGCAGGAAGATATGCTCAAGACAAGCTCGAACCGCACAACGACCAAGCAATGTACTGAAGCGATCAATGCTTTGTATGATGCCAAGGCGCGCAGTGAGGTTGCAGCAGTGCTTCACAAGCATGGCAATGTCTTTACGGTAGAAAAGATGAATAAGCCAGCGCTCGATAACGGCGCAGTGGGCTACAAGGTCACAGTGGCGAGTCCGTCGAGCCATGAAGCACGCTCGCTCAGTCGTGATCTTGGTAACACCCGCGTTGGAGAGCTGCTTCGCCGTTGCAGCAATGCGACGTCGACTCGCGTGACAACACGCCAAAATGGCCGGACCATCAAGACCGAGCGGCGCGCTGCTATCTCGGGGCCAGACTTTAGCCAGACAGATCTTGAGCTCTGGGTGTCACCATTCTCGCACGATGTGAAGCGCATTGTTATGAAGCCAACCAGCCAGTCGTCTCAGCAGCCAGTAACAATTAACGTCAACGACACGAAGGTTGACCTGCGCAAACCAAGCGAGAGCATCCCGTATAGCGAGCTCATGCAGGGCAGCAGTAGTAGTAAAGACAATGATGATGACACATCACTAACAACCACTGGCGAAGCGTAGACAAAACGCCGCACATAAATCCAACCCCGCTTTCGAGAAAAGAAGCGGGGTTGTCTTTGCCCTCGCCCACTATGGTAGAATATGAAAGACATGAAACGATACAATCCTGCAGAAATCGAGCCAAAATGGCAACAGCACTGGGCAGAAGACCAGCGCTACCGGGCGGATGACGCCTCTCCTAAACCAAAGTATTATGTGACTGGCATGTTCCCATATCCAAGCGGAGCAGGGATGCATGCAGGGCACTTTATGGAGCATTCCATTGTCGATGCAGTGGCGCGCTTCCGGCGCAGCCTTGGTCACGAGGTACTCTACCCAATGGGCTGGGATAGCTTTGGCCTCCCTGCAGAGAATTACGCCATTAAGACAGGCAAAACGCCACAAGAGACGACCGCGACCAATATTGCTAACTTTACTACTCAGCTTCGCCGCGTTGGCGCGAGTATCGATTGGAGCCGGGAGATCAACACGAGCAACCCAGAGTATTATCGCTGGACGCAGTGGATCTTTACGCAGCTCTTTGAGCGGGGCCTGGCATACCAAAAGGACTCACTCCAGTGGTGGTGTCCGAAAGACAAGACCGTGCTGGCAAATGAGCAGGTGATCAATGGCCGGTGCTGGCGCTGTGAAGAAGTGGTGGTGAAGAAGCCAATGAAGCAATGGTTCTTCAAGATTACTGAGTACGCCGACCAGCTCCTAGCCGACATTCCCGCGCTCGACTGGCCAGATAAGATTAAGCAAGCTCAGACCAACTGGATTGGCCGCAGCGAGGGAGCAGAGGTCCGCTTCGCCCTTGATAAGCCCGCGGCAGCTACGGAAAGTGACGCCGCCGATATTACCGTCTTTTCGACGCGCCCCGATACGCTCTTTGGTGCGACCTTCTTGGTGCTGGCACCCGAACATCCTCTCGCGCAGCATCTCGCGCGCGGTGATGCCCAAGAGACAGTCTTGGCCTATATTGCCGAGGCAGTCAAGAAATCGGAGATTGAGCGCACTAATGACACGAAGGATAAGACGGGAGTCTTTACTGGAAGTTATGCCATAAATCCAGCGACGGGCGAGCGAATACCCATCTGGGTGGCTGATTATGTCCTTGGTGGCTATGGCACTGGTGCAGTGATGGCTGTCCCAGCTCATGATGAGCGCGATGCTGCCTTTGCCGAGAAATACGAGCTGCCCATCGTCACCGTCATTGAGCGGCCCGACGACGACCCAGACACTGACCAGTGCTACCATGGTGAAGGCGTGCTCGTTAATTCTGGTGTATTTGATGGTACGCGCAGCGAGGATGCCCGTGAGCAGATCGTGGCCTGGCTCGAGCAGGAAGGTCGTGGCCACGCCAAAGTAACCTACAAGATGCGCGACTGGTTGATTAGCCGCCAACGCTACTGGGGCGCACCCATCCCGATCATCCACTGCCTTGAGCATGGTGCTGTGCCAGTGCCAGCGGCAGATCTACCTGTTGTCTTGCCAACAGTGCAAGACTTCCAGCCGCGTGGTGATGGCAAATCTGTCCTTGCTGCCCAAGAAGAATGGGTGGCGACGACCTGCCCGACCTGCGGCGGTCCAGCTCAGCGCGAAACCGACACGATGGATGGCTATGCCTGCAGTAGCTGGTATCTTCTACGCTACACTGATCCACACAATGCTATACAAGCCTGGGACCCAGCGCTGGCTAACCACTGGGCACCGCTTGATATGTATGTTGGTGGTGACCATGCGACGGCTCACTTACTCTATGTGCGCTTCTGGATGCACGTCTTCCGCGATCTTGGTCTCACGAGCTTTGCCGAACCAGTGCGGAAGCTCGTCTACCACGGCCTCATTCAAGCTGAGGATGGCCGCAAGATGAGCAAGAGCCTTGGCAATGTCGTCGACCCGCTGGAGGTGATCGATGCGGGATATGGGGCGGATGCGCTGCGTACCTTTGAGCTCTTCCTCGGGCCGATCGACGAGAACTCGAGCTGGAGTAGTCGAGGAATTGCTGGCGTCTATCGTTTCTTGAATCGCCTCTGGACATTGGTGCAAGAGTTTGATGATTGGCAGCAACAGGGCGCAGCGCCTGGACAGGTCGACGTCGCACAGCTTGAGTCGATTATCCATGCCACAACGAAAAAGGTCACAAGTGATATCTACCGCCTGAGCTTCAACACAGCCATTGCTGGGCTCATGGAGTGCGTCAACGACCTCTACAAGCTCAAGACAACTGGCTTTACTGAGCAGTGGCAGCCAGCGCTCAAGACGCTGATCCAGCTGGTGCAGCCCTTTGCGCCGCACATGGCCGCTGAGCTATGGCAGCAACTTGGTTATGGTGACCAACTCGATTTTGCCGCCTGGCCAGAGTGGGACGAAGCAAAGATTGTCCGCGATACGATAACCATCGTTGTGCAAGTCAATGGCAAAGTTCGCGCTAAGCTCACCACCGCGCCAGACGCTAGCGAAGCCGATATCACCGCCCGGGCCCTAGCAGACGACCGCGTCGCAAAATACCTCACTGAGCCGCCTAAGAAGGTTATCTATGTCAAGCGTAAGCTCGTCAGTATCGTTGTCTAGAAACAGTCACCTTTACTAATCGTGCCGTAAAAAACAGGACGTCTCATGGAGCGCCCTGTTTTGGGTTGCGCGGTCACAGTCTCGTACTTTGTAGGTATCTACGGATCTGTCTAGTAGCGATGTAATTGTGCTGATGGATCAGTTTTCTTACGTTTAAACTACGGGCGTGCAAATCGTCACCATCTTCAAATGCATATCGCTATCAAATTCGAAGTGCACCCAGTTGCCGTCCTCTTCGTCATACTGGATCCAAGCTGAGCGGACCCATGT
>CALHWD010000008.1 GCA_938036825.1 uncultured Candidatus Saccharibacteria bacterium
AGCTTATCGCAGTCTTCCACGTCCTTCATCGGTAATATACGTCTAGGCATCCATTGTGTGCCCTTGAGTACCTTTTTATGCATTGACTTAACTAGCAATTGGTATAGACCAACTGATAGTGCCGTCAATCGTTATTTTCTTACATCACTAAATTGTTAAACTGCATGTGTCTTGTTGTAAGCACACACTTGCGAACACCATTGGTATGATGTTTGTCTGCCTGTGCTCAAACTCGCAACTTTGTTTATTCTACCACTTGGGCTACCCTGTGTAAAGTAGTTTTTCGTTGTAGTTTTGGCAATGATTATCGTACCCACTCCATCATTACCCTCTTGCCAGAGGTTCGTTGCCGAACATGCGCTCACTGGACTTAAGTTTACACGAATCATCAGCGTTTGGCAAGGCTTTTTTGAGCGATTTTTGCAGAAAATATTATTCTTGATAAGTGCTCGCTCGATTGCATGCCGCAGCAGCCTCGCGATCAGAGGTGTGAGGATGCTTATCAGTAATCTTTTGCGATACACCAGAGGGCTATCGCTCATAAGCCACGTCGCCATTGCTCGCCAGTTATGTTTCTCTTTAACAACACTGTGCACTACAATGAGCAGCCGTTTTTAGGACAATAATAACTTCTCAGTTACTATCTCACTCATACCCTTTCCTACACCTCACCCAGCAATCCAATAGAATGTAAGTACCCGCTATTGTACTAGCCACTTCTCAACCCTAACGCTGTGAACCTAATATTCAGCGAAAACCCTGCTCAAGAAGGAACAAGACCAACTCACCAGCAGCATCCTTGCCATCCAGCGTGAACTAGACGGCTACACGGCTGATGCTGCTCTGGTAGAACAGCATCTCACCCAGGCGTTGGACCTGCTGGAGGACTGCCAGCGGCTGTATCTGGCGGCACCGGATCGCCTGAAGAAGCTGCTGAATCAAGTGTTCTTCGAACGCATCCTCGTCAATCCAGCGGTAGATGAAGATGGCCGCCCCATCATCCCAGCACCAGCCTTGCAGACGAGCCTGAAGGCGGGGCGACGAGGTGGAGCAGCCGTGGCTGGTAGGCAGACGGCCGCTGCGCAAGGTGGCAAGAAGACAGCGGAGAGCACGGCCTCTTCTCGCGGGGAGGGTGCTGGCGGCCAGTCGGGCGGCTCAGTGACTCAGAGTGGCGACGGTGAAGCGCAGCCAGGCTCGATGCATGTGGCGCGCTGCAGCACCATCTCCATCATCGACCACGCCAGCCATACCAACGCCACCGGGGAGCTGGCCTCACCCTTCGACCAACTCGGTAGCCAACAGCTACGGCGAGCGGCGCAGCAAGCGGCGATGGGAGTCGCGAGCCAGCAGAACGCTACGTCTGACCAGGCAACGGAGAGGCGCGAGGTGGACAACCCACACGGCGCAGCCCCCACAACAAGAACGCCCGTCCACAATGTGGACGGGCGTCGTCGATGCAATTCAGGTAATGATTTGGCTCCTGCCCCTGTTACTCAGGTCAAGGGTTCGTATACAGAGCTTGTGGTGGGCGCTGAGGGACTCGAACCCCCGACCCTCTCGGTGTAAACGAGATGCTCTAGCCAACTGAGCTAGCCGCCCGCAAACAATCCTACTTTTCAGCTAAAACCATGGTGGGCGATGAGGGACTTGAACCTCCGACCTCGTCATTATCAGTGACGCGCT
>CALHWD010000009.1 GCA_938036825.1 uncultured Candidatus Saccharibacteria bacterium
AGCAGAGGCCTGAAGAGCCTTGTGTCACTAGTTCGAGTCTAGTAGGAGCCACCAGTAAAACACTCTCTTTGGAACAAGAGGGTGTTTTTCTTTTAGTATGATACAACTCACCCACAAGCGAGACGTCCGTGTATAATAAACACTATGAAATCACTCCATCAGTCCACACCGCTCTCCTGGCGATGCCTTGCTCTGTTTGCGCTCTGGGTTATGCTTGCGATTGTACTGTGCAGTGCTATTGCGTATGGTGCTTTGCTTCTTATACCACGCCGCGTGCAACCCCATCCACTCCAGCAGCTTAGACAAAAAGAGGAGTTTCCGGTGATAGATACGAAGAAGTTATCACCCGTCCGAGCGAAGATCATCACGACTGCTCACCAGCAATTTGACACTCCGCAGCCTGGTACATTTTACAGTCAGGGCGAGCGGCAAGATTGGTGTGCAAACTTCGTTAGCTGGGTGTACCAGCAGGCGGGTGTGCCATTTATCAACCCACACAATGGTGGCTGGCGCATCCCTGGCGTGCGTAGCCTCGAAACGTACTATCGCACGACTGGTCGCTGGCACCCAGCCGATAGCAGCTATACGCCCCAGCCAGGCGATGCCATCCTCTACGATACAACCAGCTCGCGTGGTGAGCACGTTAACATCCTTTTGCGCTACCAAGATGGCAAGCTCACCACCGTTGGTGGCAACGAAGGCAACGCGATCCACGTCAGCACAATCGATCAAGCGGCCGTCGGCAAAATTCGTGGCTTTGGTGCGGCAGAGTAGGATACATATCTTTTCTGCGTTATTCAGTGGACAGTGAGAATTGGAGTATAATTTATTTTCCGCTTCTCCAAAAGCAGGAGGTGAGTACACAATAGCCGCACGTACATATCCTAGAATAGCGGTGGAACGAAGCGCGCAAGAGCGAATAGTATGCGATTCATAGAAGAAAGGGCTTGAAATTTTACGCACTATTCCATATAATACAACTCAGCAACATGCGGGTTTAGCTCAGTTGTTAGAGCGCTTCCTTGCCATGGAAGAGGCCAGGAG
>CALHWD010000010.1 GCA_938036825.1 uncultured Candidatus Saccharibacteria bacterium
GCATAATTACCATAAGCGGCAGCCACATATGGCGGAGAAGAGTGAGAAGCTTGGCGAGTGTATTGCACATGTGTTTCATGCATATAGTATAGAGCAGGCGCTGGATGCTTGCAATGAGAGCAAAACGATGTAATAGCTAAAGATATGTTGTCACGCTGCGTGCGTTATTTTGTGCCAGCAAGGTAGATTTCTTGCACTTGAGCATCACTCAGCGCGGTGGTGTGGACAGCTCCAAACTGCATCATGCCAGTGAAGAATGTGTTTGTGCTGTTGATAGGTGTGCCATCGCCATTGTGCCACTCGCTAAAGCGCCCACAGCCAAACTTCCAGTAGCCGCGGAAGTTTTGGGCCTGCGTGACACTCGGGTCGTGAGCAACCAGTGCACCATCGGCATAGAGCCGCATCCCTTGTGGTGAGAGTGAAGCGGCGACGTGGTGCCACTTGCCATCGGCATAGTTTTTGCCCGCTGGTGAGAAGACAGAGCGTGTGGCATTAGGCCACACCGCAAAGGCAACACGTCCTTGCTTATCGAGAAAGAGGACGCGGTCTAAGCTTGGGTCGGCACCATTGTCTGGTGTACTAGCAAAGCCAGCAATGCGCCCATTGTTTGTCCCATACTGGCGGGTATTGAACCAGACAGAGAGGGTGAAGGTAGTGGGGTTATCGATGAGTGTGGGGTAAGTAAGGCAGGTATCTTTGAAGAGGGTGCTGCGCACACGGTCGCGGCGGCAGGCGTATGACTGTGAGCCATGAGCAGCGGCAGAGCGCGTCAGCCAGGAGCCGCTATGGCCATTGCCAGATAGGTCGCGCTCGGTGGTGCCAGTATCGAAGTACGTCATGCCATAGATGAAGAGTGCCTGCGCGGGGGCAGTGAGCTTGGTGGCATCAGTGCAGTTGTAGAGCACTGGGCGGGTGGTATTAGCACTGTTGCGGATCGTACCGGAAAACGCCCCGCTCGTTAGATAAAAATTATGAAAGATAATAAAGCATATCCCTACCAGTGTAATAATTGCTGCGACGATGACAGAAGTGATGGGCAATGGCTGCGGTGCGCTATCGGCTGCGACAGGCCGAGATAGCTGGCGAAGGCCATAGAGCATCAGCCCAAAGGGGACAAGACAAATGAACAGAATACACAAGACGACCCACGCTGTGTAATGAATCGTTGGTGTGAAGAAATACTGCCCGTGGCTGTTTTGTACCGAGACGGTGATGGTGGCATCTTGGCCAGGGTAGAGCACTGTACCGACTGCGTCAATCGGGAAGACGCCAGTATTGACGATGTGCATGGCTGCACCTTCACCAGACGGCAAAACACTGAGCACACTAAAGTTGATCCACGGATGAAACCACAGCGACACAGCACAGAGCACCAGCGTCATACCAATAATCCGATAATACCAGCGCCACGTTGGGCGAGTCCGGCGGGTGGCTAAGTGGATGACAAGCCAGCCAATCACCACCCATGGCACCATTAGCCATATCCAGCCAAGCCATGGGTTGATGAAAATTGCTTTGCCAATGATGGCGCTGCGCTCAATGGGGAGTGGATCGGCCGCGTGGTTGAGGTCGCCCTTGGTGAGGATACGCTGGTTGGTGATGGACTGAATCCGATGAGTATACGTCCGGCCGTGGCGCTGGAAGGTAATGATATCGCCAGGGTGGTAGCTGCTGGCTGGCTGGGTGACAACGAGCGAGCCGACTGGCGCGGCAGTAGCCATACTCGGTGTTGTGACGAAAAAGATACGCATGCCAAGCGCCACCATCACAGCAACGAAGCCTCCAAGACAGAGGCTCAGGATAGTGATGATAATCATTCGTTGCCGAGGCATGCGCCGTCCTACTCCAGAGGAATTATGCGCCAAATGTCCATGTCAGTGGTTGCGAGACCTGCAAGCCTTGGTAGGTTGGGCCAGCACTGGCGTCGAGTGATACCTCGAAGGTGATCGGGACGCTCTCACCTGCATTGATGGTTGCTTTGCTGAGCTTGGCGAGCAGGTCGATAGCGCCGCCTGTTTGCAATTGTGCGGCAGTACCCGTAAAGAGTGTGCTGCTGCCTGATTTGATAGCCACCTTGACTTTGCTACAGAGGTCAGTTGCACTACCTGCTAAAGAAGCACCAGGGACAGGTGATTGGCTGCATGTGCCAGGATTGAGACTAAAGGATGTTGCGGCCACACTTCCTGTGTTTTGCAGGGTAATGTTGGTTGTTTTGGCTAGACCACCAGCAACGAGTGCAGCAGCAGTGCCACCATACTTGTTGATAGTAGAACAGGTCGCAGAGTTGGTTGTCGCGCCAGCACCATCTGTACTGTTGCAGGTGTATGTACCCGATGTCTCCTTCATGGTGAGTGTACCGGTTGAGGCGCTGTTAATGGTGTTTTGGATGCTTGCCGCAAAGCCTGCGAAAGTCGGTGTAAAGGTAAAGGCGACGAGCAGTGCACCCACGATCCCCGTTGAGATAAGGCCAATCCGCTTCTTGCCCTGGCCAGCCTGAGTTGCAATCATAAAATCCCCCTTATGGTTATGTTAGGTATCAGTGTATCAAAAGCATGAGCGTTATACAAGGTGGCAACGTATTGATAGCGATGACTCGGCTGGTAACGGTATCGCATACCGACATTGCTGCTTCATGTCATTGGTTGCGATATATTCTAGCTGCGCAGCTCCCCACAAACCTGCTATAATAGAATATGAGTAGAAAGTAAAGAGGCGTTATCGTCCAGGATAGCGCGAGCGGAGGTCGGAGCGATATGGCAATCAGTCAGGCGAAACTAATTCAGGCAGCGCGGCGGGTCTTTGCCCAGGATGGCTACAAGGCGGCATCGATCGTGGAGATTGCTCAGGTGGCAGGTATTGCGGTTGGCGGCGTGTATTTACTTTATCCGTCTAAATTAGAGCTCTTCCTTGCAGTGTATCGTGCGGAGGACGAAAAGACAAAGAACCGGATTGTTGGGCGGATCGATTGGTCGCAGCCCCGGGCGGCTTTTGCAGCCTATCTACGCGCCACAACGCAAGCAACGCGGCGTAATAAAATTCTGGCTGAGTGGCAGAGTGATGTGCCTGGCGAGCAGGTGCGCCAAGCCTACCACGATGATGCGAAGCAAGCAGGAGCGGGTCATAGCCTGGCAGTGCGTGGTGAGTTCTTTGCTGAGCAGGTGCAGCAGTGGCGGCGCGATGGCAGATTGCGACCAGGCGCGACCGACCAGATAATCAGCGAGCTCTTTACGGCAGTGGCAGCGATTGACGCGCTGGAGGATATCGCACCAAAGACAATGCGGTTTATGGTTGATGCGGTGCTTGAACAGTTGTTTGTGAGTGAATAGCTGCTGCGATACGCTGCAGTGACATCATGAGCGGATACAGAACGCAGAAGTGAATCTGTCGTATTATTTGCAATTATCACCGCTTCATCGTATACTTATCACTAGTATGTTGCAATATCTTCGTTCGAGTGAGGCAGATCAGACGATTACGCCGCGCGATGCGCTGCGGGTTGGGTCGTGGCTGCGCTGTGAGAAGCCCAGCAGTGAGGAGATCGATACGCTCCTGGCGCTTGGTATGGACGAAAACATCATCAAAGATGCGCTGGACCCGCATGAGGTGCCACGTGTTGAGTTTGAGGATGAGTGGACGTATTTGATTGCCCGCTTGCCTGATACGGATGACGACTTTAATGACTTTACGACGCCGATACTATTTGGTATTCACAAAAACTACGTCGTGACACTTTCGCGTGATAGCCTGGGCCGGCTCTGGCAGCCTTTTGTTGACAAAACGCGGATGAATACGGCGCGGCGGATTGAGCTCGTGGTGGCAATGATCGAGGCGGTGTCGCTGCAGTACCAGCGGCGAGTGGCAACGATCAACCGGCAGATGCGGGCAGCAACAGACGACCTCCATACGCTGCGGGCGCGTGATATCGTGACGCTGACCGAGTATGAGCGCAAGCTCAACGACTATCTCAATGCACTAGTGCCAATGAACTGGGCGATTGAGCGCTTGATGGCAAACCGGAGCCTCCGCCTCAAGGAGGATGATAAGGATGATGTGGAGGATATCTCGATTGATTTGGAGCAGGTGATTGCGCGTTGTAAATCGCTTCTGCGCACCATCACTAATGTGCGTGATAGCTACCGCGCCGTGATGGACACACGCCTGAATGAGACGATTCGCTTACTAACGGTGATCACGGTGGCATTGACTATCCCGACGATGATCGCTGGGCTTTATGGTATGAATGTGCCGGTGCCAGGAGCGGATGACCCAACGATGTTTTGGAAGATTACCACCGTGAGTGTGATAGCCGCCATGGCAACCGGGTATTATTTCTTACGCCGGCGGTAGGGGCTATTGCACCCCACCTGCCTTGAGTAATGTCTTTAGCCCGTGCTCGCCGCCACCAAAGCCGCTGGTGGTGTAGTCGTTGACGATCATATAGGGGAGGCCAGTGACGCCGAGCTTGAGAGCGCGGCTGGTGTTTGTGGCGATGTCGTCTTTGTGCTTCTCGTTTGTCACGCAGTCGCGGAAGGTCTCGACGTTGAGCCCAGTAGCTTCGGCCGATGTTTCGAAATAGCTGACGGGGAGGAGCGGAATTTCTTTGGGTACGGCAACACCTTTGACGCCAATGCCTTTGTCGAAGTAATCAGCTTTGATGCGGGGCACAATGTGGTGTGTGTATTCCCAATATTTATGCTGGTCGGCCGCGCAAAATGCTGCCTCGGCACCACGCTCGGTGTTAGGCACGATATCTTTGAGAACGGCAACAATCCGGTGCTCGTAGCGCAGTTTGCCCGACTTGATGTACTGATGGAAGTCTGCAGTGTTCGTGGCAGCCTCGACCTGCGCACAAAATGAGCAGAAGTAGTCGGTGTAGTCGACAAAGACATTGGGCGCAGTGTGGCTACCCTGCGACATGGCGCTCTGCCAAGGCTCGCCTTTGCCAATATGCTTGTTGGGTGGGCGGTTGATGAGATTGTAGGCAAAGAGGCTGATGATTGTGACGACGACAATCCCAAGCATGATATGGATCAAGCTAACCCCTGTTTGTTGTGACTGCATGATGCTCCTCCTGCTGAGTTAATGTTATGTAAATGGCGGCAATCTGGCCTGATCGATAGAGCGAAAAGAGGCTGAGCCCAAGGGCAATGACAAGCACAATAGTGCTGGCAACCGTCGCGGCCGAAGCGGCGGCTGCTCCCGAGAAAAACACTGCTACGATGGGGAGAATGAGCGATGTACCACAGGGTACGCAGCCTAGGCCAATTGCCGCCGCGACAGAGGCAATACCGCTGAGGCCGAGTTGCTGGGTGGTTTGCTGGTTGCGCTTGTTGCGCCGGGCAGTGAAGATAATAAGCGTGAGCGATATCCCTTGTAGCATTGAGACAAGCACAAGCAGTGCACCCGTCAGCGATGTCGCAGCCTGCCGAGCGATCTCCGTGAACATCGTCCCAATGACGCCAAGTTTATCGATAAGTGGTAAGCGAGACATCAGCAGTGCGCCATAGAATCCACCATTAGTTAAGAGAAAAATCAGCCAGGCAAAGCCGAGCGCGCCAACTAGCGCACTCGCCGCATAGCGTGGCTGGTGCAGCACCTGACCAATGCCGCTCAGGGCGGTGAGGGTGGCATGGCGTAGCGAAGAAAGACGATGTTTCATCAGTGTCCTTATTATACCACTGAGTGCTATAGCCCTCTGTGGTTATCCTATCGACGGCTACTCTGTAATGCCATAGCCAAGCAGGCCAGTATAATTGCGCTGCTGATTGGCAAAGACACGTATCTTGTTATTCTCATTGCCGCCAACAGTGGTGAGTATGCCATCGTCATTGCGCAGGACAATGTGCGTATGGTCGCCAAAGACGGGCGAAGCGCGGTAGATTGCTACGTCGCCAGGGCGGGGCTGGTAGTCACTATCGGCTGGCTTGAAACGGCCTGCTGACTCGTAATACTCACGCAGCGTGAAGGTGCCTGGAATGCGCCAGCTACCAGTGTGCGGGTTCTTGAGCGGCGCACCAGCCTGCTGCATCGTCCAGCTGACGAAGTCGGCACACCATGCCTCGTGTGCTCCTTGGCTATATTTCGTACCAGCGGGCTGAGCGGCAAACTCCGCTTGGGTAAGCTGGATGACCTTGCGGCGAGTAGGGCTGAGGGCTTGCGTGTTGATCTCAGGAAACTGGGCTAGCCCTGGCGAACGATCGAGCGTAGCCACATGCGACGTGCCCTGGAGCTTGTAGAGGATCTTACGCCAGCCAATCGCTGTGCCAACAATGCCGCCAATAACGAGAAGGAGGGCAAAGCAGATGGTGATAATGGTTGCTCGGTGGCTGAGAGGGAATAATCGTTTCATACGTATAGTATACACCGCATGGTGATGAGATGCTTGCTGGTTAGTTGCTGTTTGGATGGCGGTAGAGGTATTTCGGGCTGTGAGTGAGGATTTATTTTGTTGAATAGCCACCACATACCATAGCGGCGAAATTGCCGAGTGCCTTGCCGACATCTTTCCATTGGCGACACCGAAACAGGTCGTGTGCGGTAATGAGCAGTGCTGCACCAATGATAATAAGTAGCATAGCTAAGGTATACCCTGCGAGAGATGACTGACTGATGAATAGCTGCAGCGCATAGTACCCTGCCGCAAGCGCGAGACCAAAGATGATGAGACTGAGGAGTTTGAAGAGGTAATGCATGATGGTTTGATTATGGTACGATAGCAAAAATATGTCAACAACAGATGTAGTATTTGACACGATAATAGTATCGCTCTATAGTTATGCATATGTTTCAACCACCTCGCCCCCTCCTATATAACACAGCACCACTAACAAGCCAGCAGCTCAAAGAACTCCTCAAGGAGTATATTAAGCACTATCGCGAGTTGCTATGTACGCCTGATACCATGAAGCAATTACTCAGGCCACATTCGTATAGCGGTGCAAAGGCAGATGAGGTTGTGGATGCTGTCGTTGACATTGTCAATATGTGGGGATATTACTTCTACCAGCCAACTGGCAAGACAGCTGCAAATCAGGAGAAAAAGCGTTTTGCGCAGCAGCTGTTGCACGATATTCGCGCAATGGCTGACGAGATTCCTGATCTTGCGAAGGTTATGTCTGAGATTGAAGAGATGGTCTGGCAAAAGCTTGATTTAGAAGTGAACCAGCAATCAGCTGAATCTCTTGTGGCTGAGGCTGGTAATATCGATCGAAAAGAATTGTTTGATAGGTTGGTGACACACTATGTACGACTCAATGAGTATTATGATAGTGAGGGAGGAGCAACTGCTGAGCAGAAGGAGCAACTAGCCGATATTGTGCAGCATATGCGTGTTATCGCCGATACGGACGCTGATATAAAACGTGGAATATTTGCCGAGCAATTTCAGCCAACGCCGTCTGAGCGCAAAGAAGCGGCCGAGATCCTGTATGAAGCTTTTTCTCTTATTGATCGTCTGTATTATATCAGCGGTGCTGATGAAGACTTTGAGAGAGCGCTGAATTTTGCCGATTCGTGTCGCACGACGGTATATAGTACACTCATCGGATCTGTGCCAGATCTACCAAGCCTTGATGATGCAGATATCGTACCACTTTCACTAGCAGAGCTTAAACGTGACAGAAAGGCGAGTGCCTATACCTATTATGTTGAATTTGTCATTCTCTCATTGGTGGAAGATTGTCTAAGGAGAGGCCAGCCTAGCAAGGCGCGCCAGATTGAGCGCTACCTCATTAATCCGTATATGCGTGCCGTTGCGGATATGCACTATGTTCTTGGCCATGAAGATCCGACTGGCAAGAGGCAAAAGCGCGCTGCAGCATACGTTATCGAAAGAGAGGACATAGCCTACGTAGAACAGGATGACGAGGATATCGAAAATAAAATAGTTATCAATGAACTTAATGATAGACGCCTCATTTTTGACGAGGAAATACGTCGTCGCTACATTGCATACGTACAGAGGTCAGCAGCAGCTGGCGAAAGGATTTTAGTGCGAATCGCTCTTGGAGCGCTACAGCAATGTTGTGAGCGCACCAATAAAGATCGTACTGCTATCTGCCAAGCTTTTTGGGAAGAATTGCGAAGCACGCTTCGCCCGACAGACACAGATCTATACCTCCCTCCAGTCTTTACTTATTCTATACAGCTTCAGTGTATCTATACTCTATGGAAGTATGACGATGCAGACAAAGTAAACGATTGGCTCAGACAGCAATACTCGGAGAATCCTAGTTACAATATAGTCACATGCTGTCTGGAGCATTTTATGTTTGATCCAAAAGCGCTTACAGCATTAGAAGATTGTATTATGAAGGACACAACAAATCATCTACAGCCGAAATTTAGCAGGACACTCAAAGATCTTCGATCCCATCTTTGCTCTGCGATAGAAGATGCGTTTCAGTGTGAAAAGCAGATGAAAGGATAGAAGAAGAACTGTGCTGCAATAATAAAGAGCCTGAACTAGTACTATAGGAGCGTTCTTAATAAAGTGATTTTGAAAGACTGCTGCATCTTTCGCTTTCCTCTTCTCTATGCTATAATTCGGCCCAACGGATGGTTGGTTGGCTTATAACAATATAATGCCCTGGGAGTGATTCAAGCAGAGGCCCGTTTGGGTGTGGGGCTCGTAGCATAAGAAAGGAGTTTTATGACTCAAACCAAACCAATTATAACGGTGGATGGCTTGACTAAAGCCTATGCCGGCACGCCAGTGGTGGATGGGATATCCTTCACGGTTAAGACGGGCGAGATTTTTGGCTTGCTGGGGCCCAATGGCGCTGGTAAGACAACGACGCTAGAGATGCTCGAGGCGCTGCGGTCAATTGACGCTGGCCAAGCCACCATTGACGGCATTGATGTCGCTAAGCAGCCCAAGCAGATTAAGCAGATTATCGGCATCCAGCTGCAGTCGACCACCTTTTACGATAAGCTGACCCTGCGCGAGCAGCTGCGTATGTTTGCCAGCCTCTACGGCCGGCGGGTTGATACCGATGCTTTGCTGGCCAAGGTGCAGCTCAGCGCCAAGGCAGGTAGCTATGTCGAGCAGCTGAGTGGTGGGCAAAAGCAGCGCTTTGCGATTGCTGCGACGCTTGTGAACCAGCCCAAGGTGCTCTTTTTGGATGAGCCGACGACGGGACTAGACCCGCAAGCACGGCGCAACCTGTGGGAGCTGATCAAGACGATTCGCGATGAAGGCATTACCATTGTGCTCACCACTCACTATATGGATGAGGCCGAGCTGCTGTGTGATCGCCTGGCGATTATGGATGCGGGCAAGATTATCACCATTGATACGCCGCAGCATCTTATCGAGCAGCTGCTAGCTCGTGGCTTTACCAAGCAGCAAACGGTCGAGCCCGCCAACTTAGAGGATGTGTTTATTGATTTAACCGGCAAGGCCATTCGGGAGTAGATGATGCGAGTCAAGTCATATTGGATTGGAGTATATGGGCAGGTGCGCGCCCTGCAAAAGCGCTTTATGCGTGATGGGATGTCACTGTTTTTTACCTTTTTGTTTCCACTAATATTCCTCTTGGTGTTTGGTGCGATTTTTAATAACCAAACCACTAGCTTTGATGTGGCGATTATTAACCACTCGAAGAGTGAATTTGCCAAGCAGTTTGTGGAGCAAGCCAAGGCAAACAACGACACGACGCTCAAAGTGAAGGACGTCAAGGATATGCAGGACGCGCGCGAGAAGCTGAAGCACTCGGAGCTCAGTGGCATCATCGAGCTGCCAGCCGACTTTGGCAACGTGACGCCGGCTCAGGGGCGTCCGAGCGGCACTTTGCGCGTGCTCTACGCGAAGGGCTCGGAGCAGTCTGGTAACACGCTAACGGCTATTATGGGGCAGATTATTGATGGCATCAATAAGGGTATGGGCCAGCCCGAGCCACCACTGAAGGTTGCGGGCCAAGCTGTGGGCGACGAGCAGCTCAAGACCTTCGACTATACCTTTACTGGCCTGCTCGCCTTTAGTTTGTTGAGTATGGGAATCTTTGGCCTAGCTAACCAGATGCCGACAGAGAAGCAAAAGGGCTCCTACCGGCGTCTTCGGGCGTCGCCCTTTACAGCAGGGCAGCTGATCCTGGCAGTAGGCATCCACTACACGATTGTATCGCTGCTGAGTGCCGCTATGATGCTGGCGGTCGGGATGAGTGTCTTCCACTTCAACATGCGTGGTGACTGGCTACTGGCCGTGCTGTTTCTTACTCTGTCCGCGCTGCTGATGGTGGGCTTTGGCTTGCTGGTTGGTGGCTGGGCTAAGAACGAGAACCAGTCGGCACCGCTGGGTAACCTGGTAGCCTTCCCGATGATGTTCTTATCCGGCACCTTCTTCCCGTCCTTTATGTTCCCGGAGTGGCTGCGCACGCTGAGCCAGTTCGTCCCGATGACACCTGTGACCGATGGTCTGCGCCTCATTATGACCGAGCATGCCAGCCTGGCAGAAGTGTTGCCATACGCTGGCGCTGTTGGCCTATGGATGCTGGTGGTGTATATTGCGGCGATAAAGCTGTTCCGGTGGGAATAACGAAATAACGAACAAAAGGAGGGGGGAGATGCGTCGAAGCACGCAGGTGATAATAACAGGGGTAGTTATTGGTATACTCATGAGCCTGGTTGGCGCGGCGTGGTATCTTCAGCAGCATCGCCCCCAGCCTGCAAGGCAGACAGACGCTGCAAGGTTTCAGGCAGAATATCCACGGGTTGCGGCAGATAACCGTTTTGTCTACGCACGTGATGTTGCTGTGCTCGATATGCTAGAACATGGCACGGGCGTGGTGTTTCTTGGCTACCCGCAGTGCCCGTGGTGTCAGCGGCTGAGTGAGTATGTTGACCAAGCCGCTCGTGCTGAGGGTATTGCTGCGATTCACTATCTTAATATTCGTCAGGCACGCGCTAGCAAGAATGAGACATACCAAAAGCTGGTGGCGCGTCTTGCGCCCTACCTCAGTAAGGATGAGAACGGCCAACCGCGAATTTTTGTGCCTGATGTGACGATCGTAAAGCGTGGGTCGATTGTGTGGCGCTACAAAGAAGAGCCAACTGGCGATAGCGCTATCACCCCTGATCGGTATTGGACTGCAGAGCGGGCTCAGCGGGCAGTTGCGCAGCTGCGGCGTGCGATGCAGACAATGAAGCACTAGACGAGAGCACTAGTGCAAATAATAAAGAGAAAATAATGTTGCTATGGCAGAGGAGGTAACATGACGTATCGATTTATTCAAGATGCCTACCAAGCGCGGCGTGGCGGGTCGTCGCGGGTGCTTGATGTGTGCTGCGAAGGCTGCGCCAAGCATGTGACGTTTTACCAAAAGGATGGCCCAGGTTCGCTGCGGCGCATGTATGTCGACCGTTTTATCGACATGACCCCAGTTGGTGATGAGCTGTGCTGCCCGCACTGCCAGCGCGTTCTTGGCATTCTCATCACGTATGCCAAGGAAAATCGCCTGGCCTATCGGCCTTTTGTCGATGCGGTGACGAAGCGGATTGTGCCGCGTCGGCAGGTAGGGTAGTGACCCTACCTGTGCTGGTGCTATACTGAATACCATGATATATACCACGCTTTATTTTGTCCGTCATGGTCAGACAGATGCTAATATTGCAGCAGCGCAGAGCAATGAGGCTCATGATAGTAACATACCACTTAATCGTGTTGGGGCGGGGCAAGCTGCTGCAGTTGCGCGTGAGCTGGAGAAACTTACTCCGGCAGTAATCATCACCTCACCACTGCTGCGCGCTCGTCAAACAGCGGGGCAGATTGCGATGTATCACCCAACAGTACCGCTGATAGAAATGGCAGACTTAGCGGAGCGATCGATTGGCACGGTAGCCAATCGCAGTTGGCACCGGCTGTTTGATGTCGATGAGAACATTCAGCCAGAGGGTGGTGAGTCGGTGCGGGATTTTTTGACGCGGCTCTACCGAGCCTATTGCTCAATTGCCACGGACTATGCCGGTCAGACGGTCATCGTTGTGGCGCATGGCGGTGGGCACCATGCCTTGTATGCATATGCCCACGATCTACCGTGGCGCGGCAATATGCGCCGCGAGCTGCTTGATAATGGCGCGGCGCGGCGGTATACAATTTGGCCGCACGCTACGCCAACGTGTAGTAAGCTATAAGAACACGGAGCGCTTGATTACTGGGTGCGCTCTAACCACTGTTTTAGTACGACTGCCTGGTTATGTTCTGTATCCTTTGCGCCGTATAGTAGCGTCACGACAGGGTGATTGGACCAGGCATTTTTTGCTGCAGCGGCAGCTGGATTGGTATCGAGCTCTTTTTTATAACGTGCTGAAAACTCTGTAAACTTTTCTGGATCATGGTGAAACCAGTGACGTAATTCATCAGTTGGTGCGATGTCCCTTGCCCACTCATCGAGTGCTGCGTGCTCTTTGCTGATGCCTCGTGGCCAGAGTCGATCGACTAAGACACGATAGCCATCGTGTGGTGTTGCTAATTCGTAGATTCGCGTAATTTTGTAGGTGGTCATACTACCTCTAATGCTATTGTAGCACGGAAGGCAATCTTAAAAAGGTGAGATGGCGATCGTATGGCGAGTAAAACGGTATAGATGATTTACGTATCGTCCTTGTTTGCGGTCAAGGTGCGCTGAGGCAAGAAGAGGGCAACAAGGAAGCCTGTGGCCATAAGCGCGGCGCTAATGATGAAAATCTGGTGCAAGGAGTCGCTAAAGGCATTGAGAATGCGCGTCGTGTAGTCGTCTTGCTGTTGACTCAGCTGCTGCTGGGCACGTGCGCGAGCTGGAGCAGGTAGCTGGGCCATGCCTTTGGCTGCACCCTGGCTGATGGTGTCGCGCTGGCTATTGATACGGAGCAGGGTATCGGCATTGAGCTCACCATCGAGTTGCCGAGCGGCTTGTGGCGTGTGGCGCAGCGTCTGGATATAGGGAATCTGATTCACATCGCCAAGGCTGTGTAAAATGCCACTAGTGAGCACGCCCGCAAAGATAGCCGTCCCCACCGTCGAGCCAAGCCCGCGGAAGAGCTGTACGCTTGAGGTAGCAGCGCCAAGATCCTGCTGGCGGAATTCATTTTGCACGGCGAGGGTGAGGATGGGCATACACATCCCCATGCCAAAGCCAGTGAGTGCCATAATGATTGCCTCGTGCCAGTAGGGTGAGGTGGGCTGAAGCGTGATAAGCGAGAGAATACTTGCTGCGGTGATGGCGCAGCCGATGACGATATAGCGCTTGTATACACCTGTCCGGCTGATGAGTTGCCCCACGCCAATAGAGCTGAGCATCATTCCGCCCACCATTGGCAAGAGCATCAGGCCAGCCTGCGAGGCAGTCGCACCAAAGACCTGCTGATTAAATTGCGTGAGGTAGAGAATTGCTCCGAGAAAAGCGGCACCAAAGAGCAGGCTAATGAGCATAATGAGGCGGTAGGTGGGGTTACGGAAGAAGCGGAGAGGGAGAATCGGCTGAGCGGCTTTGCGCTCAAGCCAGAGAAAGACACCACCGGCAAGAGTGGCAATAGTCAGCAGCACGCTTTTGATGAAGGTAAGGCTCATGCCGTGGTCGATCACGCTCTTAAAGACCATCTCTGTATTATCTACTGCCAAGACAAGCGCCGCCAGGGCAATGGTGATGAAAAGAGCGCCGAGGTAGTCTGGCTTGTGCTTGCTGTCGTGCTTAATCTGTGGGCAATAGCGGATGATGAGAGCGGTGGCGATGATGCCAATTGGTACGTTGATAAAGAATGTCCAGCGCCAGTCGGTTGTGACGCCAAAGATGGTCGTACCATCGGTTAGCCAGCCACCAAGCAATGGCCCCGCTACCGAGCTCATACCAAAGGTCGCACCGATGAGCCCTTGCCAGCGGCCCCGCTCCTTAGGTGTAAAGAGATCGCCGACAATAGTAAAGGCGTTGGCGGTGATAATGCCGCCACCAATTCCTTGCAGCGCCCGCCACGCAATGAGCCATTCCACGGTTGGTGCGATACCACTGAGCAGCGAGCCAATAGTAAAGATTGCCACACCACTAAGCAAAAGCGGCTTGCGGCCATACATATCACTGAGCTTACCGGCTAGCGGCACCGTTACAGTGGTGGTGAGCATATAGGCAGTAACGATAAAGCCAAGTGACGAGAAGCTATTGAACTCCTTGACGATTGCGCCTAGTGCCGTCGCCACGATGGTTTGGTCGAGTGCCACAAGGAAGAGGGCGCTCATCACGGCAAGCATGACGATGAGTTTGTGACGTTGGGGCAGATGATGGAGCATACAATTCCTTGGTTGGTTACTATAGTTGATATTCCGAAATGTAAGATAAGGTTCTCGCTCTCGCTAGAGTATATGCTCCTCCTATATGACTTTGAGATACGTCAAGCAGAGAACTGTTAACCAAATATGCTATGATACGCCGAATAGAACTGTTTGTCAATTTTATGCCAAGGAGCTTAGGCACTGCACCGGCTGATTGTGCGCGATGAGCTGCGCCAGATCAACCTCGGCAAGGAAGTGAGGTAAAATTGGGTACTGCTGCGGGCTAATGAAGCCACACTCGGCGACCTCCGCTAGGCCGTGCGTTGTGGCGGCAAGGTCAATCGACTGGTAGTCGTGCCAGTTGGTGATGTGGAACAAGAACTCAAGCTGCTCCCGTGGCTCGTTAGCCGCCTGCGTAGCAATCGCGAACTGCTGGACGAAGAGCAGCCGGCCAATTACTGGCTCGACGCCAGTTTCTTCGATCATTTCTCGCCGTAGGCCATCCAATATGCTCTCACCCAGCTCCAGCCCACCGCCTGGTGTGCACCAAAAATCTCGGCCATCGCCAGTGCGCGCTGTCAAGCGTTGGCAAAAGAGCTCGCCCCTGTCGTTAATGATAATTCCGCGTACGTTGATGTGTCTGTGCATGGTGCCTCCGTTATAGAACCGTTGATGATGAATGATAGACAGCCAGTTAGGCAATTATGTCTAGTATAGCAGCAATGAGATAGGTATTGTAAGAAGCGCGTGGTATTAACGACACAAGCGATAGCACAAAATCGCAGTTTGTTATATAATACTCGTATGGTTAAGCCGCATTACAATCACTGTGAGATACTAACAGCACCCCAGGATTATCGCCCACTGCCTAACCTATTGGCGGCAGTGCGACATGATGGTAAATATAATCGGCCTGATTCTCGTTTTTCGTCTGACCCGCTGCTGCGGGTTACTGATGATTTATCGTCAATAGCGTATGCAGTACCCGAAAAAGATCTTGCGCGTGGTGGATCGTCGCGTCATGGAGCATTTGTTGCCCATGTGCGCTATGCTGAGCAGAAACGCGATATGCCCGAAACACTTGTTGTCAAACCTTCTACGGTGCCAACGGCTCTTGGTGAGTTAGCTATGACGCAGTACCTAGAGCGTGAGGGTCTTGCGCCGTTCTCAGTAGATGGGCTCGTGGTTGATGGCGCACCGGAAGGTGCAGCTGCGCAGGATCGCAGTCGTGTTGCCTTGCTATTGTCGCGGTATCAGCCAGAAGTAGTGGGCTTTGATAGTCTAGCGTGGCATGAGATGAGTATGGATGATGTAGCGCTGTATACCACCGAGGCAGCGACCGCATTGGCTGCATTACATAGAGTGGCAGTTGCGCATGGCGATGGTTATTTGCGTAATGTTGTGCGTGTTTCGGGTCAGCCAGCTCGTATGATTGATTTTGAACATGCAGTTAGTTTCTCAGACGTTGTTGATCAAGCTGATGGGGGAGATGAAGCAGCGCAGCGCCATATAGCCGATATGATGTCGCGTGACCTCTGTGGTATGGTTACTGATGTCGCGCAGCAGGTGCAGTTGACACGCGCAGCCGAGCGCAGTACGTGGCTTGATCCTGCATTGAATGCATACTACGAGCAACTTGCGGTGCGAGGACATGATCAGCTCGTTACTGCTACGTCGACTGTTATGGCGGCAGCGCGTCGTACCGTAGGGTAACCTACGTAGTTCACCTCTCTTGATTTTCCCATTAGCACTCGCTATACTAGAGTGCTAGAAGCGCCTTGATTGATACAGGGCGCGGTGATAAGTATAAGAAAGGGGTAACCAATGAGTTCACCAATCAAGCCAATGGCGCATTTCGTCGTGGCGGTTAAGGAGAAAAAGCCAGAGAAGACTGCCAGCGGGATCTTTTTGCCCGAGTCGGCTCAGGAGAAGTCGGAAGCTGCCAAGGTGATTGCTGTTGGATCAGCAGTAGAAGATGTCGCAGTCGACGCGCGGGTGGTTTACAAGAACTACGCAGCTACCACCATTAAGCTCGACAAAGAAGAGTATTTGATTATCAAGGACGAGGATATCCTCGCCACAGTAGAATAGGAGAACTAGTCTATGGCAAAAAAAGTATTTTACGATGAAGATGCGCGCCGCCGGATTTTGGGCGGGGCAGAGATTCTCTACAACGCAGTGAAGACAACGATGGGACCAAAGGGCCGTAATGTTGTCATTGGCAAAAGCTATGGTGGCCCGAGTGTCACGCACGATGGTGTGACAGTAGCCAAAGGTATCGACATCGAGGATGTTGATGATGAAACCCTAGGCTTTAAGGTGGGGGCAGAGCTTATCAAGCAAGCCGCCAACAAAATGAACGATGTGGCTGGTGATGGTACAACCACTGTGACGGTTTTGACCTACCATATCCTTAGTGAGGCAAACAAGCTAATTGCTGCTGGTCATAACCCAATGCTGCTGCGCAAGGGTCTGGAGCGCGCTGCGGCAGAGGTAACAGCGGCTTTGAGCGAGCAGGCAGAAGACATTCGCAATGACGAAACACGCGTCGCAGAGGTAGCAACTATCTCAGCGGGTGATGACGCGATTGGCCGGCTAATTGCTGATGTGATGGAGAAGATCGGGCCCAATGGTGTGGTGACGGTTGAGGAAGGTCGCGGCCTTGAGCTAGAGAGCGAAGTGGTTGAAGGCTTTACCGTTCAGCGCGGCTTCGTCAGCCCATACATGGCGACAGATACGAAGCGAATGGAAGCGGTGTACGACAAGCCAGCCATCGTTATTACCGACAAGAAAATTTCTTCGGCGCAAGAGTTCGTTCCACTGCTTGAGATGATTGCTCAGAGTGGGAAGAAAGATCTCGTCTTGATTGCTGACGATGTGGATGGCGAAGCGCTCGGTCTACTTGTGCTGAACCGCCTCAAGGGTGCCTTTAATACCCTGGCTATTAAAGCGCCGAGTGATAAGGATGTCCTCTATGACATTGCTGCTCTGGTGGGCGCAACGGTTATTACTGAGGATACTGGTATGAGCTTTGATACGGTTGGGCCTGATGTGGTGGGCTCGGCTCGCAAGGTGATTGCCACTAAGGATTTGACAACGATCGTCGAAGGGGCTGGTGCGAAGACGGCAGTCGATGCCCGGATTGACCAGATTGCCGTTGAGATTGCCAACGCCTCGAGCGACTACACCAAGAACAACCTCGTCAAGCGTCAAGCTGCCCTGACTGGCCAAGTGGCGGTGATTAAGGTAGGTGGGGCAACCGAGACGGAGATCGAAGAGAAGAAATACCGCGTTGATGATGCGGTGGCTGCCGTCAAGGCTGCTCTGGCTGAGGGTGTTGTGCCTGGTGGCGGAGTGACACTGGTCAATCTTGCAACGAGCTACACCCACGCTGGTGATGCCGATGCGTCGGTGACCGCTGGTGAGGATTTGCTCATCCACGCGCTCGAGCAACCGTTCCGCATCTTGCTAACTAACTCCGGTCTCAATGCCGATGAGTGGCTGCCACAGGTGAAGGCAGCGCAGCCTGGCTTTGGTATTAACGTTAACACACCAGGTGAGCTGATCGATCTCAAAGCAGCTGGCGTGGTTGACCCTGTTCGCGTTACCAAGGAAGCACTCCAGAATGCTGCGTCCATCGCTGGCACCGCAATGACGATGGGTGCGCTCGTCGTCGACCTGCCCGAGAAGGAAGCAGCCAGCCCAGCTGGCATGCCTGGCATGGGCGGCGGTATGGGTATGTACTAAGCCTCGTCCTGCCTCGTTCTCCAAAACCCACCACGTCTGTGGTGGGTTTTTAATTCGGGAAAGAATCGATTGACAGATACCCCTAGGGGGTATACCATAGGAACATGAGCAAAGATATTACCAGACGAGCACTACATCGTATCAAAATTATGAAGGGCCAGCTTGAGGGGTTAGAAAAGCGTGTGGCCGATGATGCCTACTGCATGGACATCATCATCCAGAGCCTGTCGATCCAAAAGTCGCTAGCGTCACTCAACAAGCTGATGGTCAAGCAGCACCTCGAGACACATGTGGCTGAGATGCTGGCGTCAAGTGATACGAAGCAGCGCGATAAGGCGCTCAAAGAGCTCGACCAGCTCTACGACCTGACGAACATCCGCTAGCAGCAAGCGGATATAAGAATGGAAAGGATAATGCGGTGCGCAGCACCGAGGGGTTTATTATGGATACAAAACAGTCACAGCACCATCATATGACTCATGGTGAGCATGCTCACCATGAGCAGCATGCGACGGGGAGTTGTGCTCATCATGAGGCGCATGGACAGAGCGGCCATTGTGGGCATGATGCGGCCCAGTTTCGGCAGCGGTTTTGGCTATCGCTGCTGATAACGATTAGTGTATTGGTGTGTTCACCACTGCTGCAGCAGTGGCTCGGCTATACACTGCCTGAGGTGATGAGCCGGTATGTGCCGGCCGTGAGCGGGACGATATTGTTGTGGTATGGTGGCCGAGTCTTTGTCCAGGCGGGGTGGCAGGAGCTACGCCAGCGCCAGCCTGGCATGATGCTGCTGATTGCTCTGGCGATCAGTGTGGCCTATGGCTACAGCCTGCTGGTGACCAGTGGCGTAGTAGCGGGGATGGATTTTTGGTGGGAGCTTGCGTCACTCATTACCATTATGCTCCTCGGGCACTGGCTCGAAATGGCAGCGATTAAGCGGGCAACGGATGCCGCTCATGCCTTAGCGCAGCTCTTGCCTGAGACAGCAGAGGTCGTGACGGAGCAATCGATTGATACAGTGCCGCTTGATCATCTGGTTGTGGGGATGACCGTGCTGGTGCGCCCGGGTGGGCGCGTACCAGTGGATGGCCAGGTGATAGCTGGTGCGTCACAGGTCGATGAGTCGATGCTCACGGGTGAGTCGCGCCCTGTTGCCAAGCAATCAGGGAGTCTTGTGACGGCAGGCACGATCAATGGCACTGGTGCGCTTCATGTTATGGCCCAGCACATTGGTGATGATACAACGTTGTCGCATATTATGGAGCTGGTGCGCCAGGCTGAGCAGCGTCGGTCGCGAACGCAGGTGCTGGCGGACCGGGCGGCGGGCTATCTTTTCTATGTGGCGCTTGCTACTGCGCTGGTGACGGGTGCTGGTTGGGCGCTGGCTGGTGTATCGCTTGATGTAGTGCTGCAGCGAGTGGTGACGGTGCTGGTAGTGGCGTGTCCGCACGCTTTGGGCTTAGCAGTGCCGCTGGTTGTGTCGATCTCGACTGGGCTTGCGGCCCAGCGCGGTATTGTCGTGCGTGATCGCCGCGCTTTTGAAGCTGCGCGGCACGTCGATGTGGTGTTATTTGACAAAACGGGTACACTGACAACTGGCCACCTGGCAGTAGTTGCAGTCCATGGTGGAGACGAGGCGGCTATTCTGGGATTAGCAGCAGCGGCTGAGCATGAGGCAGAGCACCCGATTGCAGCAGCAATTCGCTGCGCGGCAGCCGATCGCCATGTTGCGATACCTGCTGTGCGTGACCTCCAAACGGTGCCAGGTTATGGCGTGCAGGCTGTGGTTGATGGCGTGCCGACGTTAGTTGGCAATGCGGCCTTTATGCAGCAACATCAGATTGATCGAGACGAGATAACGACGGATCATACAGTGGTTTACGTTGCCCAGGCTGGGCGCGTCTGTGGTGCGATTGAGCTTGGTGATGCGCCGCGCCCTGGTGCGGCAGCGGCAGTCGCAGCGCTCCAACGCCGCGGTATAACGGTTGCTATGGTAACAGGAGATGGTGCGAGGCCAGCCGATGCAATTGCTCACCTCGTTGGTATCACTGAGGTCCACGCTGAGGTAAGGCCGGCTGAGAAGGCGGCGATTGTCATGGCGTACCAGCAGCAGGGGAAGCGGGTGTGCTTTGTCGGTGATGGCGTGAATGATGCACCAGCGCTGGCCCAGGCTGAGAGTGGTGTCGCGCTTGGGACAGGGACCGATGTTGCCGCAGCGTCAGCCGGGATTATGCTGGTTGGCGATGATCCGCAGGCAATTGTCCGGCTGATCACGCTGGCCCAGGCGACGTATCGCAAAATGGTGCAGAATCTCTGTTGGGGAGCGGGTTACAATGTGCTGATGCTTCCCCTCGCGGCTGGAGTGCTTGCGCCAGTCGGGGTGGTTATTTCGCCCGCGATTGGTGCGGTGGTGATGTCGCTTTCGACAATCATTGTCGCAGCAAATGCACAGTTTCTGCGCCGTGCGGTAGTGTAAGGTGCGAGCTCCGTTATTGACAGGTCTTGGTTGTTTATGCCATACTGGCGCGCAGTATGCTCTCATTCTTAGGCACTTTTACCGCGTCGTTTCGGGTGGCACTTGTGATGTGGCCGTTTGCTGCATTTGTGTTGACACTGCCACTGTTATTGGTGCATTATATTCGCTTTCGCCGAGTAGCATTTGGCCGGGTAGTTATGACATATCTGGTGGTGCTCTATGGCTTGGCGCTGGCTGCCTTTACGCTTTACCCGATGCCAGATAATGCGGCGCACTTTTGCGGGAGCCACCATATCCAACCGCAATTAGTGCCACTGGCGTCGATTTTCGATATCTCGCATGAGGGGCTACGGGCAGTGCTGCAGGTCGTAATGAATGTCATATTTTTTGTGCCACTGGGGGCGTTTTTGCGGGCGATGTATCGGGTGCGCTGGTGGACGGTGGTGGCGATTGGCCTTATGACGTCGGCGGTGATTGAACTGACGCAGCTCACGGGGGTGTTTGGCGCGTATCCGTGTAGCTATCGGCTGTTTGATGTTGATGATTTGCTACTTAATACGAGCGGGGCACTGCTGGGCTTTTGGTCGGGTTGGCTGTTGCCAAACTTTCGCGATACCGAGCGTGGGGCAACGACAATTCTTCGGCCAGGCCTTGTGCGGCGTATCGTCGCCTTTGTTGCCGATATGGTTGGGGTGATGATTGGCTCGACAATCACTACAGTTGCACTGATCATAGCGGGTGTTTTCCACCCAACACACTGGGATGAGCAGACACACCTGGTGGCGTTGGTCATTCCGTATGGCTTTATTGTTCTCGTGCACGCCATCCTCCCGCTGATGGCGCAGGGGCGGACGCTCGGTGGCTGGCTAACGGGTATTTCGCTGAATGACCGGCCGCGAGGCTGGTTCCACCGCCTGGTGTACTATGCGGTGCGGCTGCTCTATATTGCGGCTCTATGTATGATACATCTGCCGTTTGTGCCGTTGATTATGCTGATTGTCACGATCGTGCTATGGCGTCGGTATAAGCAGCTGCCGTATGCAGTGCTTGATCGGTATTGGCCAACCACTGATGACGAGTAATCTATACCACTTCATACTTTACGTATTCTGGCAAACGGTATAGACTAGAAAGAGACAGCTAGCAAAAGCAAGGAGGCGATATGCGGACGGCAATGGTGAAAAGTGTGCTCAGTGTCATGATGATAGCAGTCGGATGCCAACTGATGGCTCCAGTGCCGGCTCAGGCTGCGGAGCGGGGGACAGTCTCAGTTTATGTCAGTGACGAGAATCTCCCAAAGGTGACCGACGACCATCTCAAGATGATTGATCGGCTTATTGTCCATTTTGGGCGTATTGCGGCCGATGGCCACCTAACGCTTGATACGTTGCCGCACCTTACGCAGGCAGCCACGCTGCAGCGGATCCGGGCGGTTAATCCGCGTATCTCCCTTATTCTCTCAATTGGTGGTGGTAATGATGCTGCGCGAAGTGAGTTCGATGCGATGGTGCGCCAAGCAAGCACCCGACAGGCCTTTGTGAGCTCTGTTAAGGAGGCGCTGCAGGCTCATCAGTTAGATGGGGTGGATATCGACTGGGAATTTCCAAAGGGGAGTCAGCAGACTGACCTAATTGCTCTCTTGCGCGAATTGCGCGCGGCAACGACCACCAGCGGACGCCAGCCGAGTATTTCGATGACCGGTGCGCCAGCCAAGTGGTATGCTGAGCAAAATAAGTTTGCTGAGTACCAGCAGTATCTTGACCAGATTGCGATCATGACGTATGACATGCGGGGGTTTGGCTCGTTCAAGACGCACGCTGGGCACCATGCTGGGCTCTATACCGCACCGGATGACCCGCTTGACCAGAGTGCCAACTCGGCGGTGCAGCACTACCAAGCTCATGGTGCGCCAACAAACAAATTGATGATCGGGGCGGGGTGGTATAGCCGGCGGTTCACCTCAGTTCCTGAGGTGAATCATGGGTTGCACCAGCCTGTGGGGGACACTCAAAAGGCTGGCGAGTACCACACCACGTATGACCGGCTCGAGCGAGAGTATATTAACAAGAATGGCTACACTCGCTACTGGGACGACGCAAGCAAAGCTCCTTATCTCTACAATGCCGCGCGGCGTGAGTTTATTAGCTACGACGATGCGGAGTCGATGAAGTATAAGGCAGAATATGTCCAGCAGCACAACTTGCAAGGGATTATTGTCTGGCGCTATCTTTCTGACCCGCAGAGTAATGATGCGTTGCTGCGCCAGCTTGACCACACGCTGCATGGTAGCGCTGCGCCATCGTCGACTCAGCCGCAGTCAAATCAGTCACAGAATACCACCCTGCCACCAAAGGTGATGCATATCTCGCAGGCCGAGCAGTCGCAGCCAATCCAGCCGCAGCGTGACGGGGCATTGGCAGCTGCTGGTGATAATGTCCCGCTGCTCTATTATGGCGGAGCGGCGCTGGTTGTGCTGGGTGGAATTGGCGCGGCAGTGTATGTCTGGCGGCGTCGGCGCGTGGTGCGGCGTTGACAATAAATAGTTTAGACAGTAAACTATTTGAGGATGACGACAGAAGTAACCTCGGGCGCGCAGCTGCAGCGCCAAGCGTGTATTGAGCACCTCACGAGCTGTGTGTTTCAGCTCAAACAGCGCCTGGCCCATGCCACGCGCCAAACCGACCAGCAGTTTGGTTTGGCACCTGTCCACTGGTATGTGCTGGGCCTCTTGCATCGTGGAGCTATCGAGACAATGGGTGATGTTGCAGCAAAGCTGTGTGTTTCTAAGGGCGCAGCAACGCAGATCCTTGACGTGCTGGTGGCACAAGAATTTGTCCGGCGCACACCAGATCAGCACGATCGACGGGTGGTGCGCTTGCAGTTGACGGCGCAGAGCCAGCTGATGGTCGACCACTTTCAGCAGTATATGACGGAGACTGTTGCTGATCTCTTTGCGGTGCTGAGCGATGCCGAGCTGGCGCAGCTCGACCAGCTTATTGATAAAGTGGTTCAGTCACAGAAGGCGGAGCGAGCATGACGTATATCTGGCGACTACTCTGGGGCTATTGGTGGCAGCTCGGGCTACTGGTTACCGCAACGTATGGCTCGGTGATGGCAACGCTGAGTTTGCCAGACTTTATGGCGGCGATTATTAATAATGGCATCGTTGGCACTGATATGGCCGTTCTGTGGCATAATGGCTGGCAGATGATTGCCGTGACGCTGGCCGGTGCAGTGGGGACGATTGTCTCAGTTTTCTTTGCAACGCGGATTGCGACAGGCCTCAGTCAGCAGCTGCGCGACCAGGTGTTTGCCCGGGTGGAGGATTATGCTGTGGCGGACTTTAACCGTTTCTCGACAGCGTCGCTGATAACCCGCTCGACCAACGATATTCAGCAGATCCAATCGACGGCAATTATGCTGCTGCGCATTGCCTTGATGGCACCGATTATGGCCGTGGCTGGCCTGCACAAGGCGCTGGCCAATGCACCAAGTCTGAGCTGGATTATTGCTCTGGCGGTTGCGGTGCTTTTGGTGGTCATTATTGGCTTGTTTATTGCGGCGATGCCCCGCTTTCAGCGCTTGCAGAGCGTGGTGGATAAGCTGAACTTAGTCGCCCGTGAGAACTTAACGGGTCTACGCGTCGTGCGCGCTTTTCATACCGAGGCAGTCGAAGAAGCAAAATTTGATACTGTCAACCGCGAGCTCACCAGACTCAACCTGGTGGTCAATCGTCTGATGATGGTGATGGAGCCAGTGATGATGTTAATAATGAATCTTGCGAGCGTGGCGGTAGTGTGGTATGGCGCGCTGGCAATTGGTGATGGGCATCTGGCGATTGGCAATATGATGGCCTTTTTGCAATATGCTTTGCAAGTGATTATGTCGTTCTTGATGATATCGATGGTGTTTATTATGGCACCGCGCGCGGCTGTGTCGGTGCGCCGGGTAGCAGAGGTGCTCGATACCGAGCCGTCGATCACTGACCCAGCTAGGCCTCGGCCACTCGCGCCGGGTGGCATGGGGCGGATTGAATTTCGCAATGTTACCTTTGCTTATCCAGGGGCAGATGAGCCGGTGCTCAGTACTATTAGCTTTGTGGCGGAGCCTGGCCAGACGACGGCGTTTATTGGCAGTACGGGCTCGGGCAAGTCGACATTGGTCAATTTGATTCCGCGGTTTTATGATGTGTCGGCTGGGCAGATTTTGCTTGATGGGGTAGATATTCGCAAGCTCAGGCTTACTGACCTAGCCAGCCAAATTGGATATGTCCCACAAAAGGGTGTACTGTTTCGGGGGAGTATTGCCAGTAATATTGCCTATGGCTCACCTGAGGCCGATGAGGAGGCGATTGCTCATGCAGCAGAGGTGGCTCAGGCGAGCGACTTTATTGCCCAGCTCGATGATGGTATGGCGAGCGAAGTCGCGCAAGGCGGCACCAATGTCTCGGGTGGGCAGCGCCAGCGCCTAGCGATCGCCCGGGCGTTAGCGGCGCAGCCCCAGGTATATATCTTTGATGATTCGTTTTCGGCGCTTGATGCGCGGACGGATGCCGCGCTGCGCCGGCGGCTTGCGCAGGAGGTGGCGGGCAAGACAGTGCTGATCGTCGGGCAGCGGATTAATACGATTGCCCAGGCAGATAACATTATTGTGCTAGATGAAGGGAAGATCGTTGGCCAAGGGCGGCACCACGAGCTCATGAAAACCTGTGCAGTATACCAAGAGATTGCTGCGTCGCAGCTGAGCGAGTACGAGCTAGCTTCGCTCGGTGTCGTTGCGCAAGGAGGGGTGCGATGAGCCAGCAGTCATCTCTAAAGTCGCGCCCATCAGGAGTGCGCCGCGGCCCAATGGGTGAGCCTGGTGGCGGGACGGAGCGAGCCAAGGACTTTCGCTCGGCGATGCGCACGCTGCTGCAGTATCTGCGCGCCTTTCGTTGGCAGCTCGCCCTAGTCGTTGGCTTCACGATAATGAGTACGCTATTTGCAATTGTCAGCCCCAAGCTGCTTGGCAACGCGACCAACCAGATTGTCGATGACTACACGCGCCTGCGTACCTACGACGCTATCCATGAGAAGCTTTCTGCTGGCGCAGCGATCCCTGCGGGTATGACGGGTGAGCAATTTATGGCATCGCCCCAGGGCAGGCAGCTGGCGCAGGTGCTACCTGCCTCGGCTCAAGAAGCCGCCAAGACGCTCGACCTCGGCACGCGCCCCACCTTCCACTACGACGCGATCTTGCAGATTATCCTCTGGCTCGTGGGGCTCTATGTGATTAGTGCGCTGTTTCGCTATGGGCAAGCCTGGCTGATGACGAATATTACCCAGAAGCTGACGTACCAGCTGCGCCGCGATATCTCAAAGGCGATCAATCGCTTGCCGCTGCGCTACTTCGACACGCAAACGCATGGCGATGTTCTCAGCCGCATTACCAACGATGTTGATACGGTGAGCCAAACGCTCAACCAAAGCCTGTCGCAAATGATGAGTGCGGTGGTGATGCTGATCGGGATTTTAGGGATGATGCTGTCGATTAGTTGGCTGCTGACGGTGGTGGCGCTCTTGGTTGTGCCGCTGTCGATGGGGTTGATTGTTGTGATTACCAAGCGCTCACAGACGCAGTTTATCCGCCAGCAAGATGAGCTAGGCGAGCTCAATGGTCATATTGAAGAGATGTATGCTGGCCACCAGGTGATGCGTGCTTTTCGCGGGCAGGAGCGTTCGCTGAAGACGTTTCGGCAGATTAACCAGCGGCTTTTCTCGAGCGCCTGGCAGTCGCAGTTCCTCTCTGGCTTGATGTATCCAGTGATGAATGTGGTGGGGAATATTGGTTATGTTGGCGTGGCGGTGCTTGGTGGATGGCTGGCAATCGAGGGGCGGATTAAGATTGGCGATATTCAAGCCTTTATTCAGTATATGCAGCAGTTTAACCAGCCGATTGCCCAGACGGCGAATATTGCCAATGTGGTGCAATCGACGGCGGCTGCGGCTGAGCGGGTCTTTGAATTTCTTGAGGAACCAGCCGAAGCGCCCGACCCGGTGCCTGCTACGACGCTGCCAGTGGTGCGTGGTGAAGTGGAGTTTCGCGATGTTGTTTTTGGCTACGATACAAAGACGCCAGTTATTAAGCATCTCTCGGCTCATATTCGCCCTGGCCAGCGGGTGGCGATTGTTGGGCCAACCGGTGCGGGCAAGACGACGCTGGTCAATCTCTTGATGCGATTTTATGATATTGACAGTGGTCAGATCCTCATCGATGGTGTAGACATTGCCCAGATGACGCGCAGCAGTGTCCGGCAGCTCTTTGGTATGGTGTTGCAAGATACGTGGCTCTTCCATGGGACGATCCGCGACAACCTGCGCTATGGCAACCCAGAGGCAAGCGAAGCTGAGCTACTGGCGGTGGCGCGTGAGGCGCATGTCGACCATTTTGTCCGGTCGCTGCCGGGTGGCTACGATATGGTGCTCGACGAAGCGGCGACTAATATGTCGCAAGGGGAGAAGCAACTGCTGACAATTGCCCGCGCCATGCTTGCGAAGACGCCGATGCTTATCTTAGACGAAGCGACCAGCTCGGTCGACACCCGCACTGAGGTGCTGATTCAGCAGGCGATGGATAGGCTGATGCAGCACAAGACAAGCTTTGTTATTGCGCACCGCCTGAGCACGATTCGTGACGCCGATCTTATCCTTGTCGTGAAGGATGGTAACGTTATCGAGCAGGGCACGCATGATGAGCTACTTGCCCAAAGTGGCTTTTATGCGGAATTGTACCAGAGTCAGTTTGCGGAAGACGTTAATAAGCCGACAAAGTAAGCTGTCTAGAGCTAACTGCGTTTGGGCCGCTTGATGCAGGCAAGGAGGACAGCCCAATCGCCGTCAGTTCTTTCGAGGACTTCAAGGATTGTATAGTGACCGGTGTTTAATTTCTGATTAAGCTCCGGCAAGCCTCGACCATCCATGTCATCGGGTGTGCCGTTAATTTTTCGGATACCTAATTCCTCGATCTCGTAAATGACGCGACTTTTGTGCCACGATATAACCGCAACCACGACAGAGGCGATTGATATAAGTAGGGATAGGAGTGCGATACTATCGAGTAGAGATATCGGTTTATAAGGTTAATTAGTCGCTTGTTAGCGCAAATCAAATATATCCAACGCGCCAAACTTCCCTGTGAGCATGGTGCGCTCGATGATGTGTGGGGCGATTGCTTTGGAGAATTTTTTGGGGCGTGTTTTGGCGGGGAGGTCGAGCACGGTATTGAGTGCATAGACGAAGAACTGATAGCGATGCGTCCCAAAGGCGGGGTGTGGGCCACCCCAACCTGGTCTGCCCCAGGTAGTCGTGCCTTCGATGGCACCGTGGGGGAGGTAGTCACTGCCGATTTCTGTGGTGGTGGGTGGGAGATTCCAAACAATCCAGTGGTAGAAACCACCAATAAAAGGCGCATCGGGACCATAACAGACGATAGCGAGGCTTTTCGTGCCGTCAGGGACGTCGCTGATGGCAAGAGGCGGTCGCTGGTTGCCGCCGAAGCGCGAATAGATCTTTGGTATTTTGGCGTTGTTGTTGAAGGCGGGGCTGGTGACTTTCATGTCTATAGTATACCGTATACTGGTCATGCCCGCCAGAATAATTTCGATCAAATGGCATACAGGTTTGTGTGATAGGCGATAAAAGCGTGAAGATAGGTTCTTATATGGATATTTTCACACTTTATGCTATACTTATAGTATGGTCCGTCAGGCAAAAAAGGAAGTACTCTCCCAGCTGTTCCAGCGCTATCGAGCGTGTGCGCAGGGTAATGATGCTGCTCTTTATGAAATTGCCATGAGTGAATTGCCTGAGATGGTTTATCATTCAAATGCAATCGAGAACTCAACGCTAACGCTTCACGAGACAGAAGCAATTATTATGCGCGATATGATCACAAAGGATCATGAAATCCGTGAGGTGTTTGAGGCGAAAAATTTGGCATATGTTATGACACAATTGCTCAATAAACCACCCGAGAAACTAACAACCGAGCTGCTTCTTTCGCTTCACGCACTGCTTATGGCTGGTATTCGTCATGACATTGCGGGGCGATTTCGAAGTGGTAAACAATGGGTGCGGGTCGGGAGCCACGTCGGGGCAAATCCGGCGTTTGTACCTGGGCTTATTGCCGAGTTGCTTCGTGAGCAATACCAACGTGATGATGAGTATTTTCTTGATGCGATTGCTCGATTCCATGCTGAGTTTGAGTTGATTCATCCATTTCTTGACGGCAATGGGCGGATTGGCCGCGTTATTATTAACCAACAGCTTATGCAAAAAGGCTACCCGCCAATTATTGTCCAAAGTAAGCACAAACATCGCGATTATTATCCACTTTTTGATAGGTATAAGCGAACGAATCGCTGTGACGGATTCGCCGATCTTTTCGCACTTCTTTTGCAGGAGTCCCTTCATAAGCGGATTGCGTTGCTGTCGTCGCGGCGTGTTATCACGGTAGCCCAGTGGGCAAAGCGACACGGTATCGCTGGTAATGCGGCCGCGAATAAAGCAGCGCGCCAGACCATTCCAGCCTTTCGGATGCGTGGGGTGTGGATGATTGGAGATGACGCCGCGTGATCACCGACCAACTTCTCCGCACTTACCCAATCATCTCCGACCAAGTGGATGAGCGCGAGCTACGGGTTTTGCTGCGTGAGCTCGAGCGGCTTCTGGAAGCTGACTGCCGGGGGTCGGTTGTTGAATTTGGCTGCTATGTAGGGACGACGAGTTTGTTTATTCGGCGCTTGCTTGATGCGTATCAGCATGCGGGAGTCTTTCACGTCTATGATTCGTTTGCTGGATTGCCAGAGAAGTCGGCGCAGGATGCGAGCGCAGCTGGTGAGCAGTTTGTCGCAGGGGAGCTTGCTGCAACGCGCAAGGGATTTCTCCAGCAGTTCAAGAAAGCCGGGCTGCGCCCACCAGTGGTGCATAAGGGCTGGTTTGCCGAGCTTACGCCACGCGATGTGCCCGAGGATATTATGTTTGCCTTTCTCGATGGCGACTATTACCAGTCGATTATGGACTCGCTCTGGCTCGTGACGCCGAAGCTGACTCCTGATGCAGTGCTGGTGGTGGATGATTATGCCAATGAGGCGCTGCCTGGTGCGGCTCGGGCGGCCGATGCGTGGCTGCAGGCGCACCCTGGATTCCGCTGCCGGGTGGAGGCGAGCTTGGCGGTTATGACCGCAAAAAAATAACCAACGGCTGGTACGCAGTTGGTAGAGTGATGATGCTATCAAGATAGGGGTGTCGTCTCCGCAGAACCACGGTGACGCCACCCCGTATCTAAATAGTAGCGGAATTATTTACTGATGTCAATAATCTTCTTTGATTTTGGAATAATAATCAGCCGTTTGGCTCGCTTGATATCATAAAATTCTTTCTTAAGTCGGGCAATATTAACCGCATCGGTTATTTTCGATCGACGAAGGTCGAAAATAATGTACTCAGATTGATGAATCGCAACCTTAAATGCACGTTTGATAGTGTGTGGACTTCGGCCGATTGGACATTTCATCTCCCACCGCTTGTTGAGCATGATGATGTCTGGTGTATGGACTCCTTTTCGTTGATCGGGTGGAATGATTGTAATATCATAGCCTTGTTGTGTAAGATGGACAATAGTTGCATTCTCGTGGTGATGAAGAATAACTCCATTTGTTGTGATAGACCCCTGCCTCATACAAAACCATGATAGACTATTATGGTAATAATAGCAAAAATAAGCTTTTGTGATTCATTATTCAGTTTCATATTCGTGACACCTGTTATCCATTGCACTTACCTCAGAACATGCTACAATGAAAGCATCAACTATAAGCCACACAGGGGGAAAAGGTGGACGATCCAATTCATATTACATCAGAGATTGGCCGGTTGAAGACAGTGCTCTTGCATCGGCCGGGTGAGGAGCTCGAGCATCTCACGCCAGAACATTTGCAGCGCCTATTGTTTGACGATATTCCGTATCTCAAGGTTGCGCAGCAGGAGCATGATCGCTTTGCAGAGCTGCTCCGCTCGCGTGGGGTCGAAGTGTTGTACTTAGATGAACTTGCCGCCGAGGCACTCGCTGACGAAGCAGTGCGGCGGCAATTTGTTGTTGAGATGCTGGTGGCGTCGAAGCAAGACAACCAACGCGCATCGCGGACGCTCGCTGAGTATTTGCTTGGGATGGAGCCGCGCCAGATGGTGCGCAAGCTGATGGCGGGGGTGCGCAAAGATGAGATTAGCCTGCCGCCTGAGCAGCAGCAACTCCACACAATGGTCGCGCATGAGCAATATCCCTTCTATCTTGACCCGATGCCGAACCTCTACTTTACGCGCGACCCAGCAGCGGCGATTGGCCAAGGTCTGACGATCAACAAGATGCACTGGCCAGCTCGGCGGCGCGAGTCGCTCTTTATGCGCTATATTATCGATTTCCATCCACGCTTTGCTGGCAAGAATGTACCGGTTTGGTATGATCGCAGCCAACCATTCTCGATTGAGGGTGGTGATGAGCTGGTGCTTAATAGCCACACGATGGCCATCGGTATTAGCGAGCGCACCTCGCCAGAGGCGATTGAGCTGATGGCGACGAAGCTCTTTGCTGAGTCGAATTTTGACACAGTGATTGCGCTTGAGATTCCTAAGAGTCACGCCTTTATGCATCTGGATACCGTCTTTACAATGATTGACCACGACAAATTTACCATCCACCCAGAGATTCGAGGCTTTGAGGGGCGGATGAATATCTTCGTCTTGCATAAGGCAGACGGGCAGACCTACCCAACCATTACCAAAGAACATAATCTCGAGCAGGTGCTCAGCCAAGCTCTTGGCGTGCCGTCGATTACCTTGATCGAATGCGGTGGCGGTGACGATATCGCTGCAGCGCGCGAGCAATGGAATGACGGTAGCAATACCTTGGCGATTGCTCCTGGGGTGGTGGTCACCTACGACCGCAACTACGTCACCAACCAAAAACTGCGTGAGGCAGGCGTCGAAGTGCTGGAAATTACTGGCTCGGAGCTTGGCCGGGGCCGTGGCGGGCCACGCTGCATGAGTATGCCATTAATACGAGAGGATGTGTAAATGAACCTACCAACCAATCTAAAAAACCGCTCATTCCTAGCCCTCAAGGACTTCTCGCCTGAGGAGATCCGGCAGATGCTCGATGCCGCGCACGAACTCAAGAAGCTCAAGCGCGAGGGCGTGCCGCACCGCTTACACGAGGGTAAGCAAGTTGCCCTCTTGTTTGAGAAGAATTCGACCCGTACACGCTGTGCCTTTACCGTCGCGGCCAATGACCTTGGCGTTGCGCCGGAGTTTCTCGGTAAGGATGATATCCAGCTCGGTAAAAAGGAGTCGGTTGAAGATACCGCCAAGGTGCTGGGCCGGATGTTTGATGGGATTGAATTCCGCGGCTTTAAGCACTCGACGGTGGAAGACTTGGCCAAACACGCTGGCGTACCAGTGTGGAATGGCCTGACCGATCAGTTCCACCCCACGCAGATTCTGGCCGACTTTATGACGCTTGAGGAGCACATTGGGCCGCTGGCTGGCACGAAGCTGGTTTTTGTCGGTGATGGGCGCAACAATATGGCCAATAGTCTGATGATTGGCTCGGCCAAGATGGGCGTTGACTTCCGTATCTTAGCGCCAGCTGAGCTGCACCCGAGCAGTGAGTTGGTTGATCTCGCTCGGGCGATTGCCGCCGAGACTGGCGCGCAGATTACCGTGACGGATGATCGCGCCGCGGCTCTGGAGGGAGCTGATGCGATCTATACCGACGTGTGGGTGTCGATGGGTGAAGAGGCGCAGTTCGCTGAGCGGATTGCTTTACTCAAACCCTACCAGGTAAACCGCGCGATGCTTGACGAGACGCACAATCCAAATGTTAAGTTCTTGCACTGCTTGCCAGCCTTCCACGATCTCAACACCGAGACGGGGCTGAAGATCTACCAAGACTATGGCCTTGAGAGTATGGAAGTGACGGACGAGGTGTTCCGGAGCGAGCACAGTGTGGTCTTCGACGAGGCGGAGAACCGCATGCACACGATTAAGGCAGTGATGGCACTGACGTTATAACAAGTAATTGAGGCATAGGGGGCCTCACATATGACAACACAACAAACACAACAAGAGAGCAAGCTGGGGTGGCGATCACTCACCGGGCTTGTTATCGGCAGCATGATTGGGGCTGGTATCTTCAATCTTGTCCGTAATACTGCAGAATCGGCTGGGCCACTGGCGACCATTATTGCTTGGCTCGTCACTGGGGTGGGGATGGTCTTCCTTGTCCTGAGTTTTCGCAACCTTGCCGAGAAGCGTCCTGACCTTGACGCTGGTATCTATAGCTATGCTGAGGCAGGGTTTGGCAAATATGTCGGGTTTAACTCGGCCTGGGGGTATTGGATCTCGGCCTGGATTGGCAACATTGCCTATGCGGTAACGGCCTTTTCAGCGCTTGGCTATTTCTTCCCGCAGCTGTTTGCTGACGGCCAAAACTGGGCCTCGGCGATTGGTATGTCGATTTTGCTCTGGGGCGTGCACTGCCTGATTCTCAGAGGAGTGCGCACAGCGAGTGCAGTGAACTTGCTTATCACGATTGCCAAGATTGTCCCGCTGATGGTCTTTTTGGTGGCGATTATTGCCGCCTTTAAGCTTGATATCTTCTCGAAGGACCTCTGGGGCCTGGCTGGGAGTAATCTGAGTCTTGACGTTGTTCTGCGGCAGATCAAGGATATGATGATCGTTACCGTCTGGGTGTTCATTGGCATCGAGGGTGCGGTTGTGTTCTCGGGCCGGGCTAAGCAGCGCAGCGATGTTGTCAAGGCGACCTTCATTGGCTTTGCGGCCGTGCTTGCGCTCTATGTCTTGATGACCGTCCTGGCCTTTGGCGTGGCAACGCAGCCGGAGCTGGCTGGTCTCAAAGACCCAGCGATGGCGCTCTTGCTCGAGAAGGTGGTTGGGCCGTGGGGTGCCTGGCTGGTCAATAGTGGCTTGATCATTGCGGTGCTTGGTGGCTGGCTGGCTTGGACGATGTTTGCGGCTGAGCTGCCCTACCAAGCGGCAAAGGCTGGTACCTTTCCAACATTCTTTGCGAAAGAGAACAAGGTTGGCGTGCCAAAGAACTCGCTGCTGGTGACGAACGCTTTGGTGCAGCTCTTTATCCTGACGATACCGCTGACGAGTGGCTCGGTGTATAACATTGGTATTGCGATTGCGACATCGGCAATTTTGGTGCCTTATGCCTTGACGGCCTTTTACCAGCTGAAATACTCGGCTCTCGAGAAGCCAGAAACAAAGGGCCGGGCAGCCAATATCTTGATTGGTGTGATGGCCAGCGTGTATAGTGTCTGGCTGGTCTATGCCGCGGGAGTAGAGAACTTATTGGTGACGGTGTTCTTGTATGTACCGGGTATCGTGGTTTATGGCTTGATGCGTAAGCAGCAAGGCAAGAAGCCATTTACGGCGCTTGAGTGGCTGCTTGTCGCGGCACTGCTGGTGGCGCTGGCCTATGCGCTATTCCAGCTGCTGACTGGTGGGCTGGATAAGACACTTGGTATTACGATGCCGAAGCTGTTTAACTAATGAGGAGCTATGCGGTGCGCCAAGAAAAGGGCGCACCGCTTGGTAATAAGAGAAAGGAGTGTGATGTTTCATTACGCGATTACCCGTCGACCAAGCCGTAGTTTGATCAACGGTATTAGCCAAACACCGGAGAAGGGGAAGCCAGACTATGAGCGGGCAATGCAGCAGTACGATCAGTACGTTGCGCTGCTCCGCCAGTGTGGCCTTGAGGTGACGGTCTTGGAGCCTAACGAGGAGTATCCAGATAGCGTCTTCATTGAGGATAATGCGCTCTGTACGCCGCATGGGGTGGCAATTTTGTCGCGGCCTGGGGCAGCAAGTCGGCGCGGCGAGGCAAGCTTGCCGGATTTGCGCCAGGCGCTGAGCCAGCATTATGATACGATTGAGCAGGTCGAGGCACCTGGTACCGTCGATCCCGGCGATATTATGATGGTGGGCGACCACTACTACATTGGCCTGAGCCACCGCACCAACCAAGCGGCGGCCGAGCAAATCACCGCTATCCTTGAGCGCCACGGCATGACGGCCGAGACGGTTGAGGTGACGGGCATTCTTCACTTGAAAGATGATGTGGTCTACTTAGATAATAACAACCTGGTTGTCGCGAAGGCCTATGAACATCACCCGGCCTTTGCGGGGTTTCGTAAGCTGGTGGTAGATGACGATGAGTACTATGCAGTGAATAGCTTGTGGATTAATGGTACGGTGATCGTGCCGCAGGGCTTTCCCAAGATCGAGCAGCAGATCCGTGACTGTGGCTACCATGTAGAACTAATCGATACTAGTGAATTTGAAAAGATAACCGGCAGTTTGACCTGCATGTCGTTGAGGTTTTAGGATGAGTACAATTGTGATTGCATTGGGTGGTAACGCCCTCCAAAAACAAGGTGAAGCAAGTGCGGCTGCGCAGCAGCGAGTGGCGAGTGAGACGGCGGCTCAGCTGGTGCCGCTGATTGCGGCTGGGCATCGGCTGGTGATCGTCCACGGTAATGGGCCACAGGTGGGGAATATTGTGCTCCATGAGGAAGCGATTAACACTCCTGAGGTGCCGACAATGCCGCTTGATACGTGCGGCGCGATGAGCCAAGGGGAGATTGGCTACTGGCTACAGCAGGCGCTGACGAATGAGTTTGCTCGCCGTGGTATGTCAAACCACGCGGTGACGATGGTGACGCAGACGGTGGTTGATGCGGGTGACCCGGCGTTTGCAAATCCTACCAAGCCAATCGGGGTCTTTTATGCTTCCGAGGCTGAGGCGCAGCAGTCGGCGGCGGGGCGCGATTTCGTTTTCAAAGAGGATGCGGGGCGAGGCTGGCGCCGCGTTGTGCCATCACCGCGGCCGCAGCGCGTGGTCGAAGAAAGCGCGGTGCGTGCCTTGCTTGATGCTGGCTTGACCGTTGTGACAGCGGGCGGCGGCGGCATTCCGGTGGTTGAGAATGAAGCGCAGGGTATGGCCGGCGTTGAGGCGGTGATCGACAAGGACTTTACCGCTGCGGTGGTGGCTGATGCGATTGATGCCGAAGCCTTGGTGATTCTCACTGCCGTCGATAACGCGATGGTCGACTATGGTACGCCGCAGGCCCGTGCGATTGGCCGGACGACCAGCCAGGAGATGCAGGCTTATGCCGAGCAGGGGCAGTTTGCGTCGGGTAGTATGCTACCGAAGGTGCAGGCCGCGCTCAATTTTGTGGCAAAGCCCGGTCGGCGCGCCATCATTGCTAATCTCGAGCATGCCGCTGCCGCTGTGGCAGGTGAGCAAGGGACGATTATTGTATCGTAAAGCGTCGTAAAGAACAAGATAATGAGACACTGGCATAGAGAAGCCAGTGTCTCATTTCGTTGACTCGCTTACTTGTGCGTGGCGCTTGTGCTAGGCGGCTTGAGAGGGCTGCTCTAAACGGTCGAGGTCTATAACGTAGCCCCATAGCGAAACTCGTGGCCCATTGGCGGAACTGGGTAGCGTGCACCGAGTTGACGCGGTAGCCCACCGAGATGATGGCGTCGAGGTTGTAGTGGTCGATGCTGCGTGTCACTTGGCGTGAGCCCTCGGATCGAACTATCCGGAATTTCCGGATAGTTGCCTTACGCTCCAGCTCACCAGAGGAGAAGATGTTCCCGAGGTGCTCGCTGATGGTGCGTACGTCAACGTCGAACAGTTCGGCCATCAGGCGCTGCGTTAACTGGGTTAAAGACGTATCAAGACGACGGATACAACGATCTGTACCTGGTATGAACAAGATAAAGATAGACTATCACGGAAAAAAACCGGCAAGATTCCAATTCGTGAAGATTGTGACAAGGGAAAACGTGTATAGCTATCCTAAAAGTAAGTGAAAAGCGTTTTAGAGCGGTAATGGGAAAAGTGGTGTCAGATTATGGCGAAGTGTAAAAACACCATGTAAGGCGTAAAATTGTAGTATGAGAAAGATCATTATATGTATGATAAAATGACATTGATATTGTAATAAGCTCAGTTATAAAGAGAGAATATATAAATGCGAATTCAATTTACCGTAACCGATGAAGAACTGAAAACTTTAACTAAAAAGCAATAGAGGGTAATTACCCAAGTGTGAGTGAATATTGTAAGTGCAGCAGTCTACAAGAAAATACAAGCTATGTCACACTGTATACTACCTTACTCAATACAATAAGCTCCTTGCCAAAGGGAAAAGAGTTTGTTTTAAGGGAATTAATCGCAACACCGCCGGCTTTGATAGGTAGATGGTTTTATGAAAATGTGAATAATGGACTTGTAAAGAATGTAGAGCACATCGGAAAAGCTGAAGGTGGAATAGAAAAATATAAGAGAATATGATGTTGACTTCAAATAGCTTATAGTGCGTGTCAGATTGGAAAAGATATTGAGATAATTGTGGAGGTGCATTTCATGACAGAAGAAAATAAAGAGATTGTGGTAATAGATGAAACGACAATTAAAAGTAAGATTCACTATATAAGAAATCAAAGGGTTATGCTTGATTTTGAACTTGCTGAAATTTATGGGTATGAAACAAGAGCGTTTAATCAACAGGTAAAAAGAAATAATGAAAAATTTGATGAAGATTTTATGTTCCAATTAACTGATGAGGAAGTGGACGAACTTTCAAGATCACAAAATGTGACCTTGAACAAAGGAACAGGCAGAGGAAGCAATATAAAGTACAATCCCTACGCTTTTACGGAGCAGGGTATTTATATGCTTATGACTGTATTAAGGGGAGACCTGGCAGTTAAACAGAGCAAGGCTTTAATACGATTGTTTAAGCAGATGAAAGACTTTATTATTGAAAATCAAGATTTTATCGGCTCAAAAGAATTAGTCCAAATAGCTATACAGACTAATAAGAACACACATGATATAGCAAAGATAAATGATACAATAAGCACCTTAGCAACAAAAGAGGATTTGAAAAAAGTGATGGATAATTTTATAGATCCGGATACCTATAAACACTTCCTCTTGATGAATGGAGATAAGATAGAAGCTGATGTTGCCTATACGAAGCTATATAAGTCTGCCAAGAAAAGCATTTATGTCATAGATAACTATATAGGCTTAAAAACATTAGAGCTGCTAAGAGCTGCAAAAGATAGTGTTGAAGTCATTATATTTAGCGACAATGTAAGAAATAAAGATATGCTTACAAAAAATATCTTAAACGATTTTATAAGAGATTATCCTAACATCAACTTAAAAATGAAGATTGCAGGTAAAAAGTATCATGATAGGTATATTGCCATAGACTATGGAACAGAAAATGAAGCCTTTTATCTTTGTGGAGCATCATCGAAGGATGCAGGAAATAAAATATCAAGCATTACCAAGATAGAAGAATCATCGAAGGATATGTATCATACAATGTTTGGTGGAATGTTAAACAATAAGAATTTAAAAATTTAGTATGTAAATAACAGATTTGACAGTTATATGAGCTTTAAGCAAGGCGGTAGAAGTATAATCTATCGTCTTTTTAATTGCAACAAACAGGAAGAACACTATATGGAAGAAAAAAGAAATGAACAAAGACAACAAAGAAAATTATAAAGACCATTTATGAGGTTGTTGTCCAATTCAATGATAACTCAACTGAAACAATACAAGATAAACTGACAAGAATTATGCTAATGGAGTTGCAAAGAAAATCGAGCGAAAAAAAATAGGATTTTGATTAAAAAGTCCTTGACAAGTTACAACAAGTAATACACAAAAATATATTATAGCTTTTTTATATAGTAAAAAAGCTGTTGCAAAATAGGGATTGTATACAAGCTATAATGGAATTTTAACCAAATGAGATTATATAGCTTATAACAAATCTTAAAATGCAGCAGCCCTTTTACAGTCAGAAAAATGGGGCAGGACTCTAACTCGGCTCTTTTTTTACCTCAACCTTTCCGTCTTTTACTATTATGGCTTCTTCGTTGTTTATCGGTAGAAGTTTTATTTTATCTTTGTATACTTTTAGTATCTCTTCCGTGCTTTCTACAAAGGGGTATTCTTTATTATGCGGGAGTGTATAGAAGTCTACAAGAGCAAGTCCGCTATAGTCTTTTAATTCTTTTGCGACTGTTTTATCATCCATTATATGATTGTATTCTATGTCAGGCGCACTTATTATAGCTCCTGCCGACTCTCCCATGTATAACATTCCTTTTGATACCCTCTGCCTGATAATCTTACAAAGTTCCTTCTTTTTAAGTTCCTGTAAGAGGTAGAAGGTATTGCCGCCTGATATATAAAGACACTCGCATACATCAAGTATATCTATTATTTCAGCGTATTCTCTTTTTGATATGTCCAGGATATTTAGGCTGTATCCCAGATCTCTGAATGTATCTACTGCCTCATCAACATATTTTGTATAACTTTCAACATTGGAAGCAGTAGGTATGAACACTATTTCTTTTACTTTTAAGTCTGATAAAAAATCTTCTGCAATTTTTTTAGTTCCTGCCAAATATGATGTTAAAAACAGTTCCATATTCCCTCCTTGTATATGCGATATCGGTAAATATCAGTATATAATCCTTATTAATGCTTTATTAATATACTCAAATTTCACACACTCACAATCGTGTCAGTGTATTAAAAAATCAATACTTCAGCTAACAAAATGATGATTTTGCAAACTATACATCAGTTTATCCGATCTTTGTATCAGCTACTTTTTCTTATAATCTGCACAAAACTCTTTCCTTAGTCTCTATAGCTTTTTCCACCAGTTTATCTATATCTTCAAGAGCTTTTTCCGACTCTTTTATATCCTCTAATTTAGGCTTGGTTACCGGATGTTTTGCCACAAATATGGTACAGCAGTCCTCATAAGGCTGTATTGAAGTTTCAAATGTGCCTATCCTCTGCGCTATAGCTATAATTTCCTGTTTATCAAAGCCTATGAGCGGTCTGAATACCGGCATCCTGCATACATTGTCGGTGACTGCAAGAGAATGTACTGTCTGGCTTGCCACCTGACCTACGCTCTCTCCGGTTATCAGCGCTAAATCTCCGTGAGTTTCAGCTATTGTCTGCGCAATTTTCATCATATAGCGCCTCATAATTATAGTTATCTCCTCATGAGGGCATTTCTCATATATGTATAATTGTATATCCGTAAAATTAATTATATTCAAATTTATAGGTCCTGCATAGCGTGCTGTGATACCGGCAAGCTCAATAACCTTCTGCTTAGCTCTTTCTGAGGTATAGGGCGGAGCATGAAAATACACCGCTTCTATTTTAACTCCTCTCTTTGCTATCATATAGCCTGCTACCGGAGAGTCTATCCCTCCGGATAAAAGCAGCATCGCTCTG
>CALHWD010000011.1 GCA_938036825.1 uncultured Candidatus Saccharibacteria bacterium
TCATCGGCCAGTCATGGTCCGCCCAAGCGAGGATTACTCTCATCGCTTCTTTGTGGTCAAACATTCTGATTACACTACCATCCGAGCCCCTGTGCTCAGTTGCTCGCGAAGGCTGGATGTTGTTACTTGGTGATGACATATTATTCATAGTTTCCTTTCTAGGGTTCCTACCCCTGTTCTCTCCCGCTATGAAATTGCTCGAAGATGTCGCGCAGGTGTTGGTCGGTGACGTGGGTGTAGACCTGCGTGGTGCTGATGTTACTGTGGCCGAGCATGCTCTGGACACTGCGCAAATCGGCACCGTTCATCAATAGGTCGGTCGCGAAGCTGTGGCGCATAGTGTGGGGGCTGACGTGCTTAGTGATGCCAGCTAGGCGAGCATATTTGCCAATCATCGATTGCACACTACGGGTCGTGAGGCGGCGAAAGTCGCCACTGGTGTTTGTGGCACCGTGGTTGCGACTATAGCTGATGAAAAGCGGGTCGAGCGAATCATGCCGGGCGCTGAGGTAGGTCTCGATCTGCTCGGCAGCACGGCTACTGACGAAGACTGGACGGTCTTTTTGGCCCTTACCACGTACCATGAACTCGCGGCGCTTGAGGTTGATGTGGTCGCGATTGAGATTGACAAGCTCTGAGACGCGCAGACCACTGGAGAAAAGCAGCTCGATGATGGCTTTGTCGCGTAGGTTGGCCTCTTTGCCATCGCTTGGCACAGCGTCGATCATCCGCTCCACTTCGTCATAATGCAGAAAGGTGACTTGCCGCTTGTGCGTCTTGGGGAGCTCGATCTTGCTCGGTGAGAGGCTGGTGATATCTCGCTTGGAGAGGTAGTTGAGAAAGCCGCGCAGCGCGATGAGGTGGTAACTCTGGGTAAGCATGCCCAGCTCCTCGCCATAGACGCTTTGGTAGCGATTGAGCCAGAGGCGGTAGCGCCGCACCAACTCGGGCGTGATCTGATCGACCGTCAATTCAGCACCAGCAAACTCAACGAAGCGCTCGAGGTAGTGCTTGTAGTTCTCCGCTGTCTTAGACGATCGGCCACGCTCCACCTCCATATATTCGATGAAGTCGATGATCAAATCTTGCATATAATAGTGCTGTACCATTTGCCATAGTATACCACAATGGAAGTAGGGTGGTATAGCAGATCAGGTGTCGGCAGAAGGCCAGGCAGCAAGGACAAGCTCTTTGTAGTGTGGTTCAATAGTGAGAGTAGCAAATTCGGCACGGGTCAACCACGTTGGGGTACCTTCGCAGTTGTGCTGGGTTGATTGCAGTGTATACGAAGGAGCGATTCCTGTATAGGCGAGGATGATCTTGCCCTTGCTATGGAGGAAGAAGTCTCTGCGCTGGAGGTGTGGTATGGCAAGGCCGCACTCTTCCATAAGCTCGCGCTTGATTGCCTGGTCTGGTGTTTCGCCTGCTTCGATGTGCCCACCAGGCAAGCCCCAGCTCTTGTTCTTATCAGCATAAATGACAAGAACATGACTGGCATCCTCACTGTAAATAGTTGCTTTGGTAGAGACAGGAAAGAGTAATCGCATAATAGTATCGTAGCACACAATGAGATGCACGCTCCATCAGCTGTTTTGCGATTACTCACAATACGCTATAATACAAGCAAACCTAACGATAAGGAGCTTTATGAGCGAAACAACAGCGGTGCCCAACAATAATAATGTGCAAAAGACCTTGGTCGTCTTCAAGCCAGATGCTGTGCAGCGGGGCATTGTTGGCGAGATTTTGACCCGTTTTGAGCGAGTGGGCCTCAAGATCGTGGCTGTCAAGATGATCGCTCCGACACGTGATCATTACTACCGCCACTACGAGGAGATTGGCAAGATGGTGTCGCGCCGTGGCAAGCACGCCTTTGGGGTGACGTTGGACTTTATGATGCAAGGGCCAGTCGTTGCTATGGTGTTTGAGGGGGTAGAGGCCGTCAAGCTGGTGCGCAAGCTGGTGGGCCCAACCGAGCCAATGGCTGCCGAGATGGGGACGATCCGCGGCGACTACTCGCACATGAGCTTTGGCTATGCCAACGACGAAGACAAGGGTGTGCCCAACCTCATCCATGCTTCGGGTAATCCTGAGGAAGCTGAGCAAGAGATCAACCATTGGTTCTCAGATGACGAAATCTACGAGTACCATGCGTTGCATGAGAAGTTTACGCGCTAAGCGTTGATTTCTTGCGCATCTATGCTACAATAAGGGTATTCAACTCCTAGCAAAAGCTCTCCCACCATATGGGAGTCAGTACAGCTAGGAGTTTTTTAGTAAGAAAGGTAGGATAGCATAAAAACGGCAATTCTCATTGATGGCGGATTTTATCGAAAACGAGCCCAGAAATGTCTGGGTGAGAAAACGCCGGCCAGGCGAAGATGAGCTCTATAGATGTTGTTGGCGACATCTGATAGATAAGAGGAGTGGTGAAAGAGTCCAATGTGAGCTGTATCGCATTTTCTACTACGATTGTCCTCTGATAGCAAAACAGATTTACCATCCACTCAGCAAAAAGAGTATTGACCTTGGGCGTAGTGACAAAAAAAGTCTGGGCAGAGCAGTTCTTTCGTGAATTGGCCAGAAAGCGAAAACTCGCATTACGGATGGGTGAACTCAACGACACAGCGACTTACTATAATCTTAAGCCAGAAGTAACAAAGAAAATTCTTGACAACAAAATAGGCATAACTGATTTAGCAGAGAAAGATTTCAAACTATCTCTCCAACAAAAAGGTGTTGATATGCGGATTGGCTTGGATATTGCCTCAATGGCATATAAACAGCAGGTCGAACGAATCATTCTGATTGCAGGCGATAGCGATTTTGTGCCTGCTGCAAAATTAGCACGTCGGGAGGGGATTGACTTTATTCTTGATCCGCTTGGTCATCACATCAGAGATAGTCTTAGTTTGCATATTGATGGGCTACAAACAAGAGACGATCATTTTCGTATTATGTAAAAGCCCTCCTGATCTACGGCAAGAGGGTGTATCGTATCCAATACTGGCGCGCTCGACCGGATTCGAACCGGCGATCTTCTCCGTGACAGGGAGACGTGATAGGCCATCTTCACTACGAGCGCATAGGCTAGATCAATAGTAGCAGCAATTACCAAAAATCGCAAGAGGTTTGTAGAGGAATCGTCGAACCGTAGTCTTGTATTACGCTCCACCTCTCCACACTCCCTCCCCCGGAATACTATAAAGATCGACATTCGCTGGATGTCGACCTCCTGACGCCAGGGCTGAAAACAGATTATTGCAATCTGTTTTCACACTCCATCGGATGAAGTGGTGAGGAGGGAGAGCTAACGCCAGGAGGGCGACAGTATTGAATGTATTGTGAGAAAATCACTGGCCACTCGCCACCGCAGCTTAAGCTGGCACAGAAAATACCTCAGCATAATAATCAGTTCAGGACTCATGCGAAGGTTACCCACCAAGCAGGGAGGAGCGAAGAGGAGAGCACCACCATCATGTCCTCAGCCACAGCGCTCTCGCAATAATTCATCATCCTGCAGTGAGGTAGCTTCTAGAGGCTATCAAGCCGCGCTGCCTTCCATTTTCGCCTCGCCTCTAGTATAATATAGCGGTGATGCCGCTGTAGCTCAGTTGGTAGAGCGGCGCTTTCGTAAAGCGTAGGTCACCGGTTCGAGTCCGGTCAGCGGCTCCATTTGTTTATGACCAAAGAGAAGAAGGATTTTTTGCGCACTCCTCTCCGCACGATCGCGGCCGATCGGCCGTTCTTTGCGGCGCTGATTGGCGTGTTTGTCGCGGGAATCATCTATATGCTGGTGATGGGCTTCACGCTGCAGGTGCGCGATGTGCAGGTTTATGTGCGCTACACCGCCTTTGGCGAGGCACATTTTTATAAGAGTTATTGGTATTATTTACTCAGTTTTGTGTTGTTTGGTGCGCTGGTAATGGTGGTGCACATTGGCCTGATGGTTAAGCTGTATAGCCTGCAGCGCCGCCAGACAGCGCTTTTTGTGGGGGCGGCAGCAGTATTGGTGCTGCTGGTTGCTGCCTCGTATGGATTAGCAGTAATGCACCTGGCGTATCGATAAATGAATCACAACGATCTCGAGCTGCCCATGGGCAAGCGCACTCTCCTCTACCGATTATTTGAAATTCTCCCAGCATTCCTCAGCTATGGGATGCTGATTTTGTTTATCATTTTGTCTTTGATCAATCCACTGTGGGCGTCTATCTACCTTCTCGTCTTGGTGATGAGTGTGATTGTCCGCTCGGTTGGCATTGCCTATCGTACACTGACAGGCCATCACCAGCTGGAGAAGGCGCAGATAGTCAACTGGCGGCAGCGTCTGGAGCAGCTCGAAGACCCAGTAGCAAGCTATGCTGCCATCCAGCAGCAGCCATTGCCTAGGCGTCATCAGCGCGAATTTCACGCCCAAGAGCATCGCGAGAATCTCCGCCTTATGGCGGCCGACCCAGCGAGCTTTCCGCGACCATCGCAGCTCTACCAAGCAGTGATTGTGGCGGCGTACAATGAGTCGTATGATGTCTTGCAGCCCACCATCGAGTCGGTCAAGAATACAACGTACAATAACAAACAGATCATCCTCGTCCTTGCCTACGAGGAGCGTGGTGGGGTGGATATTGCTCGCACGGCGGCTCGCCTCCAGCAGGAGTATGGCGATGTATTCTTCACCTTCCAGACTATCATGCACCCTAAGGACATGCCTGATGAGGTGATTGGTAAGGGCGGTAACATCACCTATGCTGGTAAGCAGCTCCAGCGCTATTGCGACGAGCAGGGAATTGCCTACAGTGATGTGATGATCACCACACTCGACAGCGACAACCGCCCATATCCATCATACTTCGACTATGTGGCGTATGAGTATATCGTTCACCCCGAGCGCAAGCGTTTGTCGTACCAGCCGATTGCACTATACTTCGGTAACATCTGGGATGCCCCAGCGCCGATGCGGGTGATTGCGACGGGTAACTCCTTCTGGACGATCATCAGCAGTATGCGCCCCCACACACTGCGCAACTTTGCCTCGCACTCACAGCCAATGGACGCGCTGGTGGAGATGAACTTCTGGAGCACACGCAGCATTGTGGAAGATGGCCATCAATACTGGCGCAGCTACTTCTACTTTGCGGGAGACTACAGTGTTTTGCCCATCCATGTGCCTATCTACCAAGATGCCGTGATGGACAACACCTTCTGGGGGACAGTGGTAGCGCAGTTTAAGCAGCTCCGACGCTGGAGCTACGGCGCGTCGGATATCCCATATGTGGCAATGCGCACCTTTACGCGGCGGCGCAATGTGCCATTTGCTGAAGTGTTTGCCCGCTTCATACGCTTGCTCGATGGGCATGTCACATTGGCAGTGATGTCCTTTTTGGTCACCTTTGGTGGGTGGGTGCCACTGTTGATCAACCAAGAATCATCACGCAGTTATGCGGTGCATATGCTGCCTGAGGTGATTAGCAATTTGCAGCGCTTCGCGATGATCGGTATCTTTATCACCGTCTTCTTGATGCTCAAAATGTTGCCACCCCGCCCCGAGCGCTACAAGCGCCGGCGCAGCTTTGCCATGGTGGCGCAGTGGATTCTTATGCCCGTCACGTCCATTTGCTTTAGTGCGATTGGTGCCTTTAATGCCCAGACGCACCTGGCGTTTGGTCGCTACCTCGATAAATTTGATGTAACCGTCAAAGCCACTACCGGCTCGCGCGACCGCGCCAAAGCCGCCAAACAAGCTCAAAAAGCCGCCAAAAAGCAGCGCAAAAAGGAATAGAATTCGCGCTTTTGTAGCGGCATATATAACCGGCCAGAGAATGGCCGGTTTTTGTATTGGCGAGGATTGGAGCGTAGAGTGTCAGCTATCTTAATATTCTCTGCCGTCCTTGGCTGGGGGCTATAAGAGTTGCGGTGCTTAGAGTAGAATTTCTCATGTTGACGGGTGGTCTGGTGGGGCTTTGTGGTAGATTTATACTCCGCTGAAGAGTGAGAGAGGAGGGGCGGTACTGAAAAGTAGGTAAGACTCTGGCGCTAGAAGGCCGTTCATCAGTGGTATTTCGTTCACATCTCTTGTGTATATGGACCTCTTATGTCTCTGCTTTGTCTGTGGGGGGTTCAATAAAGCGTAGCATCGCTTCATTAACTTTGCGAGAAGGGAACTGGCATGTGTGTTATTGGCGTCGCTGAGGCTGTTGATTTGCTAGCTCAGAGGCAGGGTCGTCTTGGGGTTATAGTGCCAAGAATGAGCGGCTCGTAGGGTTTATAGTGGCAATGCGAGTAGGGTACTCTGGAAGATTTTACAGAGGCCAGATTATCAAAATAGATATTATAATACAAAAATATCAAAATACAAATGAGAATTGTGTGTGCATTATATCACCAAACGCATATGATGCGCAGCAAAATGACCATAGGTAATGTGGATAACTAATGAAGTGGTGTGGATGAATAATAGGCAAGAAACCACAGCTATGCCTGCTAGGTGGTGCTGTGAGGAGGGTGGGGTGCTCAAAGAAGTGGTGGCATGCCAGGTTTCTTTATACTGCTTAGGATACGATAGTCTGGAGTGGGTGAACTTGTGATAGCTTAGCGACAGGATGTATGAGTGATGTGAATATATACACCAAATTTTCATTTGTTGGCGCTGGTTTTTGCTGCTTCATTCGTAGAGATAATGGAGAGGAGTGTACAGATAGTGTGTAATATTGATAAGCATATGCTTTATATTGCATAGTTGATGCGTGAATTTGATGATGGTGTGAGCGATTTCTTGGGCGAGGCAGGTAGTCTGGGTGAGTGTGGCGCAGTGTGTGAATTCGCCCATATTTTGTTCATAATAAACCAGCAAATAGACTGCGACATGGCGCGTCATTTTACTTGTAATCTGCAAGCGATATGATGGGCTGAGAGGTTACAGTCATGGTCGATTGCGACGACAACAAGGCGCTTGTGAGCGAATGATAGGTGGCGACGAGAAGACGCTATTATGTGAATATTTTTTGTTATAATTCATACAATGTGAATTTGTAGGAGTGCGGCAGGTAGGCTCATGAGGAAAAGTAGAGATGCCAAGCAGGGTACATCACTTGCAATTTGCAACTAAAATATAGTACATGTTTTTACTATATATCAATTTTTGTGAGAGGTTCTACCTCTGTATACCCATAGTGTTGTGGTAGTAGTCGACGAAGGTGCCGGTTTTTGCGGCAAGCATGATTTCTTGTTTGAGCAAATCTTTTTCGTGGGCGATGGTGGCACGATAGTCGTCGCTCACGGCAGCATGTGGGTCGGCACAGGCGCCCCAAAAGAGCAGCTCGACGAGCAGTGGCAAGAGCTGCCAGCTGTTGTCTGTTGGGCTATAAATGTATTGATTGCCTTGGAGTGGATCGCGTTGCTTATCAAGCAAGCCAGCCGATTCTAACCGCGCCAAGCGATCGGCCAAAATATTGCTCGCAATGCGCTCATCGCGTGCGAATTCGCGGAAGTAGCAGCGCCCAAAGAGCAGCACGTCACGCATGATAAGGAGTGTCCATTTGTCGCCAAAAAGGTCGAGGCTGTAGCTAATGGGGCAGGCTGAGCGTTTGTGAGCTGTTCGTGTCATGCCTTTAGCGTAGCATCAAGGCTTGCGTTTTGCAAGTTTGTGGTGTGGGCGGGGAGCGAAGCAATATTGGCGAGGCTTTGTCATAACAAAAAGCACTTACTGTAGTAGTAAGTGCTTTCGCGCCAGCGCACCTTACAGACCGACATGGTGCACTGGCAAATAGACCGAAATGGTGGGCAATAGAGGATTCGAACCTCTCACCTCTTCAACGTCAATGAAGCGCTCTAGCCAAATGAGCTAATCGCCCGACACGTGTATTGTAGCAGAAGATGCAGGGGAGGGCAAGGGTACATGGGACACATACCTGAACGTGCAAACTTATCATCTTCGCCCTCACAACAAACCCATCACACCGAAAATGTTCCGGCCAGATGAATCACAGAGCTTATCCGCCCCCACAGCCACTGGCCTCCAGATATTTTCTTGCGCGATGGGTCTGCCGTGAGGGCGATGTAGTTGGGAGAGGTTGAGGCTGACACTATTTGCACCCACCCCCACTCTCGTTATACAATAGACGGTAAGTGCTGACGGGGCCTCACCAGCCTCCCGAGCTTCGTGGGCTGTCGTGATGTGCGAGAACGTTGCGTCATGAGTGCTTGGCGGTAAGCGCCAAGAAGTCCGGTGGAACCGCCGTTTGTGTGCAAGCGGCCCGAGACATGCGAGATTGGTCGGATGGAGTACATCCGTGTCAGGGCGCATGTTTTTTATTTTTATCAACATAATTTATATCCAAGGAGGAGCGAATCGGCTTCTAGCTGCCAGTGTGCAGCGGAGGAGTTGATGAGCAAACAAAGCAATGAACAACGAGCAACAAGCAATGCGCCACAGCCTGGCGCATATCATGGCGCAAGCCGTCCAGCATTTGTGGCCACAGGCGAAGTTTGGTGTGGGGCCAGCTATCGATCAGGGGTTTTATTATGATATTGACCTTGGTGATGTCACGATATCTGAGGCGGACTTTGGCACAATCGAGAAGGAGATGCGGCACATTATTGCGCGCGATCTGCCCTTTACGCACCGCGATGTGCCGGTGGATGAGGCGATTGCCTGGGCGACGGAGGCAGATCAGCCATACAAGATCGAGCTACTCAATGACCTGAAGCGCTCGGGGACAACCATTGCCAAAGAATTGGCTGGAGAGGCCCTTGGTAGCGCTGCAGAAGGCGAGAGTAAGGTAAAGACGGTATCACTCTACTCTCAGGGCGATTACACCGATCTGTGCCGTGGTGGGCACGTGGAGAGCACGGGCAAGGTGGGGGCCTTCAAGCTGCTGCGCGTGGCTGGTGCGTACTGGCGAGGCGACGAGACCCGGCCGCAGATGCAGCGGCTCTATGGCGTGGCTTTTGCAACGCAGGCGGAGCTTGATAGCTACCTACAGATGCGCGAAGAAGCCAAAAAGCGCGACCATCGCAAGCTTGGCAAGGAGCTCGACCTCTACACAATGTCGCCACTGGTGGGGGTGGGCTTGCCACTCTTTACACCGCGTGGCACGATCTTGCGCGATAAAGCAGCCCAGCTCTCCAACCAGCTGCGTGAGAAATACGGCTTTGCCAAAGTCTGGACGCCGCACATTACCAAGAAAGATTTGTATGAGACGAGTGGGCACTGGGCGAAGTTTGGTGATGAACTCTTCCTTGTGACGAGTCAAGAGACGAGCGACAAGATGGCTCTCAAGCCGATGAACTGCCCGCATCACACGCAGATTTTTGCTAGTCAGCCACGGAGCTACCGCGATATGCCTGTGCGCTACCTAGAGACAACGACCGACTACCGCGACGAAAAAACTGGCGAGCTGGGCGGCTTGAGTCGGGTACGCTCACTGACGCAGGATGATAGCCATGTGTTTTGCCGGCCAGATCAGATCGAGCAGGAGATGAGTAATTTACTGGCCTGTGCCGAGGAGCTGTACCACATTGTGGGGATGAAGCTGCGTGTCCGCCTGAGCTACCGCGATGAGGGAGAGGGCTACCTTGGGGCACCAGAATTGTGGCAATCGGCCCAGGCTCAGCTCAAGGCAGCTGTGATGGCTAAGCAACTGGACTATTTCGAGCAGGAGGGCGAGGCGGCCTTTTATGGGCCAAAGATCGACTTCATGGCGACGGATGCGATTGGCCGCGAGCACCAGGTGGCGACGGTGCAGCTCGACTTTATCCAGCCCGAGCGCTTTGGCCTCGAATATACCGATGAAGCGGGTGAGATGGCTCGGCCAGTGATGATTCACAGCGCGCTGCTGGGCTCGATTGAGCGTTTCCTGAGCGTCTTTATTGAGCACACAGCGGGGTGGTTCCCTTTCTGGATTGCGCCTGAGCAAGTCCGTATTCTCACAATTAACAACACCGTAGAAGACTATGTTGATGAAATCACATCGGTGCTCAAAACAGTGGTACTGATGCATCCTATAAAATACAACGAGGTAAGATATACAACAGATATGCGCAATGAATCGCTTGGTAAAAAGATCCGCGAAGCTACTGTTGTAAAAATTCCGGTGCAGATTATCGTTGGCCCACGCGACAAAGCTAATCGCCAGGTAAGTGTGCGCACCCAGCAGGGTGAGACAACAGTGCCGCTGGATGAGCTAGCGGCGTACCTAGAGGGGCTGAGCTAATGCGCCGCCTGCGCATTGCTGTGGATGTCGACGACGTGCTGGCGGAGAATGCCGCTGGCATCGTCGCCTTTAGCAACCAGCGCTGGGGGACGAACCTGACGGTCGATGATTATGATGAGCATTGGGCCAAGATGTGGCAGGTGGATAATGCCGAGGTGGAGCGTCGCACTGCCGAGATTGTGAGCACGAGCCTAAGCGCGGGCTATGGACACATTGGTGGCGCGCTGGAGGTACTGGAGCATTTGGCACAACACCATCATCTGATGATTGCAACGTCACGCTGCCTACAAGTAAAGGGTGATACAATAGCTTGGATCGACGAGCATTTTCCAGGTATCTTTGCTAGCACGGCGGTTTATTTCTCGGGTATTTGGGATGAGTTAACTAATGATTCGCACCGTGCCACGAAGGCAGAGTTGATGACGCAAATCAACGCCGATGTGCTGATCGACGACCAGCTCAAGCACTGCCAAGCGGTGGCAGCGTATGGCCGCAACGCGCTGCTCTTTGGCGATTATGCTTGGAACCAAGCTACAGTGCTGCCGGCCGGGGTGGTGCGCTGCATAAATTGGTACGAAGTAGAGGTAGCAATTGAGCGACTTGCTAGCGATAAAAATGAGCAAATTTGAGCTGTAAAATCCTACTTCCATTTTGCAGTTGTTGCACACCACACATGGTGTGCTCTTTTTTGTGTATAATAGACGCCATGGCAAACATATATTTTACTCGGGCAATCCAACCAGAGAATAACCAACCCCATTTCTTAGCCAAAGCACTCATTGTTGATGCGACTGGCAAAATTCTTGTCCTTGAGCGCAGTAGTACGCATCCGCTCTTTCCGCACGGTACCGATCTGCCTGGTGGTCAGGTAGAGCCTGGCGAGACACCACTTGAGGCGGTAAGACGGGAAATAGAAGAAGAGACTGGCCTTGGCTTTGCGCCGAGCCAGCTGAGTGTGGCCTTCGAGCACGTACTGCCGCACTCTGATGGCCAGCGGCTGAGCTATGTGTGCTATGCGGCACTCGTTGATGGTGATGCGCCAGAAATTACCCTCAGTTGGGAACACAGTAGCTACCAATGGCTCACACCAGATGAGCTTATGCAGCAGCCTATCACGCCGCGGACTGACTATCCCTTTGCGGCGGCTGTGCACTATATCAACTCATTGCGGCACTATGCCCAACAGGAACGACCTGAACTGCTGTAATCAATAAATAATAAAGGAGTATGTATGGAATACGTAAAAAGCAACAGACCTGCTATTGCCGTTGATCTTGATGACGTTGTTTTCCCTTGTGCTGAAGGGCTAGTGGCGGCATATAACGAGCATTACGGTACCAACTTTCGACCTGACATACCACAGACGACGTGGGGTCCAACACCAGAGGAAGTGCAGGAGCGATTTAATGGGTTGCAATTGGGGACGACACCAGGCATGGCGAAGCCTGATTGGTTTGAGGAGATGCAAGTCCCAGACAGAGAGACGATTGAGGTGTTGCGAAGACTGGCGGTCGGGTATCAACTCTATGCAGTCTCGGCTCGGCATTATGGCCTAGCAGACGTGACAAAGCAGAGTATCGAAAAGTACTTGCCTGGTGTCTTTGAGCAGGTTATTTTGACGCGGCGGCCAGTCGAAACCGAGAATGGCATCAAGATAACGACCGACTCCAAGACAGAGATATACCGGCAGTACAATATGAGGATTGCGATTGATGACTCGCCGCATCACCTCGAGTGTGGCCTTGAGGGGGATGATGCGCCGCTTGGCTTGGCAATTTTATTTGGCGAACGGCCATGGCATCCCGGTGTCACGATCGACGATCCACGCGTTGTCGAGTGTCGCACCTGGGCGGAGGCGGAAGAGGCTATTGCCCGGTATTTCACTTGGTAGGTTGTGAAAGCTCGCTTGTCGGATTCTCACCACTTTATGTGAGCTCCTCTCCCCATCGCTTGATGAGCGGTGGGGCTTTCTTGTGTTGGCAGACACTTGGCTATAACGAGAGACATGAAAACTGAAAACTAGAGAAGGATGTTCACCGCTTATAGCGATTAGAGGGAGATTCTCTGAATATACAACGATAATATTCATAATACACACGCTAGCATGTCGCAGGCGCAGGCTTCTGGTGTTGAATGACTTGATGGGTGATTAGATAATTTTTTGCAGGTGCTCTATACTAGTTTGTGTGAGCACGAGAAAAATAGCGAGGCAGAATAATGGTAGCAGAAGAACATAATACCCTGCATAGTCGCATCTACGAGCTGATGGCACAGCTGCCAGATGATAAAGTGACGACCTATGGCGACTTGGCAGCTTTTGCGGGCCACCCATATGCTGCACGGCGGGTGGGGGAGATTGCCCACGGTGGGCCGGAGGAGCTGCCGTGGCATAGACTTGTAAATTGCAAGGGAGGCCTTGCGGTCGGCTTTCCGGGTGGGCAGGCAGTGCAGCGGCAACTGCTCGAGCACGATGGGATCCAGTGTGACGATTCGTACCGCGTGGTCGATTTTGCGCAGCGTCGCTGGCGGCCGTTTGCCGCGCCGCAGAATGGCGTGAGGAGTAGCTAGCATGCATACAAAAAATAACACACCACTTACTGTGCCGCTTATTGCTATCGTTGGACCGACCGCTAGCGGCAAGACCAGCTTAGCAGTTCGTCTCGCCAAGCAGTACGGTGGTGAGATTATTTGCGCCGATTCGCGCACCATCTACAAGGGTATGGATATTGGCACTGCCAAGCCCTCGCCGCACGAGCAAGCCCTCGTGCCACACTGGGGGTTGGATCTGGTGGAGCCAGGCCAGCGCTTTACAGCAGTGGATTTCCAGCGCTATGCTAATCGACAAATTGCGGCTATTCGCCAGCGTGGACGCATCCCGTTTCTCGTCGGTGGGACGGGCTTGTATGTCGATGCAGTGTTGTATAAATTTCAATTTCCGACGGTGAACAAAAAGCTTATGCAGCAGTTACAGGGCTATTCTATAGAAACTTTGCACGAACATTGTCGAGTACACAACATAGAATTACCCAATAATAAATACAACAAAAGGCGTGTCATTAATACAATAGTGCGAGAAGGACAACAGTTACAGAGGTCAGCGCATGTTGATAAAAATACCTATGTTGTAGGTATTGCATCGCCGCGTGATGTGCTGCGCAGGCGCATTGCTGTGCGGACAGAGCAGCTTTTTGCCCATGGTGTTGTGCAAGAAGCGACGGAACTAGCAGCCCACTATGGCTGGGAAAGTGAAGCAATGACAGGAAATGTCTACCCAATTATACATAAATTACAACAGGGCGAGTATACGCTTGAGCAAGCCAAAGCGGCATTTTGTACAGCAGATTGGCACCTGGCCAAGCGGCAGATGACCTGGCTGCGACGTAACCCCGATATCGTATGGTGTGACCTAGAGGATGCTGAGGCCTACCTTGATCGGGTGCTCGCGCAAGCGCACCAGATGTGATACCATAAATCTAGTTGGTGACCGTAATGATAGATGCACTGTTTGGATCAAAAACTCGTGTGAAATTGCTCCACCTTTTCTTGAACAACCCAGGAAAGGCATTTTATGTGCGCGAGATTACGCGGCTGATTAATGAGCAAATTAATTCGGTGCGCCGTGAGCTGCTCAATATGCTGGAGGTGGGGATCATTACGAGCGACAGCGTGGATAACAAATTGTACTACGAAGTAAACCAGCAGTATGAATATTATCCACCACTGCGCGTCATCTTTGCCGATCAAAAAATCGCTCCAGCCAAGAACAAGTCGGGCTACCGGCCTGCTTGGCAAGATGCGATTATGCAGCTGCCACGCCTGCGTGTGGCGATTGCGGCGGGGGCGCTAGTGAAGGGCTCAGCCAGTACGATCGATCTGCTGCTCGTGGGTAACCTCTCGGCTGCTAAGGTGCGCAGCGTGGTGGCAGTTATCGAGCGGCAGGAGGGGCGCGAGCTAACGTATAGCATCCTGAGCTACGACGAGTTCTATTACCGGCTGAGTGTGCGCGACCGCTTCATTACCACTATTCTGACCAACAAGCATACCGTATTGGTAGACGTTGATAATATATTAAAAGAAGACGAAGGAGAGAATCATGCTTGATATCGAATACAAAGGCGGCAACACCGTCATCATCGCGACGAAGAAAACCACGCTTGCAGTTGACCCCAAGCTATCGCTGCTAGGCCTGAAGGACGCCAAGACGAAGGACGCGGTGGAGCTTGCGACCGAAGAACGCTTTGCAGTAGCTAATCCCGAGGCACGCCTTATCATCGACCAGCCTGGCGAGTATGAAGTGGGTGACTACACCATCCGCGGCATTGCAGCCACGCGCCACATCGACACGCCAGAGAGCGAGCAGCTCTCGACGGTGTATCGCATTGAGTGTGGCGATATTCGCATTGCGGTGATTGGTAATATCGCGCCAGAGCTGACTGACGCGCAGCTCGAGGCGCTGGGGGTGATCGACATTGTCATTATTCCAGTGGGTGGCTATGGCTACACGCTGGATGCGACAAGTGCCGCCGCCATTATTCGCAAGATCGAGCCACGAGTGGTGGTGCCCGTTCACTATGCTGATAGTGCGTTGCAGTACGAAGTACCGCAAGACACCGTGGAGGTCTTTGAGAAGGAGCTTGGTGCGCCAGTCGAGCAAAAGCCCAAGCTCAAAATCAAAACAGCGAGCAACCTACCCGAAGTGCTGACGGTGTTTGAGCTGGCTCGAAGTTAGGATTCATATACCCCAAGCGCAACCAGCCTCGTGGAGAGGCTGGTTTTTATGATACATCTTTACTCCGTTTTTCTCCTCGCTGTTTTATCTGGTGGGGTATGAATATTAGTTGTAGCCAGCACGAGTGTTGGTGGATCGATGGGCAAGATGGGGCCAGTCCCTATAGGTTTCTCAAGGAATGAGTGCGAGACAGTGATGAGGATTTGTGAGATTTATAGTGAAATAATCGCCATAGCGTGGTCGATTTGACGCAGCGCGCTAAATTCGATACACTTCGAAATATCACTATTATTTCGATTTATATCGAAGAAAGGAACGGTTTTATGGAACAACAACCAACCACGCCGTGGGGTAAGATTGCGGTGCTAGCGCTGGGAGCCTTCGTGATTGGGGCGGATGGCTTCATGCTGGCAGCGGTATTGCCACAAGTGGCGCAGCAGCTGGGGGTGTCGCTGGGGCAGACTGGCCTCTTGGTAACGGTGTTTGCGTGGGTGTATGCACTGGCGGCACCACTATGTGGCATGCTGATGGGGCGGCGCAATCGGCGGTCGACCTTGGTGCTAGCACTAGCGATATTTGCAATTGGTAATGGAGTGGCAGCGCTTGCATCGTCATTTGTATGGATGATGGTGGCTCGAGTGATGGCAGCCTTGGGCTCAGCCATGATGATGCCAACGGCGATGGCTTTGGCAACCAGCCTTGCCCCAGCCAAGCATCGCGGCAAGGCAATCTCCGTCGTTACAACAGGCATGACGATGGCAACAGTTCTCGCTGTACCGCTTGGTTCGGTTGTGGGGGAGCGCTATGGCTACCACGCGCTGTTTTGGGCAATGGCGGTGGCTGCAGTGCTGGTGTTGTGTGGCATTGTGCTGGGCATTCGGGCGCGTGAGGCGCAGCCAGCGCAGCAGGTACCAACCGTTCGGGCATTGGTGGCGGGCTTGGCGAATCGCCACGTTGCACTGACATTATTGGTAACGGTAGTGATATTTGTCGCTGGCACCAGCGTGATTTCATATCTGAGTGCAGTGGTACAGCAGGCGGGTCTGCACGAATACTTTAGCCTGATTTTGTTCATCTTTGGTGTGGGCTCACTCCTGGGTGGTGTGCTAGGCGGCTGGCTGACCGATCGTTTTGCCCACATTTGGCTGGCCCGCTGGGCAATGCTTGCCTTTTCGTTGGCGCTTGCTTTGCTTGGTGTGGCGGCTGGGATGCCAGGTGCGCTTGGGCTCGTTGGTGGCAGTGTGCTATTATGGACGGCTAGTGCTTGGATTGCCACGATTGCTCAGCAATACCGCGTCATTGCGCTTGCTCCAGAACGGGCTCAGCTGAATCTTTCACTCAATTCATCCAGTATTTACATTGGTCAAGGCTTTGGTGGTATGCTAGGCAGTGCAATTATTAGTAGCCAGCCAGCTCAGGCAATTCCACTGGTGGCGGCCGGTGTGGTAGTGCTTGCCTTGGCAATGACCAGCAGGTATGAGACAATACAAAGGAAATGACATCCCAACAAAATACCCCAACTGACGCACTCGCACCAGAGCATGTCTTTGCCGCCCTGTCCGACCCGCTGCGGCTGCGGATTGTCCGCCGCTTGGCTGCGGAGGGGCGGCTGGGCTGCAGCCAGATCGATCATAATCTCTCACTCTCGACTGTCTCGCACCACTGCAAAGTCCTGCGCGAAGCAGGCATTGTCACTAGCGAAGCGGTTGGCACCCAGCGTGTATTGGTGCTGCGGCCAGAGTTTGCTCGGCAGTTCGCTGGCGTGCTCGCAACGATCGCTGAGCTAGATAAAGCGAAGTAACCACTAAAATATCCCCTATAAAAAGGGGATATTTACAGTTGTCGTTTGCTCTAGGCGATTACGCCGCAGCTTTGGCCTTTGTCTTGGCGCTGGTGAGCAGGCCCTTTTTCTTGAGGGTGCGGATTGCCTTGGTCGAGAGAACCATAGTGACCTTTTGCCCATCTACAACGAAGGTCTTTTTCTGAAGGTTTGGTTTGAAGACTCGCTTGGTGCGTCGCAACGAGAAGCTCACATTGTTGCCGAATTGCTTGCCCTTGCCAGTCAGTTCACATCGTGCTGCCATATTCTTATTCCACTTATTCACTTATATTATTACAATCTGTATTAGTATACGCTGCCAAGAAGGCAATGTCAAGGTGGGTAGGCAATGTGATACAATAAAGAAATGCATATTGATATCGCTCACCTCATTATCGTCCTTGTCGTTATTCTTATCTCGATGACGCTGCACGAGGCGATGCATGGCTTTGTGGCGTACTGGCTGGGCGATGATACGGCTAAGGAGCAGGGGCGTTTGACGCTCAATCCACTGCATCATATTGATCCATTCTTGACCATCCTTTTGCCGCTGAGCTTGGCGCTGCTGGGCCTACCAGTGTTTGGTGGGGCCAAGCCAGTGCCGTACAACCCCGAGCGAGTGCGGGGTGACGAATGGGGCGCAGCGCTGGTGGGGCTCGCTGGACCACTGACGAACTTCGTCATTGCCTTCATCTGCTTCGGCCTATATGCGACGATCGCTGGGCCAGCAGTGCAGCCGCTGCTTGCTACGGCGGTGAGTGTGAATCTTGGCTTCTTTGTATTTAATATGCTGCCAATCCCACCGCTAGATGGTTCACGTGTGCTGTATGCTTTGGCACCGGAGTTTGTGCGCCGCGGCATGGAGGTGGTGGAGCAGTACGGTGTGATGCTGGTCTTTGTGCTGGTATTGGTCGGTAGCTCGGCTATTGGCAATGTGATGATGGCAGCTATCAGGGGTGTTTTGCAGCTTTTCTCGCTGGTGTTTGGCGTGTCGCTTGGTTAGGAGTAGGAGTTAGGCCTTTTGTCTGGCTTGGTATAGAGCTTAGATTGCGGGCTAGTTTGGCAGGAGATCAAATGAGGTTATCTCCTGCACGAAGAGGGTGGGCATCTGTCATGAGTGCTGGCAGATTTTTAAACATTAATACAAAAGGCCAATATTCAGCGAACGTCGACCTGTATAGTACCAAGGAGGCGCAAGCTAGACTCTCAACATCGCAAACGTGACGCCGCTTACCATTCTGTGGTATACTAAGAGTGTCCCAGACGAATATCGGGCGTGTATGATTTTCCTAACATCATATGATAGGGATTCCAACATTCACCATACCCGTGGGTATGGATGAGGAAACCCACCTTGCATCATGCAGGGGAATATCAAGCGCCCGGGGTGAGTCTGGGATTTTTTGATGACTGAAGGTCAAGAGTATCACACGGTTCTTCTTCATCACTCCCTCCGATAGAACGCTATAAGGGTCGATACTCCCCGAGTATCGACCTCTTGACACCAGGGCTGCTAATCGGTTATTACAACCGATTAGCACACTCCATCAGATGAAGTGATGAAGAGGGCCCTGCACTGAAGATGAAGGTTTTGACACCCACGTATCATAAATCCCTTATGCTATAATAAAGAGGCAGTCTATTAGATGATCGCTTGCTACTTGGCAAGAGGAAAGTCCGGGCAGCACAGGATACGACAGTCGCTAACGGCGACCGGGGGCAACCCTAGGGAAAGTGCCACAGAAACGATACCGCTCCGCAACACCAATACTCGTGCGCAGTAGCGCTCGAGTAGCGGGGTAAGGGTGAAAGGAGTGAGGTAAGAGCTCACAGCGCTGCATGGTGACATGCCGCGGAGGTAAACCCTGTCGGCTGCAAGGAGATAGCCACGGATGAGTGATCCGCTTGTGGCTATCGCTAACCGCTCGATTTGCAGAGCAATTTGCAAACTAGATAGATGATCATCCACGACAGAACCCGGCTTATCGATAGGCTGCTTTATGGTATGATGTGTTAGCTCCAGCTTTGGAGCTTTGCTATTTTCTGTAACCTCCTCACCGCACAAGAAAATATTCTAGAAGGCCAGCGACTGTGGGGACGATAGGCTTTGTGATTCATCTGGCCGGAACATTTTCGGTGCGGGAGGCTCCAGGAATGAAACAGCACAGGAGAAATGCTATACCCCACCAAGTGGCCGCTCATCTACAAATAAATACACACCTCTGTTACGGAGGTGTGTATTCTTCACAACGTCGTATAAATTGCTACACTACTTGCGGGTGACGTGCTTCACGACAGCTGCAAAAGCCTGTGGCTCGTTGACGGCGAGCTCGGCGAGGACCTTGCGGTCGAGTGCTACACCAGCAGCCTTGATATCAGCGATCAGGCGGCCATAGGTGGTACCATTTTGTCGGGCAGCAGCGTTGATGCGAGTGATCCACAACTGGCGCAGGTCGCGCTTGCGGTTACGACGGTCGCGGTAGGCATATTGCAGGGCACGGATTACCCCTTGCTTGGCAAGGCGGAAGCTCCGAGTGCGATTGTGTTGCATTCCTTTGGCAGCTCGCAGCATCTTGGCGTGGCGAGCGTGGGCGGTTGTTCCTCGTTTGACGCGCATATGTTAGACTCCTAAGGCTCGTTTAGCATTTTTGGCCATACCACCAGTGATGGTAGCAGGGGTGTTGATATTGCGCTTGCGCGACTTGCTCTTCTTGGAGAGCATGTGGTTCCCGAAGGCACGCCGACGGGTCAGTTTGCCGGTACTGGTTAGCTTAATGCGCTTAGCAGTGCCCTTGTGGGTCTTGAGTTTTGGCATTACTTACTCCTTATTACGATGCTGAGGTTGCGCCCAGCCATCAGTGGTTTTTGCTCGACAATCGCTTCGTCCTCAAGGGCGGAGACGACCTGGCTAATCAGGTTGTAGCCAAGCTCGCGATGTGCCATCTCGCGGCCGCGGAAGAAGATCAAAACCTTGACCTTGTGCCCCTCAGCCAAGAACTTGCGAATCTTGCGCAGCTTAATCTCCAGATCATTAGCGCCAATCTTTAGACCAAAACGCATCTGCTTGAGCTCATTGGCTTTGTTGCTTCGCCGGTTGCGCTGCTGCTCCTTCATCTTTTGGTACTGATATTTGCCCCAATCGATGATCTTCACAACGGGTGGGTTAGCATTGGGCGAAAACTCCACCAAGTCTACGCCAGCTTGCCGTGCCTTGTCTAGGGCTGCCTGCCGGCTCATGATGCCAAGTTGTTCGCCGCTTTCGCCGATGACGCGCAGCTCTCGTGCACGGATGGCTTCGTTGATGCGGGTGGTTGATTTGATTGTGCTCTCCTTTGCTTGAGCTTAAAACGAATTGACTCCCCAAAAGTTTACCAGATGTCGCCGCAAAAGGCAAATAAAATATGCTGCAGTTTGGTGATTTTTCGCAGCGATTGCTCGGTGATAGACGCTATGGGTGGGGTCTTATGAGAATGAAAAGCCCCTTGGTCTACAGTGTTTTCTCTTTTTGTGCGCTTATAAATAACGAGCTGCACACCCCACCAAAGGAAGTGTAAGAAACCGGTAGGGCGAGATGCAGATAGGCGGCTAATTGTCCTGCATCTGCAGTGCCTTGGCACAGGCAATTGCCTGCGTGATCGTCTCTTCGAGTGTTGTGCCTGGCTGCCGCCCAGTGTGCTCGGTGTAGAGCGCGTCGAGGTAGCGCGTCTTAGGTGCGTCCTCTGGATGGCCGTAGACGACCTTGGCGGGGTTCTTGCCGATATGGAAGCCAAATTCTACATTGGTGGTAAAGGCGGGCATACCCAGTGTGGGTAGCGACCGGTCGATCACCCGTGGCACCCAAAAGAGCACCACTGTTGCTGCGTCGAGCGCTTCCCACTCCCAGCGTGCTTGCTTGAGGAGATCGAGCTCGCGCTGGGGCGAGGCATCATGGTTCTCTGGCGCGTAGACGATCCCCTCGTAGCCCAGCCTCGCAAAGATCCGCACGGCCTCGGGCCGCCACGATGCAGAGATGAGCTGCTGCGATGCTTCATCGAAGCGTGGGGTGGGGCCAGCGAGGAAGATCGCTGATTGGCCTGGAGTAGGGTAGTGGAGGGGTTGGTTGGAGTAGTTTGCTTGCATGGCTCTAGTATGGCGGGTTGACGAGGAATCTGTCAAATGTTGTAAATCACACGTAGTTACCAAAATCTCATTGATATATGACGAATCACAGAGGTAGAATATGATGTAAGGTATACGACGGTATTTTTACAACGCTTTGACGGGCGCTGGTTGTCGATATTGCAACGCCTCGGAGACGTGAGCAATGGTGATGTGCGGCGCTTCGTCAAGATCAGCAATGGTCTGGGCTACCTTGATGACTTTGAAGTAACCACGTGGACTCAGAGCGAGCTTGGTGCTGGCAGCATCAAGGAACTGCTTGACCTCTGATGAGAGTGGGATAGAGCGTCGCACCTGGGCCGAGCTGAGGCGGCTATTGCGCATAGCGCTGCCACCGTAGCGGGCGGCTTGAGCGCGGATGGCGGTAGAGATGGTGGCTATCGCATGGCGCTGCTCATGATCGGTGGTGGCGCGGTGTGAGAGCAGTTGCTCGGTGGGGATGCGGTTGACGGGGATGATCATATCGATCCGATCCATCAGTGGCCCCGACAGGCGCTTCTGGTAGGCGATAATTTGCGTGCTGCTGCAGGTGCAGGCGTGTGTTGGGTCGCCGTAGTAGCCACAGGGGCAGGGGTTCATCGTAGCCACCAGCATAAAATCGGCCGGGTAGGTGGCACGCCCTCGCGCCCGGGTGACCGTCACTGTCGTGTCCTCGAGTGGCTGGCGCAGCACCTCAAGCGTCGTGCGTGGGTATTCGGGCAACTCATCAAGGAAGAGCACGCCCAGGTGGGCTAAGCTCACCTCGCCAGGCTGCGGTACCGACCCACCGCCAATCAGCGATGCGCGGCTTGCTGTGTGGTGCGGCGCCCGAAATGGCCGCGCTTGGACGCTTTGGTCGAGCGAGAGACCAGCCAGGCTGTGCAGCTTCGTTACGGCCAGTTGCTCATCTGGAGTCAGGGGTGGCAAGAGGCTGGGCAGCGTCTTGGCCAGCATCGACTTGCCAGTGCCGGGCGGCCCAGTGAAGAGGATGTTGTGGTGGCCCGCTGCGGCGATGGTGAGGGCGCGCTTAGCTTGGGCCTGGCCGTAGATATCGTCGAGCAGGGGTGATGACACAGGTGTTGTTGGTTTATCATCAGTGGGTGATGGCTGGTATATTGGCAGTAGTTTTTCGCCCTTGAGATGGAGGAAAAGTGTTGTAAGATCTGGCACGCCATAGAGCATTACCCCTGATACGAGTGAAGCTTGGGCGAGATTTTCTGTGGGCAAATAGACAGTGCTGTAATTATTATCACGAGCCGCTTCGGCAATCGTAATGGCACCTTTGACTGGGCGGAGTGTGCCATCAAGTGCCAACTCGCCAGCGAAGACTGCCCCAGCCACTTGCTCGGGCCGAAGCTGGCCGCTGCTGGTCAGGAGGGCGAGGGCAATCGGCAGGTCGTAGTGTGTGCCGTCTTTGGGTAGCTCGGCTGGTGCGAGGTTGATAGTAATGCGCTGAGCCGGATATTCCAGCAGGGAGTTGGTGATGGCGCTGCGCACTCGTTCGCGCGCTTCGTCGATCGCTTTGTTGCCTAGGCCAACGATCTGCAGGGCGGGCAAGCCCTTGGTCATGTCGCTCTCCACATCAATCATATGGCCAGCGAACCCTACGGGCGCAACCGACCTGATTTTTGCGACTTTGTTCATGCTGTTTATAGTTAAGCATATTGGTGGGGTCTGTGCAAATTGTTTTGGTTCCAGAGGGGAGTATCGGGAGGGTGAGCATGAGAGTATATAAGGATACAGTGTTCTGCCCATCCAAACATAGGCAACGAAAAGGATGCTGCCAGGGAGGAGAAATCGCTAGCCTTCTAGAATGTTCTTGTGTGGCGATAGGCCAACTTGACGCTCAAGCGCTCGAGTGAGGATACATAGGCAAAACCATGCTATAATAGACACGAGACGTGGGGCTGATATAGCGTTCGACGTTTGGACTTTGTCATTGTATTCTGCGAATCGGATATGCACGACACGCATAGATATAACTGCAAAAAATAAAGTTGCAGCAGCATTCCGCAGTGTTGAGAAGATCTTCGCACCTTCCAAGACCGCCGCGGTTGCACTCGCCGCTTAGTCTGGCGATCGCTATGAGGTGCATGGCAACAGGGCATCTCGTAGTGTCATAGCTATGTTGCTTGCTCTCCTGGTGGCAGCGGCACGAGGAGAGGACATATACCGCGCAACGATAGGCTGTATTTTTGGTTTGTTTCTGATCGGCCTCGCGTTGTCAAACACGCAAACAAACCTATGTTCGTAGACGAATACGAGGGCACCAAGCGGACCCGGGGGCAGTACCCGGCAGCTCCACCACGTAGAAGATGATTGCTCACCAAGCGTGAGCGATTTTTATTGCGCAAAAACCTAGTGAGCCACATACGTACAAACAACAAACACTGCTGCGAAGTATCACCAAGGGCCGCACGCTAGCCAAGCTCTCTCACCAAAAAAACAACCACCTGCGAGTAGTGGTTGTTTTTGGATGTGGAGTTTTCGTATGTTTGTTTATTTTTGGCCTCTGCATAATTTTTTTATTCAGAAGCTACCCTTATGATATGGGAGAAAACTGCTTGTGTCAACGATTTTTGGCAATATTTTTGCGTAAAAAATACCACATCGAACATATACACAGACCGACCACACATCGCCCAAAATATGTGTTATAAACACAACACGAGTAATGGAAAATAACAGGGGTCACATACAATGCATAGTCAAAAACGAACAAAAAATTATTGCAATATATACAACAAAAATGCCTGTGCACAACTCTCGAAAGTACAGAGGTGCGAGAGATGGGCAAGCCGCCAATGTTCGCGTAGGTGAGAAAGGAGGCGGCGAGGCAATGTTTTGCGATAGTTCGCACGATGATTATAATGCTCATGCTTGTATATTGGTGCGATGTATAGCGCTGTCGTGAGATGATGCAAGCGCTGCCAAAGTTTTGCAGCATAGAGCCTAAACTGATTGACTTACTATACCGCTTGTGCTAACGTAGAAGTAAGCTTTGACAAACACAAACACCCAAGAAAAAACGGAAAAGCTTACCCTACATAACCCAACATAGCATCACCATTGGCGTACACCAGGCAGCGGCAGAGCGCGGCATAGCGCTGAGCTTTGGCACTGCCTGCGCTCCGCCAATACTAATAGAGTACCCCCAATAGAAGTACTTTTGTCATCGTTGGCGTCGACGCGTGGTGGCCTCGTTCTATACGGCGCATGCCAGAGGCGCACCACTCATGCTCCACACTGTGGAGCACCTCTAGCCCGTAGTGGCTGCCGGGCGTCCTAATTATATATCTATAGAGGACGCTGCAAGCGCGTTGCTTTGTGTGGCTGCTCGGGCTTCTCACCAGGCGGATTGCTTGGTATAGTGATAGATATGTCTCGAAGAATCCTGCTTGCCAGTATGAGCGCGGCTGCAGCGGTGCTGCTAGCGATTGTGCTGCAGACTACCACACCAGCGACGATTCACCCCCTGGGGATCGTGTTGGTCTTTGTGCTGTGCTATGTGGTAATGCTGGGGTTGCTAACGTACCTGCTGGCGGGTATTGCAGCGGCGCTGCGGCGTTGGCTGCCCGAGGCGCAGCGGCGAGCGGTGACGCTCAGCTTTCGGCGTTGTTATTATTTTGGCTCGGTGCTGGCGCTGGCACCAGTGCTGCTGATTGGGGCACGCTCGGTGGGGCGTGGTGGCTGGTACGAGCTGGCACTAGTCTTTGCATTTGAGGCAATTGCATGTTTTTATGTGGCAAAACGGTGATGATGCGCGTATACTAGGCAAAGGAGGACGGTTCTATGCCACGAAAAAAATCAACCCTAGCAGCGCCCGCCGCGCCAGAGACAAAAGCAACATCATCCCCAAAGAAGCGCGCAACGCAGCACACTAAACAAAAATCACAACAGTCACGACCTGTTGCAAAGAAGACAACAAAGGCAGATACGACCTCTGTTCCATCACCTAGCACACAGCTAAACAGCTCATCACAAGCTGTCGTAGATAATACATCACCTAGCCGCACAGACACACCGCCATCGTCAGCTAGCCCTGTTGCACATGCGACAGCCCACCGCCGGCCAGTGTTGGAGGCGTTTATTGCGACGGGAGCAGCAGGAATGCTGATGTATGCTGCGATGGTGAGCTTCTATGGTGCACTGATGGTGGGGCAGGTAGACCGCACGTCACCAGAGCGGATGGCTGGCTGGCTCATCCTGGCGTGGCGTGTGAGCTTGGTAGTGCAAGGGATCAGCACGCTGATGCAGCTCCACCGGACAGATCATTATATGCAGCGCTTCCTTGCCTTGCTCTTAGTGGCAGGTAACCCAGCCGCACTCATCATAAGTGAATGGCTATACAATTTGTTCTTTGTGAGCCCCGGGCAAAAGGGGGTTGTGTGGATAAACAGCACAGTCATGCAGGTAAGTACCGTCATTGCTGTGTTTGGCTCCATCTATCTCTGGTACTTATTACTCTGTACAAAGCGAACCACCGCGCCACGTACTGCACCTGATGTGTCCGCTACAACATATGCTCGTTTGATGCGGCGTCGGCGGGTTGGTCTCTGGCTGATTGTGACGGCATTTGTGCTTCCGGCTCTTGCACAGTTTTCGGGGACGCTGATGATGATGAGTAGCACAAGCCGAGGTACTACGATCTTTACGTCAATACTATCGTTCTTCAGCATGATTCACTTGATCTTTATGATCGCTGGCATGATCTTGATTGTGCCATGTATCATCATGCTCATCATTGGTATGGTTCTTGTAGCAAACAGCCAGCGCGAATAACCAAGTGTCAAAGCCACCGCCTAACAGAGGAGAACCACCCCATGCCAACGCAATCCATCGCTACAACTACTGCAAAACAACATAGCCACACAGGCACATCTGATGCATCCGCGCCGCCGCGTCGGGCTTGGCTCGAGGCCTGTGTGATTGCTGGTGGGGTGGGGATGATTGCCAGTGCAGCCATCGTATGTTTGCAAGGCGCGGTGCTAGCGAGTGGTCTGACAGTGGTGGAACAGGTATTTGGCTGGCTACTCGCCGCTTGGAGTGCGAGTATACTAGCGCAGAGCGTCATCACGCTGCGGCAGTCGCACCGCACTGATCGGTATTGGCAGAGGATTGGAGCGCTTGGCTTGCTGCTGGTGAATGGAGCGCTGTTTATTGTGGGTTGGCTCAGTGGTGGTGTACTGCACACCCCTGTAGGATTAGTAGCTAATAATACAACAGTTCTCATGAGCAACATACCGAGCTTCGTTGGTTCGCTCTACCTCTGGTATGTATTGCTGGGTATGCAGCCAGTGATACCAGCAAAACGTAATGATGTAGATGATACGACGCTCAATCAAATGATGAAGCGCAAGACTGGCCTCTGGCTGATGCTTGCAGCAGCTGTACCGATGATGGCGCTGTATGGTATGCTTGTGTCGGTGCTTTTTGGTGTGACTAACTTTCTTGATACACATCGGCATGTTTTGAGTACTCTTGTCAATGAACCGACGCTACTGGTGATGGGGATGGTGATATATGGTGGCATCACGTGGTTTGTCGCATCACCAGTGATGGCTGTTGCTGGCTTCATCCTTGTTGCGACGAGTAAGTATGAGTAGCCTGAATCTTAGGGTTCTTGTTTTATCTCATGCTCCATCGGATGAAGTGATGGGGGTGGAGCTGATACAAAGAAGGTGAGTTCTAGTGATTTAAATCACTTTCTCTACCCCTGTTATTTTCGCTGCCTCGGCGATTATGATACAATAAGGTGCGTGTAATGTAACCCGAATGACCTAATAGTGAGGGAAATGAATGAACAAACAAGTAGATAATGGATCGTATGACGGTTCGCAAATTCAGGTGCTCGAGGGTCTCGAGCCAGTCCGTAAGCGCCCGGGGATGTATATCGGTAGCACGGGCTACGATGGCGTGCACCACTTGATTAAGGAGATTGCTGATAACTCCATCGATGAAGCGATTGCGGGCTATGCCTCGCGCGTCGATGTGCGTATCTTGGCCGATGGTGGCTTGATGGTGACGGACAACGGGCGCGGTATCCCGGTGGACAAGCATCCCAAGACTGGCCTGAGCACGCTCGAGACAGTGCTGACGGTGCTGCACGCTGGTGGTAAGTTTGGTGGCGGTGGCTATAAGGTGTCGTCTGGCTTGCACGGTGTGGGCTCGAGCGTGGTGAATGCGCTATCCAGCCGTCTCGTGGCTGAGGTGGTGCGCAAAGGACGCCTCTATCGGATTGAGTTTGAGCGTGGCCATACCACTGTGCTACTCAAGAACAAGGGCAAAACCGACCGGCCTGACGGTACAACGATTATCTTCTATCCCGATCCGACCATCTTTAAAGAGACAGTCGACTTCGACTACAAGTGGGTGGTACACTACCTTCGCCACCAAGCCTACCTCACGAAAGGCGTCTACACCACTGTGTATGATGAGCGCACCAAGCAGCGCCAGGCCTTTTATTTCGAGGGAGGGATTCGCAGTTATGTCAAGAACCTTAACGTTGGTAAAGATGTGCTGAGCGACGATGTCTTTTATGTGGAAAAGCAAGTCGAGGACTCGATGATCGAGGTGGCGGTACAATACAACGATACCTACGTCGAGACCGTCCGACCTTTCGCTAACAACGTGCTCACCCCTGATGGTGGGACACACCTGGTGGGCTTTCGCGCAGCGATGACCCGCGTCATCAATGACTATGCGCGCAAGAATGGTCTTCTCAAGGAGAAGGATGACAACCTTTCGGGCGATGACATCCGCGAGGGGCTCACTGCCGTTATCCTCGTCAAGCTGCCCGACCCGCAGTTTGAGGGCCAAACCAAGAATAAACTTGGTAACCCCGAGGTGCGGCGCTATGTCGACCAAGTAATGAGCGAGTATTTCTCGTACTATCTAGAAGAAAATCCGGCGGTGGCCAAGAAGATCGTTGGCAAGGCGACGTTAGCTGCCCGAGCTCGCAAGGCTGCCCGAGCGGCGCGTGATACCGTGATCCGCAAAGGGGCGCTTGATGGCGCAAGCCTGCCAGGCAAGCTGGCCGACTGCTCCAGCAAAAATCCCGAAGAGTGTGAGCTCTACATCGTGGAGGGTGACTCGGCTGGTGGCTCGGCCAAGACTGGGCGCGACAGTCGTACTCAGGCTATCTTGCCACTGCGTGGTAAGGTGCTTAACACCGAGCGTGCCCGCCTCGACAAAATGTACGCCAACCGTGAGATCCTCAGCCTCATCAAGGGCATGGGCGTGGGGATTGGTGACACCTTTGATATCAAGGGGCTGCGCTACAATCGCATCATTATCATGACCGATGCCGATGTGGACGGTAGCCACATTGCAACACTGCTCATGACCTTCTTCTTCCGCTATATGCAGCCGGTGGTGGAGGCAGGGCATATCTATTTGGCCAAGCCACCTCTGTTTAAGCTCCGTCTCTCGGGCAACAAGCAAGAATATATTTACAACGAAGAAGCGCTCGAGGCCTACTACGACGAGCAGATTGCAGCGCGCAAGGCTCGTGGGGTAGAGATAGACCCAAGCGAGCCCCGCATCAAACAAGCTGGCCTGAGTGAGTCTGCCCTCCAGCGCTACAAGGGTCTGGGTGAGATGGATGCCGACCAGCTGTGGGAGACGACGATGAACCCCGAGCACCGCGTGCTCGTGCAAGTCCAGCTGGAGGATGCCGAGCGTGCCGACGCAATCTTCACCAAGCTAATGGGCAACGAAGTAAGCGTCCGCAAGAACTTCATCCAGGCCAACGCTGCAAAGGTCAGCCTAGAGGAGCTTGATATCTAATCTATGAACGAGGAACATACAATGCAGCCAGAAGATAACCAACCAACCACCCCAGCTACCATACCTGACCAGAGCCACTCGCGCAGTGTGGAGGTCCGTACCGTCGAGGACGTGATGGAGGATAACTTCCTGCGCTATTCGATGTCGGTCATTGTTGACCGCGCACTGCCTGATGTACGTGATGGCATGAAGCCTGTCCATCGTCGCATCGTCTATGTGATGGACAAAATGGGCATCGGTCCGACATCTAAGACGATCAAGAGTGCTCAGATCGTTGGTGAGGTGATGGGTAAGTACCACCCACACGGCGATAGCTCTATCTACGATGCCATGGTGCGTATGGCTCAAGACTGGGTTGAGCGCTACCCATTGGTACAGGGGCAGGGGAACTTTGGCTCGATGGATGGTGATCCGCCTGCTGCAATGCGCTACACCGAGGCAAAAATGACGCGTGTGTCAGAGGCACTCCTAGCTGATATCGATAAAGAAACCGTCCCATTCCGCGACACCTACGACGCTACTCGCCAAGAGCCGACTGTCTTGCCGGCCAAGCTGCCTAATCTACTACTTAACGGCCAGGTTGGTATTGCCGTTGGTATGGCAACGAACATCCCTACCCACAATCTTGGTGAGGTGGTTGATGCAACAGTCGAGCTTATCAACAACCCTGATGCCACGCTGGATGACCTCATGCAGCACATTAAAGGACCGGACTTTCCAACTGGTGCAGTGGTCTATGGTGGCACGCCAATGCGCCAAGCCTACGCCACTGGCCGCGGCAGCGTGACGATGCGCGCCGTGGCAGCCATCGAGGAAGCGAAGAAGCGTGGGCGCTACCGCATCGTCATTACAGAAATGCCTTATGGTGTTAATAAAGCAACACTGATTGAGAAGATTGCCGACCTCGTCCACGAGAAGAAGCTCACTTCTATCAGCGACTTGCGCGATGAGTCGGCTCGGGGTAATGTGCGTGTTGTTATCGACCTCAAAAAGGATGCCTACCCCAAGAAGGTGCTCAACCAACTCTACAAGCTCACCGCGCTGCAGACTAACTTCCACTACAACATGCTGGCGCTTGTACCCAGCAGCGAAAATGCGATGCGGCTCCAGCCACGGGTACTTGGCTTGCACGATATCCTTGGTGAGTTCATTGCCCATCGGCGCATTGTGGTGCGTCGCCGCACTGAATATGAGCTCAAGAAGGCGAAGGCACGAGCTCATATTCTTGAGGGGCTCAAGATCGCGCTTGATAACATCGACGAAGTCGTCAAGCTAATCCGAGCAAGTAAGAATTACAACGATGCTTTGCAGGGGTTGATGGAGCGTTTTGCGCTCAGCGAGATCCAAGGTAAGGCGATTCTTGCCATGCAGCTGCGCAAGCTGACTGGCCTTGACCGTCAAGAGATTGAAGACGAGCTGCGCTATCTGCACGAGCTCATCAAGCAGCTTGAGGCCATCCTGGCCGATGAGAATGAGATCCTACGCCTCATCAAAGAGGAACTGCTCGAGATGAAGGAGAAGTACGGTGACGAGCGCCGCACCAAGATCATCGACCATGAGCTCGGCAAATTCAGCGACGAAGAGCTCATCCCTGAGGAAGAGACCGTTGTTATTCTCACAGCAGAGAATTACATCAAGCGTACTTTAGTGAGTGAATACCGCCGCCAAAACAGAGGTGGCAAGGGCAAACGCGGTATGTCTACCAAGGAAGAAGACGGCATTGATCAGCTTATTCCGGCCAACACCCATGACTGGCTGCTCTTCTTTACCAACAAGGGCCGGGTCTTCCGCCTTAAGGCGTATGAAGTGCCTGCTGCCAGCCTCGCGGCCAAGGGCGTTGCGGCGGTCAACTTGCTCCAGCTCCAGCCTGAAGAGAAAATTACATCAATCATCAACCACGCTAAAGATGCAAGTGATGATGGCTACCTCTTCATGGCCACGACCAAAGGTACTGTAAAAAAGACAACACTGCGCGACTACGCCAACATCCGTACCAATGGCCTCATTACCATCAAACTCGACGATGGTGATGAGCTGCGCTGGATAAAGCAAACCAATGGTGACAATGATGTAATAATCTCAACATCAGCTGGTCAGGCCGTGCGCTTTAGCGAGACAGAGTGCCGGCCAATGGGCCGCGTTGCTCGTGGCGTGCGTGGTGTGCGCCTCCGCCCCGATGATACGGTAGTGGGGATGGACATCGTCACCAGTAGCGACCAGCAATTGCTCGTCATCAGCCAAAACGGCTACGGCAAGATTACCAAAGCAGCCAACTTCCCTTGCCATAAGCGAGGTGGGGTTGGTATCAAAGCAGCAGTTGTCACCGCCAAGACTGGGCCGATTATCACTGTGCAGACTCTTGAGCCTGATGCCACTGAGGCACTCCTCATCAGCCAAAACGGCCAAACCATCCGTGTGGCGCTCCACGACATCCCAACCCTTGGTCGCACTACCCAAGGTGTACGAGTGATGCGCCTTGCTAAGGATGACACTGTCTCATCGATCGGCATTGTGCGCGAAAAAGACGAGGATAAGGAGACATAATCATGCCATGGTACCTCTCGCCATATATTGTGGCTATCGCCATCAGCTGGGCAATTGCTCACGTCATTAAGTTTGCAATTGCCCACGCCAAAGGCAAGGTGCTTGACTTCACCCACCAGCTCTTCATCTCTGGCGGCATGCCTAGCTCGCATGCCGCCACATCGTTGTCTGTCTGGACAGTGCTAGTGCTGCAGCAAGGGCTGCAGTCACCACTTGTTGGTGTCACGACACTACTCGTGTTGATTATTTGCTACGATGCTGTCAAGGTGCGGCGCTCATCAGGCGAGCAGGGTATTGCTATCCAGCAGGTCATCAAGAAGACTGGGGTCGACGTCACGTTGCCGCGGGCTGCGCAGGGACACACACCACTCGAGATCTTCGTTGGGTCGTTGCTTGGCGTGCTTGTGGGTGTAGTTGTATTTTTTGCGACAAAATAATCGTAAAAAAGTGTTGACCATCCACAAAAAATACGCTATGATGGTTTCAGTCTGGTTGAGGGAACGAAAACAAGGGCCAACAACGAGACATTTTGTATCTTAACAATTTAGTTGTGCAATAATCATCGTCAGTCTATTTTTGAGTTATAGACGCTTCCCAGTAGGGAAGCATCTTTTATGAAAAGTACATCTTTTCTTTTTATGGAGAGTTTGATCCTGGCTCAGGATGAACGCTGGCGGCGTGCCTAACAC